>NZ_JBEZCZ010000005.1:0-292740 GCF_040647875.1 Micromonospora sp. NPDC049230
CCGGTTACATTCCGAACCCGGAAGCTAAGCCCTCCAGCGCCGATGGTACTGCACTCGTGAGGGTGTGGGAGAGTAGGACGCCGCCGGACAATCTTCCAGAATGGGCCACCCCGATACGGGGTGGCCCATTCTGCGTTCCCGTTCTAGGGCACGACCGCAACCTGCGCACCGGTTGATCGACTCGACTTTCGTGAAATCGCGCTATCCGCGAGTGCGGGACACCGCGATTCAACAAACCCGAGTCGATCAACCGTGGGGTGGGTCCAAGGCGGCATGTCCTTGTGGAGGGCACGGGCTGCGGCCCCCGTCGGTCACCAGCCAGGTCCGGCGGCCCGTCGGCCGTCGACCCGTTCTCGCCGACCTCGGGTTAGGTTCGGGGTGTGGCTGACGTTCTGATACTGCTGGCGTTCGCCGGCTGCGTGGCCGCGATCCTGGGCATCGTCTGGTGGCTGGGAGCCCGTGTGCGTCGGCGCGGCGTGGGTGCGGACGTCATGGGCCCGTTCGAGGAGATGTGGCATCCGGCGGCGCATCGGTTCCGGGCCGAGATTCGTGTGCAGGAGGCGCGCATGCTGCCGACGCCTCCCCAGGGCGGCCGGCCCAGTGGACGGGGCAGCGGTGACGCCGCGGGCTGACCTCCGAGTGGTGCGACCTCAGGAGGGCTTCGGCCCGCAGACGTAGCGGGGTTCCGCGTCGTAGCGCCAGCTGAACTTCTCCCGCTTGACCACAGTGCCGCCCTTCTTGATGACTCGGAAGGCGTCCTGGGTAAAGCCGTTGATGCCGTTTGTCGCGATGCACGAGGGGCCGGGTTCGAGGTGGATCAGCTTCGGCGCGGTGATGTTGCGGCGTGGACCGTACTCCGTCTTCACACTGTCGTAGATCTTCGTGCTCCAGATCGACACGGTGATCGTGCTGGACGTGTACGAGGTGTCGATGAGTACGCCGTACTCGGTGTTGTTTCGGAATTTGAAGTCCAGGTTCGGCCAGATGATCGTCGACTCGATGACTGCCGGGTACCTGTCGAACCAGTACGAGTGCGGCTTGTGCTGGACGTCCTCCAGCCCGGCGTAGTACGTCGCGTTGAACAGCGTGGTGGTGAACTGTGAGATGCCGCCGCCGACGCCCGGCACCAACTTGCCGTCGAGGATGACCGGTGCGTCAAGGTAGCCCTGGGCGTAGCCGCGTTCACCGGTGTGACCGTTCAACGAGAACGTCTTCCCGGGCAGGACGACGGTGCCGTCCACCTGCCTCGCGATGGTCGCGATGTTCCGGTTGCGGGGCATGGTCAGTCCGCCGGTGAAGCGGGTGGTGAAGGTGGACACCCGTTCCTTGATGCCCAGGCCGGTCAGCTTCTCCGCGGTCAGCTCCGGAGGCGTCGGCTTCAGCTCACCGGTCACCTCGCGGCCGTCGGACTTCGGCAGTACCGCCAGCAGGCCCGGACCCAGGTTCGTCATGTCCAGTCGCAGACCGGGCCGCCCGTCGGTGGTGGTGGGACGACCACCGGAGATGGTCATCGTGGCGTTCTTCGGCGGCACCTCGATGGCCGCCAGGTCGTCGCCGAGCGCCGCACGCAGCCGCTTCACGTCCACCGAAGGGGTCAGCTTGCCGGTCTTGTCGGCGGTGAACCGCAGGCTTCTCGCGATGGCGGCGGGTGGGACCAGCACCGAACCCTTTTCGGTGCGCAGGGTGACCGGTGCGGCGACCGCCGGCTTGGCCAGCTCGGTGACCAGCCGGTCCAACTCCTCCGGCGTGGTCGCCGGGTGGCGCTCCACAAGTGGCACGGTGACCGGGGTACCGGCCAGCCAGCCGGCGCGGACCACCTCGGCCGAGCGCTGGGGCTCCAGGGCCAGCCCCGGCTTGGGCTGGACGATCTTCGGTGTGACGCCCTGGTAGGTGATCGCCGGCATCGTCATCCCCTGGGCCTGGTCGCCGAGCACCCTACGCAGCGCGTCGTCCAACCTGTCCACGTCGACGGTGACCACCGGATCGACAGTGCGGGAGCCGACCAGGCGGCTGACCGGGTGCGCGTCGGCCGCGGCTGCCGCCGCGACGGTCGCCGGCACGTCGACGGCCAACCCCACGTCCGTCGGGTTGATCTCGGCGGTCCGCCCGTCGACGGTGACCCGCAACGGGCCGGCGAGGGCCGCCGCCCGCCGGTCCAGCTCCGCCCGCAACTCCCGATCGGCCTCGGCGCGGCTCCGGCCACCCAGCTCGGTGCCGAGCACGCTGGTGCCGCGGGGAACGTCACCGGCGTACGCCCAGGCTCCGACACCCGCCACGGCGGCGAGGACACCGCCGCTGACGCTGGCGGCGAGCAGCATCCGCACCCTCCGGGGGCGACTCGGGACGCCCTCCGGCTCGCTGGGGACGGGCACCGTCACCGGTCCGTCGTCCGGCCAGGTGACGGCGGTGACCTGCACTGTGGGCCGGTCGTCGGCGGGCGGACCCTTTTCGCCGTAGAGCGTCACTGCAACCTCGATCGCCAGGGTGCACGGGAGGTACGCCCTCCCGGAGGCACCTACGGTAACGAATGCCCGGCCGTCCTTCGGCTGTGCCGGCCAGGTGCCGCTACCGCGTGTCGCCCGGTGTGTCGGCGGAGCACGGTGACGGACCACCCACCGAGGTACGGGGGCGGTGCTGGCCACGGACCGCGGACGTGGCACGGTGGCCGGGTGGACACTGCGGAGCGGGTGTTGGCGTACGGCGGCGGTTGGCTGGACCGGGCGGGCCCCCTGCGCACCGATCCGACCCGGTTGAGCGCGTTGCTCGCCGAGTCGACAACCGTGGTGCTGGCGTTGTGGCGGGACCGGTGTCTCGTCGACGCGGACGGGCCGGTCCGGCTCACCGCCGAGCGGGCGTCTCTCGTCCGGTCCGCCGCGAGTGAGACGGTCTTCCTGGGGCTCGACGGGGACGTCGCCGTGTTCGCCGTGGACCTGTCCGCACTGCCCGAACGCGCCGCCACCGAGATGGCCGGGGCGGCGCGGTCCGTCGACGTACGGGCACTTGTCGGGCGGCTCGAACCGGGCGACGCGGCCGTCCAGGCGTACGCCAGGGGTTTGTTGCACTGGCACCGGCAGCAGCGATTCTGCGGGACGTGCGGCGCGCCGGCCGTCGCCGATGGCGGTGGGCACATGCGCACCTGCACGGGCGCGGAGTGCGGTCGGCTCCTCTTTCCCCGGATCGAGCCGGCGATCATCGTGCTGGTCGAGGCACCCGGCCGGCCGGGACGCTGCCTGCTGGCCCGGCACGCGGGTGCGGCCGAGGACGCGTTCTCGACGCTGGCCGGCTTCGTCGAGGTCGGCGAGAGCCTGGAGGACGCGGTCCGTCGAGAGATGGCCGAGGAGGCGGGCGTGACGGTCACCGATGTGACCTACCAGGGGTCGCAGGCGTGGCCGTTCCCCGCTGGCCTGATGGTGGGCTTCCGGGCCACCGCCGGCTCCGACGAGGTACGCGTCGACGGCGAGGAGTTGCTGGAGGCGCGCTGGTTCACCCGGGCGGAGCTGCGGGAGCGGGTGGCTTCCGGTCGTACGCTCGGGCGGGTGGACGCGATCGACCACCGCCTTCTCGAGGACTGGCTGGTCGCGGAGTCCTGATCGGCGGGGCTGACCGCTGCCTTACCTTCGTTACGTTATTGTAATCGGTCAATGCCTCATTACTTTCCGCAGCCAACCCCGTTGGCTGTGCCAGCTTTTCGTGGCTTTTGCCGGCTTCTCTCTGTGGCTTTCTCGCCCTCGCCGTGACACAGCGCTGCCCCCGTACCGATCGACTGTTACCGACGAGTAGCTGGGGGGTTGTGAGCTGCGCCTCATAGGTGCACCATCAAGCCCGATCATTACCCGCCGGTAACAGATGACGGGCCCCGACGCAGAGCCGCCAGTTCGTCACCGGTGAGCCGTGCGCATCCACCTCAGGAGGAACCCGTGCAGGATCGGTTGGACAATCAGGGTCGTACCCGGTGGCGGCGCTTCGCCGCCATGGCGGTGCCCGCCACGGCCGCCGCGGGCGCCATCCTGTTCGGAATGTCGACAGGTGCCATCGCGTCCGACATCACGGTCTCCGGCCAGACCTTCAAGATCGGTGCCGAGCGCCTTGAGGGCGACGGCTTCAAGCAGTACGGCGGCATCGTCCGCGAGAAGGGCAAGGACGGGAAGGCCGGCCAGGTCCACCCGATCGCGCTCTCCGAGATCAGCAGCGCCGAGCTGTACAGCCTCTGCCAGTCCGTCCGCGCCGACCTGCCGGGCCTGCCGGTGGTGCTCACCATCAACGCCGGTGAGGGCAAGGAGCCCGCGCGGGCCAAGGACCTGCTGATCGCGATGGACTCGTTGAACGGCAACGCCACCTTCACCAACATCAGGATCGGTCGGGACGCCACCGACCTGAACCCGACGGCACAGGCCGGCTCGTTCGGTCAGAACTCCGACCACGTCACCATCACCAACCTGCAACAGGTGTCCCGCTACACCACGGCGGCGACGTTCAACCTGGTCGGGCTCCGGCTGAAGGTCAACGTGGGCGAGGACGCCAAGGGCAAGGAGTGCTTCTGAGGTGAGCCGAGGCCCGCGGTGCGCCACCGCCGCGGGTCCGGCCGGTGTCCCCGTCCCCGCGCGGCCAGGAGGAGTACGTGACAACCGCGAACCCGTCGCACGCCCGGCCCGGCGGTCCGGCTCAGGCGTGGCGGCTCTTCCGCCGCTGGCGGCGCAGCCGACCGTTCACCGGCGGCCTGCTCACCGCCCTGGCCGGGCTGGAGATGTTTGCGTCCACCCGGATGACCCTCAACGGCCTCAGCTTCCACAGCGGGGCGAGCGGCCTGCTCTCGCTGCTGATCCCGATCATTCTGGTGACCTGCGGTCTGCTGCTCTGGTTCACCCCGGCGCAGCGCCTGTTCTATTCGATCGTCGCGGCGGTCACCGCGGTCTACTCGCTGATCGGGCTCAACCTCGGCGGCTTCTTCGTCGGACTGCTGCTCGGCATCGTGGGCAGCGCCCTCGCCTTCGCCTGGACGCCGACCAGCCCAGCACCGCCCACCACCCCGCAGCCCGACGTCGAGCAGCCCGCCACGACGCAGTCCGCCACGACGCGGTCTGACGCGGCGCTTCCTGACGCGGCGCTTCCTGACGTGGCGCTTCCTGACGTGGCGCGGGCCGACGTGGCGCGGGCTGACGTGGCGCTTCCTGACGTGGCGCGGGCCGACGTGGCGCGGGCGGACGTCGAGCAGGCCGACGTTGCGGGGTCTGATCGCCCGACGGCGGCGCCGGGGTCCGACGAGGGTCCGCCGCCCGAGTGGCCCGGACGTTCCGCTGACCCTCGGCAAGCCTTTGGCATCATCCTCGTGGTGCTCGGTTTGGCAGCCGGTGGGCTGGCCGTGCAACCGCGAGCGGTGCGGGCGGCTCCGAGCCGGCCGGCGACGATCGCCTGTCCCACCCCGTCCCGGGATGCCAGCACGTCGCCCAGCGCCAGCCCGGCCACGCCGACCCCGAGTCCGGTCCGGGATGGCAACCTGCTCACCGACATCCTGGACGGAGTCGGCGATCTGCTCGGCGGCGGACGCCGTGGAGAGACCCCGACGGCGTCGACCAGCCCGGACGCCACGCCCACGACGCGACCAACCGGCACGCCGACCAACCGCCCCGGCACCTGCCCTCCGCCGGTCCCGGGCGGGCCCGGCACGTCGACCCCCGCCAAGCCGGGCACGCCGGCCTCCGACGCGTCGGGCACTCCGGACAAGCCGGGCGTGGTGAAGCCGGGAAAGCCGCTGCCGCGCATCGCCGCCGATCCAGCCCTGCCGAAAGTGGCGCAGACGCCGTCCAAGCTCACCGGCACGTCGGTCCGGATGACCGGGCTGCGATTCGATGGAGTCACCGACCTGCACACGGTGCAAGGCGACCTCAAGGTGCTGAAGTTCAGCATGCGTGAGGCGGTCACCGACGACTTCCTGCTCCGCGCCGACGGCCCGCAGGGGCGCAACCAGCGGTACGCGACCGACCGGCTGACAGTCAGCGGAAACGTGGCCTTCTACGCCACCCGGTTCGTCGGGCGGCTACTCGGCATCAAGATCACACTGACTCCGGATCTGCCACTGCCGGATGGAATCCCGATCACCTCGCCCATCCCGATCACGTTCACCGATCCGGTCATCGACCTGGCGTACGTCACAAGTGACACGCTGACCGCCCGACCCGCGCTGGCGCTGACCCTCGGCTGAATGGGCACGGCGCCGGCGGCACATCGTACCGCCGACGCCGGTAACCGTTACTGGCTCAGAGCCGGGCCAGCGCCCGGCGCAGCGGGTCGAGACCCAGCGCACCCAGGTCCAACGCCTGCCGGTGGAACTCCCGCAGGTCGAAGTCGGCGCCCTTGCGGGCCTTGGCGTCCTCGCGGGCCTGGAGCCAGATCCGCTCACCCACCTTGTACGACGGCGCCTGCCCCGGCCAGCCCAGGTAGCGGTTCAGCTCGAAGCGCAGGTTCTCGTCCGGAACGCGGCAGTGCGCCCGCATGAACTCCCAGCCCAGCTCGGGCGTCCACCGCTCGCCCGGGTGGAACCCGAAGGGGTTGTCCTTCGGAATCTCCAGCTCCAGGTGCATGCCGATGTCGACGATCACCCGTGCGGCACGCATCGCCTGGGCGTCGAGCATGCCCAGTTTGTCGCCCGGGTCCTCCAGGTAGCCCAGCTCGTCCATCAGCCGCTCCGAGTAGAGCGCCCAACCCTCGCCGTGCCCGGACACCCAGCAGAGCAGTCGCTGCCAGCGGTTGAGCAGGTCGGCCCGGACAGCGGTCTGCCCCACCTGGAGATGGTGACCTGGCACGCCCTCGTGGTAGACCGTGGTCACCTCCCGCCAGGTGGAGAAGTCGCTGATGCCCTGCGGCACCGCCCACCACATCCGGCCCGGACGGGAGAAGTCCTCACTCGGGCCGGTGTAGTAGATGGCGCCGTCGCTGGTCGGGGCGAGGCAGCACTCGATGTGGCGGACCTGCTCCGGAATGTCGAAGTGGGTGCCGTGCAGCTCGGCGATCGCCTTGTCGGCCAGCGCCTGCATCCAGTCCCGGAACGCCTCCTTGCCCTGGATGGTCCGGGCCGGGTCGGCGTCCAGCTTGGCCACGGCCTCGTCGACTGTGGCACCGGAACCGGCGATGCGCCCCGCGACGACGCGCATCTCCGCCTCCAGACGGGCCAACTCCGCAAAACCCCAGGCGTACGTCTCGTCCAGGTCGACCTTTGCGCCGAGGAAGTACTGCGAGGCGAGCTCGTAGCGCTCCCGCCCGGCGGCCTGCTTGTCCCGCCCGTGCGGGGCCAACTCGGTACGCAGGAACTGGCCGAACTCGGCGGTCGCCGCGGTCGCCGCCGCCGCGCCCCGACGCAGCTCCGCGCCGAGTGAGCCCTCAGCGCCCAGCCGCTCGACCAACCCGTGGAAAAAGTTGTCCTGAGTCGGGTCGACCCAGATGTCGCACTGCTTGGCGACCTCGACCAGCTGCACCTTCGAGCTGACCTGACCGGCGGCGAGGGCCGTACGGAGGGTCACCTTGTAGTTGTCCAGCGCGCCGGCGAAACCGTTGAGTCGGGCGGCGATGTTGGCCTGCTCGTCGCTGGTCGCGGTCGGCATCAGGTCGAACACCATGCGGATCTCGTGCAGCCCGCTCTCGATCACGCTGATGCCGCTTGTCGTCTCGCCCGCTTCGTACCGGGCCAGGTCCAGGCCGAGTCGTTCCTGCATGGCCTCCTTGGCGATCCGCTCGGACTCGGTCTGTGGCTCGGTCACCTCAAGCTCGGTGAGCGTCCGGCGGGTGAGGTCCGCGCGCGCCTGGTAACCCTCCGGCGAGAGGTCGTCGAGCTGGTCATCATGGCCGGCGATGCCGACGAATGTGGCGCCGGTGGGGCTCAACGGCGCCCACTCTGCCACGTAACGGTTGGCGATTTCATCGATTCGTCCCACGCTGCGACCCTACGTGACCAACCCACCCCCGTGTCGATGACGTTTGTCGTGTTCAGGCCGCTGGCGTGACGAGCGGCGCAACGACCGAAAGGCGCGCGACTTTGTCGGTGGGTTCCGGCAGAGTGTCAGGGGTGACTGCCGATATCACTCCTGACAAGGCGCCGGTTCGCACCTGGCTGCCGGGCTTCGTCGCCCTCGCCGCGATCTGGGGTTCCAGCTTTCTGTTCATCAAGGTCGGGGTGGCCGAGTTGCACCCGGTCCAGCTCACTTTCTACCGGGTCGTCGCCGGCGCGGTAACCCTGCTGGTCGTCCTCGCCGTGCTGCGCGACAGGCTGCCCCGCGACCCTCGGGTCTGGGGGCATCTCACCGTCGTCGCCGCGTTCGGCGTGGCCGTGCCGTTCACCCTCTTCGGCTACGGCGAGCAACGGGTCGAGTCGATGCTGGCCGGCATCTGGAACGCGACCACACCCCTGATCGTGCTGCCACTGGCGGTGCTGGTCTTCCGCACCGAGCGGCTGACCGTGCGCCGCGCGATCGGGCTCGGGCTCGGCTTCCTCGGCGTGCTGGTGGTGCTGGGGGTCTGGGAGGGCATCGGCGGGGCACACTTCACCGGGCAGTTGATGTGCTTCGGTGCGGCCGCCTGCTACGGCGTGGCCATCCCCTACCAGAAGCGGTTCGTCGCCGGCAGCTCCTACTCCGGCCTGTCGCTGTCCGCCGCGCAGTTGCTGCTCGCGGCCGGGCAACTTGCCATCGTCACGCCGTTCGTCGCCGGCCTGCCGCCGCTGCCCACCGAACTGTCGGCGGGAGTGGTCGCCAGCGTGCTGACCCTCGGTGCGCTCGGCACCGGGCTCGCCTTCGTCATCAACATGCGCAACATCCGGGTGGCCGGCGCGAGCACCGCGTCCACTGTCACGTACCTGATCCCGATCTTCGCGGTGCTGATCGGAGCCGTGGCGCTCGGCGAGCGGCTCAACTGGCACCAACCGGTCGGCGCGCTCATCGTGCTGCTGGGAGTCGCGGTAGCGCAGGGTGTGCTCGGCCGCCGGAAGCCCCGCCCGGTGGTCGACGTCAACGCTCCCGCCGAGCCCGCCGAGTTCGCGGCCGGTCCCGGGTCCGCGGCCGGTCCCGGGTCCGCGGCCGGTCCCGGGTCCGCGGCCGGTTTCGGGTCCGCGGCCCGCCCCAAGTCCGCGGCCGGGCGCGCGTTTGCCGCCGAGCCCGCTGTCTCCACCGTCGAGTCCGCGGCCGTCGAGCCTGCGGCCGTAGATTCGGCGGCCGTCGAGCCCGCACGCCGCTGAGGGCCGCTGCGGCGACTCGATTCAGCGCTTGATCGACTCGGCTTTCATGAAGTCGCGGTGTCCAAGGCAGTGGGACAGGCCGATTTCAAGAAAGCCGAGTCGATCAAGGCCGCTGGTCAAGGCCGCTGGCCGCTGGCCGCTGGTCGGGGCCGCCGGTCGGGGCCGCTGGTTAGGAGCGCTTGCGCGTCCAGGCGACCAGCTGCTCCGCTGGCCAGGTGTTGACCACCGAGTCGGCGGGGACGCCGCAGAGGGCGGCCCGCTCGCAGCCGAACCGCTGCCAGTCGAGCTGGCCGGGCGCGTGCGCGTCGGTGTTGATGGCGAACCGGCAGCCGGCCTCCAGGGCGCGACGGATCAGACGCTTCGGCGGATCCTGCCGCTCCGGCCGGGAGTTGATCTCGACGGCGGTGTCGTGCTCGGCGCAGGCGGCGAAGACGGCGTCCGCGTCGAAGTCGCTCTCCGCCCGGGTGCGGGCGCGGTGCCCCCGGTCACCCGGACCGGTCACCCCGGCCGGGCGGGACGACACCATCCGGCCGGTGACGTGACCGAGGATGTCGAGGTGCGGGTTGGCGACCGCGGCCAGCATGCGCCGGGTCATCTTCGACCGCTCGTCCTTCAGACCGCTGTGCACCGAGCCGACCACCACGTCCAGCCGGGCCAGCAGCTCGTCGTCCTGGTCGAGTGAGCCGTCGGCGAGGATGTCCACCTCGATGCCGGTGAGGATCCGGAACCCCTCCGGCAGTGCGGCGTTGACCTGCGCCACGTGGTCGAGCTGCCGGCGCAGGCGGTCCGCGGTCAGCCCCCGGGCCACCGTCAGCCGGGGCGAGTGGTCGGTCAACACCAGGTATTCGTGGCCCAACTCCACAGCGGCCAGTGCCATCTCCTCGATCGGCGAGCCGCCGTCGGACCAGTCCGAGTGGGTGTGGCAGTCGCCCCTGAGGGCGGCGCGCAGCGCCGTGGCCTCGGCATCCAGGTCGCTGCCCTCGGTCGCCACCAGCCGGCGCAGGTAGACCGGCTCCTCGCCGGCCAGCGACTCCGCCACGCAGCGGGCCGTCACGTCGCCGACACCCGTCAACTCGGTGAGCGTGCCGTTGGCGGCCCGTGCGGCAACCTCGGTCGCCGGCAGACCCGCCAACGCCTTCGCCGCCGACCGGAACGCCCGTACCCGGTACGTGGCCTCGTTCGCGCGTTCGAGCAGGAACGCGATGCGCCGCAGGTCGGCGATGGGATCCCTGGGGTCAGCCATGTCAGGGCGCCTTCGGGCAGCCGTGTTCGCGCTGCCACGCGACGACCTCGGGGGCCGGCTCCCGATTGCCGCCACCCCGCCAGGAATCCAGGTAACGAGCCGGCCAGAGCACACCGCGCCGAATCCACCAGCCGTCCTTGCCGGTGCACGGCGGCGAGATGCCGAAGTGCACGTGGCAGACGTTGTTGGCGTTGCCGGTGCGCCCCACCTTGCCGAGCTGCTGCCCGGCGCGGACCCGCACACCGGCGTCGACGCCGCTGGACACGACGCTCAGGTGCGAGCCGTAGTAACGCACCCCGTCGTCGCCGAGCAGGGACACCGACAGGCCGCCGTTGTCCGGGCCCTGCGGCCCACCTTTTGTGTACCTGTCGACGCGACTCACCTCCAGCACCTTCCCGTCGGTCACCGCCACGAACGGCTCACCGCAGTCGGCGAACAGGTCCGTGGCCGGGTACGCCCCGTGCGTCGGGTGGTAGTCCACGTTGTCGGCGCGTACCGGGAAGACGTGCTTCAGCCCGGTGCGGGGTGCCGTCGCCGACGGCTTGGCCGACGACGGCGCCGGGCGGGCCGGGCCGGTCGCCGACGGCGTCGGCGGGGCCGACGGCGACACCGGCTGATCGGCTGTCGCCCAGACCGCCGACGGCGTCGGCCGGGCGCCGTCGGCCGGCACCCCCGGCCGGGTGGTCGCGCAGCCGGCGGCCAGCACCGGGGCGAGAAGCAGCAGGATCGGGTACGCCGGACGCGCGCGGCGGCTGATCGTCGGCGAGGGCATCAGGTCATCCTGGCAGAGCCGGTACCGTGAGCACGAGCGGCACGCGTGAGGAGGGCAGCGACGGTGACCATTGCCCGACCCGATCCCGGCCCGGACCCGGGTGTCGCCGCGCAGCAGGTGGCGCGTACCCCCTCGGGGCTCTTCCCCGCCGGGCCGCCGCCCCGCCCCACCTACCGCGAGCCGCACCCGGTGACCGGTGGCGGCGTCGCCGCCGGCGGTGCCGCGGCGACCACCTGGCTGCTGCTGTTCGGCCTGCTCGGCACCGATGTGACAAGTTACGCGTGGTGGACGGTGCTGGCGGGCCTGCTGGCGTGGCTGACCGCGCTGGTGCTGATCCGCTACGGCGACCGGGGGGTTGCCACCGGGGTGGCCATCGTCACGGCGGGTGGCTGGAGCATCGCCGCCGCCGTGGTGACGGTCCGCTGGGCCACCAGCGGTGACTGGCCGTTGTGGTGATCGGGCGGCGGCGATGAATTGGCGACCGCGGATGACTGCGCCGCGTGCCCGGTTGGCTGCGTAGCGAACGCCGTCTTGACGTGGCCGCCGAGACTCGGCACGCTCGGCACTATGGCCTGGACCACCCCGCGACAGGACCCGGATCGCAGTCGCCGCCGCCTGCAGTTGCTGGCCGAGTTGGCGGGCGCCCGCGCGGTCCGACAGCGCAGCCGACCACAGCGGCAGCGCACCGAGCGTCTGCGCCAGCTCATCGCTACCCGCCGTCGCGTCGCCAGCTGATCCGACTTTGTCAGGAATGACCGACCCTTCGGGGCGTTGACGAGTCGCCTGCCGACCCGACCGGCTAACGTGCACGCGTAACGAGTCGACGCTGTGTCGAGGGCTATTGGGGGGACCGTGTCGTACTTCGCTGCGGCCGTGGTGCGTGACGACAGTGGCTGGACCGCCGCCGAGGTCAGCCTGCGTGGCGCCACCGACATCGACGAGGTTGCCGAGCGGCTGCGTGACGTCGACCAGGAGGCCGACGTGTCGCTGCTCTTCGTCGAGGCCGATGACGCGTACCTGGTGATCCTGCGTCTCGACGAGGGCGAGGATCTGCGGGTGTTCGGTTCGGACTCCGCGTACGCCGAGGAGTCGCCGCTGGGCGCGCTACTGGTCGGTGACCTGAAGACCTCGGTCACCGGGCTCGACGGCGACGACGAGCCGCGCCCGGTGACCACCGGTGACGAGGAGAGCGAGCAGCCCGTCGTCGATCCGGAGGCCGATCCGGTGGGTGAGGCCGACCTGCTGGCCAACCTGGGCATCTCCGCGCAGAAGCTGCTGACCCTGTGCACCCACGAGGGAATGCTGCCGGCGGACGTCACCGCCGAGATCTGCCAGGTGCTCGGCTGTGCCGACGAGGTCGAGGAGTTGCGTGAGGTCTGAGCCGGCCGACGCGACCGACCCGGCTCTGGAGACGATCCGACCGGGACAGCCGACTCCCGGTGCGGTGGGGCGTGCCGGACCGGGCGCGTCCGAGGGCCTGGCCGACCCGGGTGCGGTCGGCCGTCGGCAGCGCCACGAGCTGTGGATGCGCCGCGCCCTGGAGATCGCCGTCACCGGCGCTGACCACGCCGCGACGGGCGCTACCGACGTGGACGACGTGCCGGTGGGTGCGGTGCTCTACGGGCCGGACGGGACCGAGTTGGCCACCGGGCGCAACGAACGGGAGCTGACCGGCGACCCCACCGCCCACGCCGAGGTGCTGGCCCTGCGCCGGGGCGCCGAGCGGGCCGGCCGGTGGCGGCTGGACGGCTGCACCCTGGTGGTCACCCTGGAACCGTGCACCATGTGCGCGGGGGCGCTGGTGCTGGCCCGGGTCTCCACAGTCGTCTTCGGCGCGTGGGAGCCCAAGACGGGCGCGGCCGGATCACTCTGGGACGTGCTCCGCGACCGCCGGCTCAACCATCGACCCGAGGTCTACGGCGGCGTGCTGGAGGCCGAGACCGCCGCCGTCCTGCGCGCCTTCTTCCGCTGAGGTCGATCGGCCCGCCGGTCTGGCGGGCGAGATGTCGCGGCGCGGTCAGGCCACCGGCAGGGTGACCGTGACGATCAGGCCGCCCGCCGGGCGGGGCTGCGCGTCGACGGTGCCACCATGCGCGCGGGCCACCGCGCGGACGATCGACAAGCCCAGCCCGAAGCCCCGGGCCCCGGCGACCCGCTCCCGCGACAGCCGGCGGAACGGCTGGAACATCGTCTCGATGTCGTAGCCGGCGATCGCCGGGCCGGTGTTGGTCACCGTCAGGGTGGCCCGGCCGTCGTCGGACAGGCCGGTGCGCACCTCGACCCAGCCGTCGGCGGGCAGGTTGTGCCGCACCGCGTTCTCCACCAGGTTGACGGTGAGCCGCTCCACGAGCACCGGGTCGCCGCTGACCGGGGCCGGCGCGAGCGACCGACGCACCAGGACGTCCGGTGCCTGCCTCCCGGTCTGGTCGAGGACGTGCGCGCAGACCTCGGCCAGGTCGATCGGCGTACGCTCGGTCAGCTCGTTCTCCGAGTCGGCCAGGGTCAGCAGGCCGTCGATCAGCCGCTCGTGCCGCTCGTTGATCGCCAGCAGCGACTCGCCCAGTCGACGCGTCTCCGCCGACGCCTCCGGCCGGCTGACCGCCAACTCCACCAGGGCCCGGTTGAGCGCCAGCGGGGTACGCAGCTCGTGCGAGGCGTTCGCCACGAACCGGCGCTGCCCGTCGAAGGAGCGGTCCAACCGTTCCAGCATCTCGTCGAACGTGTCGGCGAGTTCGCGTACCTCGTCGCGGGGGCCGGTGAGCGCGATCCGCTCGTGCAGGCCCCGGCCGGCGGTGTCCGCGCCGGCGATCCGCCGGGCCGTGTCGGTGACCTGGTGCAGCGGCTGCAACGCCCGGCCGGCGAGCAGCCAGCCGAAGGCGATCGCCACCGCCGACACCAGGATCAACGCGATGCCGCCCTGGGTGAGCAGCGACTCCAGGGCGTTGCGTTTGGCCTCGTCCTGCGCCTGCTGGATCAGGGTGCGCAGGTTGTCGACGTTCTGCCCGCTGGGCGTCGTGGGGCTGGTCTTCGGCAGGTCCCGCAGGCTCACCCCGAACGGCTGCGGCATCCGCTGATCCACGAGCACGTACGTGACGGCCAGCAGGACCACCCCGGCCAGCAGGAAGAGCCCACCGTAGATGAGGGTGAGGCGGGCACGGATCGTGAGGCGTTTCATCGGATCTGGTACCCCGCACCGGGCACCGTCTCGATCACCGGCGGGTCGCCGAGCTTGCGGCGCAGCTTCATCATGGTGACCCGGACGACGTTGGTGAACGGGTCGATGTGCTCGTCCCAGGCGCGTTCCAGCAGCTCCTCGGCGGAGACCACCGCACCGTCGGCGCGCAGCAGCTCGGCGAGCACCGCGAACTCCTTGCGGGACAGCGCCACGTGCCTGTCGTCGCGGCGTACCTCGTGGCGGGCCGGGTCGAGCTGGATGCCGGCGCGACGCAGCGTCGGCGGGGCCGCCGGGCGGGCCCGCCGGGTCAGCGCGTGCACCCGGGCCGACAGCTCGACCAGGGCGAACGGCTTGGTCAGGTAGTCGTCCGCACCGAGCGCCAACCCCGCCACCCGCTCCCGGACCGCCGCCGCCGCGGTCAACATCAGCACCCGGGTCTCCCCGCCCGCGTCAACTATCGCCCGGCACACGTCGTCGCCGTGCACCACCGGCAGGTCCCGGTCCAGGACCACCACCGCGTACTCGTTGACACCGAGCCGCTCCAGGGCGGCGTCACCGTCGTACGCCACGTCGACAGCGAACGACTCCCGCCGCAGCCACTCGGCGATGGCGTCCGCCAACACGGTCTCGTCCTCGACCACCAGCACTCTCACCCCTCCATCGTCCCCGGGGTGCGGTAACGGCGGCATAACCGCCGACGGTAACGCCGGGGATACGCCCGCTGCCGTGCACTGGGTGCCGACGTCCGACGAGTCACGCCGGACCCACAGCGGAGGTGGACACCATGCGACGACAGATTCTCGCGATACCCGTCCTGCTCGCCCTGGCGCTGGGCGGGTGCGGCGCGGGAGGCGACGACGGCGGCGGTGTCGCGACCGCCGGTGGGGCGACGACAAGCGCCACGGCCAGCGGTGTGCCGGTCAGCGATTCGGACCGGCAGCTCGCCTTCGCCAGGTGCATGCGGGAGAACGGGGTGGACATGCCCGACCCGGAGGCCGGCGGCCGTCCGGGCTTCCGCTTCGGCGCGGACGTGGACCGGCAGAAGGTCCAGGCGGCCATGGAGAGGTGCCAGGACAAGCTGCCCAACGGCGGGCAGGGACCGCAGCTCAACCCCGAGCAGGCCGAGCAGATGCGCGCACTGGCGAAGTGCATGCGGGAGAACGGGGTGCCGGACTTCCCGGACCCGGACGCCGACGGACGGGTCCGGATCGGGGCGGGCGGCAACGCGATCAACATCGGCGACCCGGCCATGAAGGCGGCGTTGGAGAAGTGCCGGCAGCACGCACCGCAGTTCGGGGGTGGCCGGTGACCGGCGTCATCCGACGCGCACGGCTGCGCGCCGCCGTCATCGGTGGCGTCGTCCTGCTTGTCGCCGCCGTGGGCGTGAGCGCCGCGGTGGGCTTCGGCGGCGGCGGAGACCGCGCCGAGGCCGGCGACGCGCCGCCGGCCACCGCGACCGTCAGCCGGCAGACCCTCGCCGACTCGGAGACCGCCGACGGTGAGCTGGGGTACGGCGCGACGCGTACCGCCACGGCGAAGCTCAGCGGCACTGTCACCGCGTTGCCGGCGACCGGGTCGACGGTGCGCCGAGGCCAGGCGCTCTACTCGGTCGACAACGAGGAGGTGGTGCTCCTCTACGGCGGGTTGCCCGCGTACCGGACCCTCGCCCCCGGGGTGGACGGTGCCGACGTCGCACAGTTCGAACGGAACCTCAAGGCGCTGGGCTACACCGGCTTCACCGTCGACGACGAGTACACCGACGCCACCGGGGACGCGGTGCGGGACTGGCAGGAGGACCTCGGCCTGGCCGAGACCGGTCGGGTCGAGCCGGGGCGGATCGTCTACGCCGACCGGGAGGTCCGGGTGGAGAGCCACCAGGCGGACATCGGTGATCTCACGAAACCGGGCCAGGCGGTGCTCGCCTACACCGGCACCAGCCGCCTGGTCACCGTCGAGTTGGACGTGGACGACCAGCGGCTGGCCAAGCGCGACGCGAAGGTCAGCGTCAAGCTGCCGGACGGCGGGGCCGTGGCGGGCACGATCAGCACGATCGAGACAGTCATCCAGGCCGGTGCCGCCGGGGCCAACGGTCAGTCCGGCGACGCCGAGACGAAGATCGAGGTGACGGTCGCGGTCGCCGATCCGAAGGCTCTCGCGGGCTTCGACCAGGCCAGCGTCGACGTCGTGTTCACCGCCGCGGAGCGCCGGGACGTCCTCACCGTGCCGGTGGCGGCGCTTCTCGCGCTCGCCGAGGGCGGCTACGGCGTCCAGGTCGCCGACGGGGAGGTGAGCCGCGTCGTCGCCGTGACCACGGGGCTGTTCGCCGATGGCCGGGTGGAGGTCACCGGCGCGGACATCACCGAGGGCACGACAGTGGTGGTGCCGACATGACCGGCGAGGTGATAGTGCTCGACCGGGTCAGCAAACGGTACGCCGGCGACGTCGTCGCGTTGGACGACGTGTCGCTACGGATCGGCTACGGCGAGCTGGTGGCGATCGTCGGCCCGTCCGGGTCGGGCAAGTCGACGATGCTGCACCTGATCGGCACCCTGGACCGGCCGTCGTCGGGCAGCGTGCTCGTCGACGGGTACGACGCGGCGAAGCTGACCGACCGGGAGCTGTCCGCCCTGCGGGCCAGCCGGATCGGCTTCGTCTTCCAGCAGTTCCACCTGGCCCCCGGCGTCCCGATCGTGGACAACGTGGCCGACGGCCTGCTCTACTCCGGCGTACCCCTGCGGAGGCGGCGCGAACGCGCCCAGGCCGCGCTGGTCCGGGTAGGGCTGGGCCACCGGCTCGGGCACCGGCCGCACGAGCTTTCCGGCGGGGAACGGCAGCGGGTGGCCGTGGCGCGGGCGGTGGTCGGCGAACCGGCGGTGCTGCTGGCCGACGAGCCGACCGGCAACCTGGACTCCGCGTCCGGTGCCGGCGTGCTGGAGCTGCTGCGCGAGCTGCACCGGGCCGGCACCACAGTGGTGGTGATCACCCATGACCGGGAGATCGCGGCGGGTCTGCCCCGGCAGGTGCGGATGCGCGACGGCGCGGTGCGGCACGACTCGGCCCGCACGCCGGGCGGGGTCGGCTGATGGCCACGTCGACTCTCACTCCGGCCCGGCTGGGACCGGGTGACATCCTGCGGGTCGGTGGGGTGGGGCTGCGCACCCGTCCGCTCCGGGCGTTCCTCTCCGCGCTGGGCATCGCCATCGGTATCGCCGCGATGATCGCGGTCGTCGGGATCTCCTCGTCGTCCCGCGCGGAGCTGGACCGGGCGCTCGACGCGCTCGGCACCAACCTGCTCACCGTCGAGCCGGGCAGCACCCTGTTCGGGGCGGACGCCCAACTGCCCGAGGAGTCGATCGCGATGATCGGGCGGATCGGCCCGGTGACCGAGGTGTCCGCGACGGGGCAGGTCCCCGACGCCAAGGTCTACCGTTCGGATCGGATCCCGGCAGCGGAGACCGGCGGCATCGCCACCCGTGCCGCCCGGCTGGACCTGCTCGGCACCGTCGGGGCCGAGCTGACCAGCGGCACCTGGCTCAACGAGGCGACCGCCCACTATCCGGCGGTGGTGCTCGGTGCCACCGCGGCGCAACGGCTCGGGATCACCGTGGCCGACCCGCAGGTGCAGGTGTGGCTGGGTGGACGGGCGTTCACCGTGGTCGGCATCCTCGCCGCCGCACCACTCGCCCCGGAGTTGGACACCTCGGCGCTTGTCGGCTGGCCGGCGGCGGGCGACTACCTGGGCTTCGACGGGCACCCGACCACCGTCTACACCCGGGCTCGTGAGTCGCAGGTCGAGGCGGTCCGGTCGGTGCTCGGCGCGACCGCAAACCCGGCGGCGCCGAACGAGGTCGAGGTGTCCCGCCCCTCGGACGCGCTGGCCGCCGCCGAGGCGACCGACGACGCGTTCACCGGGCTGTTGCTGGGCTTGGGCGCGGTCGCCCTGCTGGTCGGTGGGGTCGGTGTGGCGAACACCATGGTGATCTCGGTGTTGGAGCGGCGGGCCGAGATCGGCCTGCGTCGCTCGCTCGGCGCGACCCGCGGTCAGGTGCGGACCCAGTTCCTCGCCGAGTCGCTGCTGCTTTCCGCGCTCGGCGGCATCGGCGGCGTGCTGCTGGGTGTCCTGGTCACCTCGGGGTACGCGTTATCCCAGGACTGGCCGACAGTGGTGCCGGCCTGGGCGATGCTCGGCGGGGTGGGCGCGACCCTTGTCATCGGCGGGTTCGCGGGCCTCTACCCGGCGGTGCGCGCCGCCCGCCTCGCGCCCACGGAGGCGCTGGCGGCCGTCTGACCGGCGTGCCGGCTTAGCGTGCCGGGCCGGCGTGCGGTCGTGCCGGGCCGGCGTTGCGGTTGTTCCGGGCCGGCGTTGCGGTCGGGCCGGGGCGGGCCGGGGCGGTGCGCGGTTCGGGCTGGCGTGGTGTGGTGCGGGCTGGGCTGTCGTAGCGGTTGGCCGGCGCGGGCCGGCTACATGCGGAAGAGCGTGATGACTGTGAGGCATTTTGATGCCGCACAGTCATCACGCTCTTCGCGGTGACAGGTGCCCGACGGTCAGGCGATGATCGTGTCGAGGGCGATCTCGACCATCTGGCTGAAGGTCTGCTCCCGCTCCTCCGAGGTGGTCTTCTCGCCGGTCTTGATGTGGTCACTGACGGTCAGCACTGTCAGCGCGCGGGCCTTGAACCGGGCGGCGATCGTGTAGAGCGCCGCGGACTCCATCTCCACCGCCAGCACGCCGTAGTCGGCGAGGGTGTCGTAGAGGTCCGGCCGGTCGGTGTAGAAGGCGTCCGCCGCCAGGATCGGCCCGACGTGCATGCTGATGCCGCGCCGCTCGGCCACCTCCACCGAGGTACGCAGCAGTCCGAAATCGGCCACCGGGGCGTAGTCGATCAACCCGTCGAAGCGCATCCGGTTCATGTTCGAGTCGGTGGACGACCCGATGGCGGCCACCACGTCCCGCAGTTGCAGGTCGGTGCTGAGGGCGCCGCAGGAGCCGACCCGGATCAGCGTCTTCACGCCGTACTCGTTGATCAACTCGTGGGCGTAGATGGAGGCGGACGGCATGCCCATGCCGGAGCCCTGGACGGAAACGTCGACACCGTTCCAGCGGCCGGTGAAGCCCAGCATGCCCCGGACCGTCGAGTAGCAGGTAGCGCCCTCGAGGTAGGTCTCCGCGATCCACTTGGCCCGCAGCGGGTCGCCCGGCATCAGGACCCGCTCGGCGATCTCGCCCGGCTTCGCGCCGATGTGCGTACTCATGGCAAAGATCCTGCCAGGCCGGCGTGGGCGATACCGGTTCGGCGTCGGAACCGGCGGTCCTGTACCCTCGTCGGCGGTGGCGTGTCCGAGCGGCCTAAGGAGCACGCCTCGAAAGCGTGTGAGGGTTAACGCCCTCCGAGGGTTCAAATCCCTCCGCCACCGCTCTGAAATGCGAGAACGCCCGGTTGATCCGCGAGGATCGGCCGGGCGTTCTCGGTAGGTGCCGGTGGCGTTCCCCGGCTGCGGCACTGTCAGGCGACCGAGAAGGTGACGGTGCCGGAGTAGGCGCCCGCGACGGCGGTCGGCGGGATCTGGACCGAGACGACGGGGTCCCAGGTCGCCGAGTTGTTGCCGATGCCGTTGGTGAGGGTGAACGCTGTCCGTTCGACGTTGATGATCTCCGCGTCGTTGGCGGTAGGCTGGCCCGAGGTGAAGGTGCCGATCCCGCTGGTGGCCGTGGCGGGCCCGGACCAGCACGAGACGTTGGTGTTGGAGATCGTGTGCACCGGGGTGCCGCCGGTGACGAAGTCCGTCGCGACGACGGTGGCGATCCAGGTCGGCGCGGACAGCAGGCGCTCGTCGGTCACCGTGACCGGGCCCAGGTTGCCCGACACGACTCCGCCGAGGTCGGCGCTGCCCAGGTCGGCTGTCGTCGGTGCGCTGACCGACAGGTCCCCGGGTACCGCGCAGGTCGATTGGGTGATCGTGGCGGTGTCCATGGTGACCGCGCCGTTCATGGCGAGGGTGCGGCCGTCCACCTCGAGCGCCGCGCCCACTGTGATCGAGGTGAAGGCCAGCAGGTTGCCGCGCAGCGTGGAGTTGGCGCCGAGCGTGGCGGAGCTGCCGACCTGCCAGAAGACGTTGCAGGCCTGGGCGCCGTTGGCCAGGTTCACAGTGCTCGACGCGCCGGTGATGAGCGTGGTGGTGGTCTTGAAGATGAACACCGCGTTCGGGTCGCCCTCCGCGTCGAGGGTCAGGTCACCGGTGATGTCGAAGGTGCCCGCCACGGATTCGTACACCCCGGTGGTCTTGGTGGTCCCACCGAGCTGGTCCGAGACGACCTCGGTGGTCGTTCGCCCGACGGCGTCGTTGTAGGCGATGGTCAGATCGCTCTGGCCGGCGACGGCGGCGGCGTCGTTGGCGTGCAGTGATCCGTTGAGCTGGCCCGGAGGGAAGCCGGTCACCGCCGTGCCCGGGCTCACGCCGATGTCGCCGTTGACCGTGCTGAGCCCGGTGCTGGTGACCGTCGTGCCGGCGAGGACCGCGAAGTTGGCGGCGGCGCCCAGCGGCACCGGCAACTCGGCAGCACTCGCGCTACGGGGGACGGCCAGCACGGCCAAGGCGGTGATCGCGCCCACCAGGGTCAGGGCAGAAGCCACCCGGGACATCCCGGTGATCCGGCGGGACACGTCCGTGCTGCTGAAGATCGCCATGTTTCCTCGGGACGCTTGATGTGAGAAGCCTCTTAACGCCCCATGCTGGCACAGCAGCACACAAAACGGACTTGATCCGTCAAGGTTCCAGAAGCTCCGCCACCCCGGCGAGCAGACGTCGCAGGCCGAACTCGAAGAGGCTGTCCACGTTGAGATCGATCTCCGTTCGGGACAGCCGCGCCAGGTGCGGGAACTCGCCAGCGGTGAACAGGCCGGCCAACACCTCGGCCTGGGTCACCATCCACTCGTCGTCGGTCAGACCGGTGTCCTGTTCCGCCTCGGCCCCCTGTTGCAGGTTCACCGCCGTGCCGCGTACGTGGTTGGCGAGAGTCGCCACCAGATGGAGCTGGGTGTGGTGGTCCAGGCCGTGCCCGGCGAGTGCGCGTAGAGCCCATTCGGTGTGCGCGACGGCGTGCGGCGCCAGCAGCGGACGGGTCACCGAGATCACCTGGGCCAGCCAGGGATGCCGACGGTAGATCGACCACTGGAGCCGGCAGAGCAGCTCCAACTGGGCTCGCCACCCGGCCGGGAACGTGCGGGGCAGACGCTGGGCCGCGAAGGCGGCGTCCGCCATCAGCAGCAGAAGCTGCTCCTTGCCCCGGACCTGCCGATACAACGACATGGTCGGCACGTCCAGCTCGGTGGCGATGCGCCGCATGCTCAGCCCGGCCAAACCCTCGGCGTCGGCGATCTCGGTGGCGGTTCGTACCACCTGGTCGCGGCTCATCCCGCGCGCCGGCCGCTGACGCGCGTCGCCCCGCGCGGACCGACCGGCCGGCGTCGACCCGGGACCGGTCACCACCATGCCCACTCCGGGCACCGCCCGGACCAGTTCCTCCTGGCGGAGCACTGTGAGCGCCCGGCTGGCGGTCGCCATGGCGACCCCCCACTCCCGAACGATCTGGCGGGTGGACGGAACCCGGTCGCCGGGGATCAGCTCGCCCACCGTGATGCGGCGCCGCAACTCCCCGACGATGCGCAGATAGGGAGGAGTGGAGTCGTCGAACTCGGTCACGATGCCCCTCCCGGCGGTCGGAAATGACAGTAGCGCACTAGAGCGCCAACGGTCGCCCCGTCGATGCTCGCCTGTCGCACGGCACGGCGTACTAGAGCTGTCTGGGCGAACGATTGACGGACCGGCATGCTCACCACAACGCGGTGCGTACGCCGTACCGGATTTGCCGAATGAGGAGAGTCATGACCAGGATTCCGTACCCCCGCTGGGCCGTCGTGCTGGGCGTCGTCGCGCTCCTCGCGCCGGCGATGGCCGTCGGCCCGGCCGCGGCGGCCGACGACCGCCGCGGCGCGGCAGTCGTCCGCACCGACCAGGGCACGGTACGCGGCAGCGTCTCGGCGGACCACCTGTCGTTCCAGGGCATTCCGTACGCCCGCCCGCCGCTGGGCGCGCTGCGCTGGGCACCACCGCAGCCCGGGCCGGTCTGGGCCGGCGTCCGAGACGCGACGAAGCCGGGTGCCGCCTGCGCCCAACTTCAAGGGCTCCCGATGGACCATGCCGCGGACTCCGAGGACTGCCTCCACCTGAACGTCACGACCCCGCGCACCGCCGCACGGACACCCCGACCCGTCATGGTCTGGCTGCACGGCGGTGACTTCCGGTTCGGCAGGGCAGACGTGTACGACGGGCAGCGGCTGGCGGCCGGCGGGGACGTCGTCGTCGTCACTGTGAACTACCGGCTCGGCGCGCTGGGGTTCCTGGCGCATCCGGCGCTGGCCGGCCCGGGTGGGGGCACCGGCAACTTCGGGTTGCAGGATCAGCAGGCCGCGCTGCGCTGGGTGCGGCGCAACGCGGCGGCCTTCGGGGGCGACCCGGGCAACGTGACAGCGTTCGGCCAGTCCGCCGGGGCGACAAGCGTCTGCGCGCACCTCGCCGCGCCGGGCTCCGCCGGCCTGTTCCACCGCGCGATCCTGCAAAGCAACTCGTGCGTCAACCCGGTGCAGACCCGGGTGGAGGCGGCCCGGGCCGCCGAGGAGTTCGCCCGGAACATCGGCTGCGCCGACGTGGGTACTGTCGCCGCCTGCCTGCGCGGGCGTGACCCGGCCCAGTTGGTCGAAACGGCCGGCTACCCGGGGGCGGGTGTCGACCTCGGCCCGGTCGTCGACGGCCGGACGTTGCCGGTGGACCCGGCCCACGCGCTGGCCACCGGGAAACTGCACCAGGTGCCGGTGTTGACCGGAATGAATCGCGACGAGTCCCGCCTCGTGGTGTGGGGCATGGAGCACAGCGGACTGAACTGCCCGGAGCCGCAGCCGGGAGATGAGGCCGAGTCGTGCCCACTCACCGACGACCAGTACCGGGATCGGGTACGCGCAATGTTCGGCGACCGGGCGGAGCAGGTGCTGGCCCGCTATCCCCGCAACGACGAGCAGGTCGCCAGCGAGACGCTGGGCGCCGTGTGGACCGACAGCGACTACGCCGAGCCGATCTACTCCGCCGCGTTGGCGTTCGCGCGGCGGGTGCCGACGTACCTGTACGAGTTCGCCGACGACGACGCGCCGTTCTTCACCAAGGGGCCCGAGCCGAGCTTCCCCACCGGGGCGTACCACTGCGCCGAACTGCCGTACCTGTTCACTGTCGACTACGCCGAGGCGTTCACGCCTGCCCAGCAGCGGCTATCCGACGAGATGGTCCGGGTCTGGAGCGACTTCGCCCGGACGGGTCGGGCCAGTTGGCCTCGACTGCGCGGTGCCGCCCCGTACGTGCGGGTGTTCGCCGGTGGCGGGGAATCGGGCACCACTGCCTTCGCCGCAGCCCACTCGTACGACTTCTGGCGGTCGCTACGCTGATGTCGTCGCCCGGCCGGATGTGACGGTCAGCATGGGCCCGCACCCTCCTCGAAGAGGCGGCGGGCCCAGTCCGCGTACCCGGCGATGGTTTTCTGGACCGTGCGTCCGTTGTGCAGGAAGAGGTATGCGCGGTCGCCGCTGCGGGCGAGTAGCCCGTCCAGGCGGTGCGTCCCGTGCGGAGCGTGCAGTCGGGTGACCAGCGGATAACGGGCCCAGACCTGGTCGATGGGCGACCCGGCGGTGATGCCCTCCGGTGTCCGCATCGGCGCACCGACCCAGAGCAGCACCAACCTGTCTTCCATGAAGACCGGGCTGACCGTCTCGTGGCCGGCGAGCGTCGGCCCGCACGCATCCATGTTGGTCAGCAGGATGCCGCGTCGGGTCAGCTCTTCCTCGCTGGCACCGAACTCGATGTTGCGCAGGCCGTTCAGGTCGATGATCTCCACGCTGCTGGCGGGTTGGCCGTCCGGGATCGGCCCGGTCGGCGGCACTCCGCTGCCAGCGATCAAGGCAGCCGTCATCAGCGTGGCAATAAACGCAAATTGTCGCAATTTCATGGAATCCCCCAGTCCCCAACGGGACGGAAGCGTTCAGGTTGCTGCCGGTCTCCGTATTTCTGCGCGGCCTGCGGTGGGCGTCGTGAAAGGACCGTCGCTGTGTCCGCGGATGGTGGCTGCCGGGTGCAGGAATGCGAAGGCGCGGTCAAGTAGGGCAGCTCGGTCGGCGGTGCCGTCGGAACGCAGCCATTCCTGCGAAACCGTGTCGAGGATCGCGGCTGCGGCGTTGGTGAGGAGCGCCGCGTCGAACGGGTCGAGCCGCACGCCCGGTCGATCGCGCAGCGCGTCGCTGACCTGTCGGCGCCACTGTGCCCGCTTCTGGTGCAGGCGGGCATGCAGCGACGGAGTCGATTCGATCAAACGAAGGCTGGCAAGCGTCTGCTCGGACGTGTGGATCTGCCGTTCCCACTGGCGCAGCACCTGGTGCAGGGACTCCCACGGGTCCTCGTCGGCGGGCCGGGCGCGGATGGCCTCGACGACCTCTTGGCCGGTGACGTCCACCCCGCCGAACACGGCGTCCTCCTTCGCCGGGAAGTAGCGGAAGAAGCTCCGTTTGGTCAGCCCGGCGGCCTGGGCGATCTCGTCGACAGTCGTCTCGTCGAACCCGCGTGCCGTGAACAGGTCCAGCGCCACCCGGCCCAGCTCCGCGCGAACCGCGCGCCGCGTCCGCTCACGTAGTCCATCAGCCACGCACCGAAGTCTACTTCACAACATCAGATGTCGAGCCTGTCACTCGGTGTCGTATATTGATTCGACCTGAGCAGAGGGAGGCGACGGCGATGACGCTGAACGGCAAGACCGTCCTGGTGACCGGCGGCACTGGCGGAATCGGCAAGGAGACCGCCCGCGGCCTGGCTCGGCTCGACGCCCGTGTCGTCCTCGTCGGGCGTGACCCTGGTCGGGCAGCCGCTGCGGCAGTGGAGCTCCACCGCGACACCGGCAACTGCAACATCGACACGCTCACCGCCGATCTGACCCGGCGACGCGATCTGCGCCGACTGGCCGACCAGGTGACCGCGCGGTACGGCAGCCTGGACGTGCTGATCAACAACGTCGGTGTGACCAGGGAACGACGCGAACTGACCGAGGACGGCATCGAGACCGCCTTCGCCGCCAACGTCATCGCCCCGTACCTGCTGACCCACCTGCTGCTGCCGACGCTGAAACGTGTCCCCGCAGCCCGGGTCATCAACATCACCGGCGGCATTCCGCGAGGACGAATCGACCTCGACAACCTGCAGGGCGAGAAGTCCTACGTCGGGTTGTCGTTCTACAACCAGACCAAGCTGGCGCTGATGGCGATGAGCTACACGTTCGCCGAACGCCTGACCGGCACCGGCGTGACCCTCAACGTGGCCTACCCCGGCCACGCGTACACGTCGATGAACCGGGGCCTGACCATCAACACCTACCCGACGCTGGCGCGGCCCGTCGTCCCGCTGCTCCGTCTGGCGTTGCCGGTCCTGTACGGCCACCGAGCGGTGGTCAAGGCGTCGACATCGAGCATCTACCTCGCCTCCAGCCCGCAGGCGCAGGGCATACACCGGACCTACGTCAACAGCCGGTCCCAGCGCACCCCATGGCCCGACGCGGTCCTCGACAAGCACAACCGTGACACCATCTGGGCGCTCTGCGAGAAGCTCGCCGGCCAGGCCGCGTAGTCAGCGGTCTTCCTCCCACTGCTCGACCAGCTCGTCCCAGTAGTCGGCGCTGAGCCGACGCCGCCCGTGCGCCAACCAGCCGTCGGTGTTCCGTTCCAGGTGCAACCCCAGTTCGGCGAACGGGTCGATCCACGTCCCCGGCTCCACACCGAGCCGCGTCAGCGCCGAGTTGATCGGCCACCTGTCACGCGGAGCGTCGAGGACATCGTCGAAGTGTGGGCCCCACGACAGCGTCCCGCCCAGCCACACCGCCGCCGACTGGTAGCCGTCGCCGCCGAAGAACTCCGCCTCCAGGTACGCCACGGGCCCCGACATGGACCAGGCCGACAACAACTCGACGAGCGGCGGCGACAGCACCAGCCCGAACGGCTGCCCGGCGCTGGGATCGTCCGCCGCGTAATCCGGCAGTGACCCGGTCAGCTCGACGATCAACTGCGGGGTGACCGGCAGCAGCGCGAAGTCCTGGCGCAACTCGCCGAGGACGGCGTGATCCAGCTCGGCGGTCTGCTCCCGGAGCAGTTCGGCGTCCGCGACCACCGCGCTGAGCTGGTAACCCATCGATCCCTCCGCCGTCCACAGCCTGTGGATAGAACATGTGTACGACGGGGGTTGCGGTCCGTCGGTGCCTGGCACCGTACCCGTCTGGTGGTCAGGCCCGCCCCGGCGGCACCGCTACGGCCCGCACCGTGTCGGCGAGCAGGCGCGGATGGGACAGCATCGGGTGATGGCCGGCGGGCAGTTCGACGGTTCGGGTCGCGCGGGCGGCCTGGGACCGTTGGAGAGCGGGAGGTGTGGCCCGGTCCTCGGCGCAGACGACCGCCGTCGACGGCAGGTGACGCCAACCCGCGTGCCGGACCGGGGCGGCGAGCACCGAAGCGTCCTGCCGGGTCAGGCGGGCGACCGCGCCCTCGACCGCCTGCTCGTCGCAGTCCTGGAGAAACAGTTCGCGCACCGACTCGCGACGTACGCCGAATGTGCCGTCCGGGGCGAAGTCCAGGTAGGGGGCCGGTTCGGTGGGGCCGAGGTCAGCCAGCGCCTGCCCGACGTCCGGCAGGAACGAGCTGACGTACACCAGATGGGTGACCTCGCCGGCGTCGGCGGCCTCGGTCGCGACCACCCCGCCGTAGGAGTGCCCCACCAGCACCGCCGGGCCGACCTCGCGCAGCACCCGTCGAGTCTCCGCGACGTCCCCCGCGAAGTCGGACGCGGCACCCGCCACCTCCCCGCAGCTCGGCAGCCGGACGGCGACGCTGTCCAGCCCGTCGGCTCCCAGTGCGTCCGCGACCCGCGACCACCACCACTCCCCGCCGCGGACGCAGGCACCGTGCACGAAGACCACTCTCATCGCCGTCTCCCTACGCTTCGACAGTCATCCCCGGGGGATGTGCTGGCCACGGTGGTCCTCGGGATGGCCGGACGTCGGGAACTGTCCACGATCTCGCTGGGTCGCGTCAGTCGGAGGGGTTACCGAGTCGTCGGGCCGTTCAGGCCCGCCGGGCGAGCTGGTTGACGAACGCGCGCCAGGCCGTCGGCGCGAAGGCGAGCGCCGGGCCGGTCGGGTCCTTGGAATCCCGTACGCCGACCACATCGGCCAGGTTGTCGGCGACCTCCACACACGCGCCGCCGTTGCCGCTGCTGCGGCTGCTCTTGCGCCACCGGGCGCCGTTCAGCTCCATGACTCCGCCACTTCCCTGATGAGATCGACCGACTGCCGGTGGGACAGCGCCTCCCCGCGCACGTTCTCCCATGCCGCCATTATGGTCGCGATGTCGTCGGGGTCGCTAACGACTTGTCCCTGGAGCTGGTTGTCGAGGTAGCCGGCGACCCGGTGGTCATGGCTGTGCGCGATCACGAACGGCCCGTTGAGACCGGCATAGGCGCCGACCGTACTGGGCACCACGTGCACCCGGATGTGCGGCTCGGCGCAGGCCGCCACCACGGCCAGCAGTTGCTCGCGCATGATCGACCGGCTGCCCACCTGCCGACGGATGACCGCCTCGTCGATGACCGCCGTGAACTGCGGCGGGTCGTCCCGCTTGAGCACGCCCTGGCGGCTCATTCGGACCGCGAGATGCCGCTCGATCTCGCCCCGAGGGATCAGGCCCGCGCCGCTCAGCACCGCCCGGGCGTACGCCTCGGTTTGCAGCAACCCCGGCAGAACCGTCGATTCGTACCACCGCAGTGCCACCGCCTCCCGCTCGATCTCCTGCCACGGACGGAACCAGATGGGGTCACGACGTCTCGAAGTGTCCGGCCAGATGTCCTTCACGTCCTTATCCAGGGCCTTAGCTGCCGCCAGGCGGTGCCGGGGATGGGGGATGCGCCCCTCGGCCAACCAACGCCCCACGGTCTTCGGGTCGACGCCGACGGTCTCGGCGAGGGATTCGGTGGTGTGCCCGGTGTCGCTGAGCGCCACCCGCAACGCGTCGTTCACGGCTCCTCCATCGGATGTCTCTGATATCTGGAAACCATATCGATACGCGGTGTAGTTGTCTGGTGACGCGCCAGAGGGTGATTCATAGAAGACGGCGTGGCCGGTGGAGGCGCAGGAGCCCGGTGGTCGGCGTCAGTTCGGGTGCCGCCCCGGCGGGGAGGGCGGGGCGGCACCCTTCCAGCGCCCAAGGAGGCCCGCCCATGCCCCGCCGTCGCCACCGGGACCACCTGCCGACCCGCCCCACCTGGCGCTGCGCGGCGTGCGGCATCGCCTGGCCGTGCTCGGCGGCGAAGCTGCGGCTACTCGGCGAGTACCGGCACGATCGACTGGCGTTGACCGTCTACCTGGCGACACTTCAGGCCGAGGCCGGTGAACACCTCACCGACGTCGACCCGGCCCGCCTGCGCGAACGCTTCCTCTCCTGGGCCCGCGCCCGTGCCTGACCGAGCTGCCGCATCCTGGGGGTGCGCCCCGTGGCGGCCCCGGAGGTCAGGGGCGCCAGATCGCCACCTCGATGTCGCCTCGCCGCTCGGCGAAGCGGCCGTCGCGTGCGGCAGTCGTCAAGAGCTGGCGCAGATCCGCCTCGAAGGCCGGGAGCCGGTCGGCGAACAGGTGTGGTGCCGAGCTGGACAGCGAGAACACCGCAGAGGTGACCTCGTCCACTGTGCGTTCCACGACGACCCCCTGTTCGACGGCGAGCAGGGTGGGGCCGGCGAAGCCCGCCGCGCGCATGATCGCGCCCTCACCAGAGGGAGTGCCCGCTGGCAACAACCCCTGGCCGGCCCGGCGGACCGGCCCCAGGTAGCTCGCCACCAGGTCATTGATCTGCTGCCAGGGTGCTCGGGGGTGGGGCAGCACGTCGTCCCCGGCCATGCCCTGATGCGTGATGGCGCCGACGTGGACCCAGGCCCCGTCGGGCGTGAGCATGTCGCGGACGCGACGAGCCACCAGCGGGCGATCCATCCAGTGGAACGACTGGGCGAACGTGGCCACCCGGAACGTACCCAGGCTGGCCGGCAGGTCCTCGGCACGAAGGTGTCGCCACTCGACATTCGTCACCCCGACACCGTCGGCCCGGCGTCGCCCCTCCGCGAGCATGTCCCGGTCGGCGTCGACGCCCACCGCCGTCTCGAACAGGGGAGCGAGTAGCAGCGTCAGCGATCCGGGCCCGCAGCCCACGTCGAGGAGTCGACCGGTGCCGTCGAGGTCGAGCGCGCTGCTGACGGCCTCGGCGAGACCGGGTGGGTAGGGCAGCCGTCCGACGCTGTAGTGGCGGGCGCTGCCCGCGTACAAGGTTTCGTCCCACTGCCACGTCGCCTCGGTCACGACGTCGATGAGACCACGGGGCGGGGTTGTGACGCCTCAGATAAACGCCGGTTCATGTTAATCTCCCTCCGCTCACCATGATCACCTTGAGCGACCGAGGGGACACATGACTGCCGAGGTTCCACACGCGGGCGGGCTCCTGGACCCGGACGGCGCCATGGATCGGCTGGCGGAGTGGAAGGGGCGCCTGGACCAGTTGGCGAGCGCCACCGACGCGATGAGTGACCGGATCCAGGAGCTACGGGTGACGGTCGCCGACGGCAACGGGCTGGTGGAGGTCACCGTCGACTCGGCGGGGGCGCTCGTCGATCTACAACTCGGCCAGCGGGTCCAACGGGTCGCGCCCGATGTCGTCGCCCGGACGATCATGAACACGATCGGTCTGGCCAAGCGGCAACTTGCCGACCGCGCGCAGGAGATCATCGGCGACACCCTGGGGACCGATTCGCCCGCGGCGCGGGCCATCGCCGAACGCGTCGGGCAGCAACTGCGCGACGCCAACCCCGCGGTGGACGATCCGGGCGAGCAGCACGCCCGGTGGTGACCCGCTGAACAGCGGGTTCGAGGTCGACGCCCAGCAGCGCGGGCCGGGTCGGTAGAGCCGCCCCGTATCTGGGGCAGCTCTACAGGTATCGGGGGGAGCACTACCGACCGCCAGCACGCGCTACATCAACGCGGTGTGCGCCGATGATTCGGCGAGGTCAAGGTCGCAAGCGCCTGACATTCGGCTGACGCCGGCGCAGAGACGACTCAGGGTCGGTCCCGTTGGGGCCGACCCTGTCGTTCGTGCAGCTCAGGCGAGCGGAGGATACGAGATTCGAACTCGTGAGGGTGTAAACCCAACACGCTTTCCAAGCGTGCGCCCTAGGCCTCTAGGCGAATCCTCCGCGAGCCAGGATACAGGCCCCCGCCGGCCGGGCCACCCCACCACCCCCCGAAGATCGACCGGCGGTCGGGTAGGCTTGGCGGCACCTCCCGTGCGGCGGTATCTCGTGAACCTCCCCAGGGCCGGAAGGCAGCAAGGATAAGCGAGCTCTGCCGGGTGCACGGGAGGCCTTTTTGTCTGTGGGCCGGTTGATCCACTCGACATTCATGATGTCGCGGTGTCCCGGCCACGCGGACACCGCGGTTTTCAGGAAGCCGAGTCGATCAAGGCCGGATGCCGAGCCCGGCAGCCAGTAAGTCGAGGCCGGCGGCCGGGAAGTCGAGCCCGCAGGCCCCGACGCCCCGGGGTGGTGGGTGGTCACCCGCGCCTGACCGGCGCAGAATGGCTCGGTCGAGAGGAGGCGGGACGAGTGACGCTGGCGCTCTACCGCAAGTACCGGCCGCGTACCTTCGCTGAGGTCATCGGCCAGGAGCACGTGACCGAGCCGCTGTCGCAGGCGCTGCGCAGCGGGCGGCTCAACCACGCCTACCTCTTCTCCGGCCCGCGCGGCTGCGGCAAGACCTCCAGCGCGCGGATCCTGGCCCGCTCGCTCAACTGTGCGCAGGGCCCCACCCCCGAGCCGTGCGGCAAGTGTGAGTCCTGTCGCTCGCTGGCCACCGACGGTGCCGGCTCCATCGACGTGATCGAGATCGACGCGGCCAGCCACGGCGGTGTCGACGACGCCCGTGAGCTGCGCGAACGCGCGTTCTTCGCGCCGGCCAGCAGCCGCTTCAAGATCTACGTGATCGACGAGGCGCACATGGTCTCGACCCAGGGCTTCAACGCCCTGCTCAAGCTTGTCGAGGAGCCTCCGGAGTACGTCAAGTTCATCTTCGCCACCACCGAACCGGAGAAGGTCCTCGGCACCATCCGGTCGCGCACCCACCACTACCCGTTCCGGCTGATCCCGCCGAAGGTCCTCCGCCCGTACCTGGAGCAACTCACCCAGGCCGAGGGCGTCGCCGTCGAGCCGGCGGTCTTCCCGCTGGTGGTCCGTGCCGGCGGCGGCAGCGCCCGGGACAGCCTCTCCGTGCTCGACCAGCTCATCGCCGGCGCCGGCCCGGAGGGCGTCAGCTACGCGCGGGCCGCCGCGCTGCTCGGGGTCACTGACGCCGCGTTGATCGACGAGATGTGCGACGCGCTGGCCGCCGGTGACGGCGCCGCCGCCTACGCCACCGTCGACCGGGTCGCCGAGGCCGGGCACGACCCGCGCCGGTTCGCCTCCGACCTGCTCGAACGGCTCCGCGACCTCATCGTCATCCAGCAGGTGCCGGACGCCGCCGCGAAGGGCCTCATCGACGGCCCCGCCGACCAGATCGAGCGGATGGCCGCCCAGGCTTCGCAACTCGGCCCGGCCACGCTCTCCCGCTGCGCCGACATCGTGCACGACGGCCTGGTGGAGATGCGCGGCACCACAGCGCCTCGCCTCCTGCTGGAGCTGATCTGCGCCCGGATGCTGCTGCCCGGCGTGGACGACTCCGCGGTCGGCCTCCTCCAGCGCCTCGAACGGATGGAACGCCGACTCACCCTGGTCGGCACCGACGCCGCCGCCGGCTTCGCGCCGGCCACCCACCCAGGAGTACGCCCACAGCCGGGCACCCCGGTCCCGGCTGCCGCAAGCCCCGCACCCGTCAACGCCCCGACCTCCGCGCCGCCGTGGGCTGTCGACCCGGCAGTGTCCCCCACCCAGAGCGGCGCGGGCTCGGGTGCTCCCGCGGTCTCCGGAGCGCCTGCCTCGTCCGGTCAGGTCCCGGGCGCACCGGCTCCGAACTCGGGTGCACAGCCCTCGGGTGTGCCGGCCTCTGGTGTGTCGGCCTCAGGCGCACCGGCCTCGCCCGCTCGGGCCTGGGGCGCTCCGGCCTCGCCCGCTCCGGCCTCGGGTGTGCCGGCCTCTGGTGTGTCGGGCTCGGGTGTGCCGGCTTCGCACGCTTCGGGCTCGGGTGTGCCGGCCTCGCACGTCTCGGCTGCCGACTCGCCGATCCCGGCGTCACCCGGTGCGTCGGCCGTTGCCGGGTCCGCACCCGTCTCGCCCGCCGGCCCGGCCCCCCGTCGCGTGGTACCACCGTCGGCGGTGCTCCCCGACCCGGCCACCCCACAGCCGCCCCGGCCGGGTGCGCCGGCCGCCGCGCTGGACGCCGTCGCGGTCCGCCGCGTCTGGCCCGACGTGATCGGCAAGGTCAACCGGACCAACAAGCGGATCGCCGCGCTGATGCGCGACGCCGTGGTCCGTGAACTCGACGGCGACATGCTGGTGCTGACTGTGAAGTCCACAGTGCTGGCCAAGATGATGGCCGATCACGCGGCGGTGCTCACCGACGCGCTCTACGAGGAGTTGGGCGGGCGCTGGCAGATCCGTTGCGAGGTCGCCGGTGAGCGCGGTGGCGTGTCGCTGTCCGGTCCGCAGCGTTCGCAATCCGCCGCACCGGCCCGACCCGCCGCCCCCGCGTCGACTCCGACTGCCGCCCCACGCGAGAGCGCCGCCGCCGGCCCGACGAGCGCACCGCCCGCCGCACCGAATCCGAGTGGCGCGGCGGGTCTGCCGGGTGGGCCGCCCGCCGCGGCGAACCCGAGCGGCGCTGCCGGTCCGGGTGCCCATGGTGGCGTGCCTGGCGGCCCGGGTGCGCGTGCCGATGAGAGCGGCGAAGGCTTCGGCGGTCCCGGTTCGGCTCGGCAGGGCGTAACGCAGCCAGCCGGGTCGGCAGATGGTTACGGTTCGGGCCGACAGGGCGCGGCGCAGCCTGCCGCGTCGGCAGGTGGTCCCGGCTCGGGTCGGCAGGGCGGAACGCAGCCTGCCGGGCCGGCGGATGGTCGCGCTTCGGGTCGGCAGGGCGCGGCGCAGCCCGTCGAGTCGGCGGATGACGAGGACGACTGGCCGGAGGCGGCCCGCCCCGGAGGTGGCGCTCCCGCGGCCGAGGCGACAGCTGACGAGGACTGGCCGGAGGCCGCCCGTCCGGGCGGCGCGTCGGCCGGGAATGAACCAGGCTCTGCCGCCGCATCGGGCGGCCCCGGCTCGGCACCCACCCCGACCGGCCCGAACGGCGGCCCCAACGACAGCGGCGCGAACGGTGGCGCTCCGAACGGCGGCTTCCCGAACGGCGGCGGGCCGAACGGTGGTGTCTCGAACGGTGGCGGGCCGAATGGCGCTAGCACCAGCGGTGGCGGACCGGGCGGTTCAGGTCGCCGCGGCTCGGCGAGCGGCGGCAACCCGGGCGGGCGGGGTAACCCGACACCGGCGGCCCGGCAGCCGGCGACAGCCGGTGGTGCACCGGTGAGCAGCGCCATCGCCGCGGCTCGCGCGGCGGCGGCGGGGCGCGGTGCGCGTACCGGAGCGGCAGCCCGGCCCATCGCGGACGCCGAATGGGCCGGCGAACCGCCCTACGACCCGGACTTCGACGGCCCGTCACGTGGTGGCCGGCCGGGTGGCGCTGCGCCAGCGGCGACGCCGGCCCTTGAGGGGTTCGACCCGGGCGACGAGCCGTTGGACGAGGTCATCGACGAGAAGACGGCCCGGGAGTCCAGCGAGGAACAGGCGGTACGGCTGCTCCGGGAAACCTTCGGCGCCGAAAAGATCAACGAAGTAGACGCCCGCTAAGCCCGCCCCCGCTCGGCCCCCGCTCTCGTCGATCATGGAGTTGTGGTGGGTGACAAACCACCCGTTGCTGACCTATTCAGGCACCACAACTCCTTGATCGACGGTGACGGGGGTCGGGGCGGGGGTTGGGGCGGGGGTTGGGGCGGGGGTGGACGGGGGCTGGGCGGGGGTTTCGGCTTGTAGGACGCCTAGGGCGCAGGCCCAGAGGGGGAAGGGGAGTACGGCGACGCGTTCCATGCCGCCTACGCCGATTCCGACGGCCTGCTGACTGAAGAACAGCACAGTTCCGATCAGCGCGACGATCCCGGCGGTGACGGTGAGACCTCGCCACCGGCCGAGCGGCGTGGTTTCCGGTGCGAAGCCGGCCAGGAGCAGGCCGACGTTGCCCGGCCCCATGATCAGGAATGCGCCGAGGACGTGCAGGTTCTCGTTGACGTCGGCCGGATAGAGGGCTGTCAGCGCGTACCCGCCGGTGGCCAGCAGCAGGAGGGACTGCGCGCAGCGCACGACGATGCCGCGACCGAGGAGCCGCCAGGTCAGCAGGAGGCCGGCTGCGAGCAGGACGGCGGTGACCAGCATCGCGGAGTTCATGAAGGGGTGCCACGGCGAGCAGACGTAGCGAAGCCTGGTGGTGTCCCACATGCCGCAGTGGGCGTTGCCGAGATCGCTGATGTTGTGGATGGCCCAGCTGTAGGTCGGCTGGCGCCAGCGCAGGCCGGTGATCAGGCTGGCGACGAGGAAGATCGGTGCGGCCGCGACCCAGCACAGCGCGCCGACCCGGCCGGTGCGGTTGAGGTTCATGCCGTCGAGCACACCACCGCGACGGGTCTCGGGGCACTACGCGCAGCCTGCCGGTTCGGGGTAGTGATAGCCGTACCCGGAGGGCTCGGCGTGGGGCGCGCACCGGGCGGGGTGTGGTCGGTCCCAGCGGATAGGCTGGGCGGCGGCCGAGCAGACGAGTGCGAGAAGGAGCCATCCGTGCGCCCAGGTGGACAGCCGAACATGCAGCAGATGCTGAAGCAGGCGCAGAAGATGCAGCAGCAGATCGCCGCCGCCCAGGCCGAGTTGGCCGAGGCCGAGCTGACCGGCACCGCCGGCGGTGGGCTGGTCACCGCGACCGTCTCCGGATCCGGCGAGCTGAAGGCCATCAAGATCGACCCGAAGGCCGTCGACCCGGACGACGTGGAGACGCTTGAGGACCTGGTCGTCGCGGCAGTGCACAACGCCGCCGAGGCCGCACGGGAGCTGACCGAGCGCAAGATGGGCCCGGTCGCCGGTGGCATGGGCGGCCTCGGCCTGCCCGGTTTCTGAGCCGGCAGATGTACGAAGGTGCCATCCAGGATCTGATCGACGAGTTGGGCCGGCTGCCGGGCGTGGGTCCGAAGAGCGCCCAGCGGATCGCGTTCCACGTCCTGTCGGCGGATCCGGCCGACGTCAACCGGCTGGCCGGCGCGCTGCGCAAGGTCAAGGAGCTGGTGCGGTTCTGCACGACCTGCTACAACGTGGCCGAGTCCGAGCAGTGCCGGATCTGCCGCGACCCGCGCCGCACCGACGAGGTGCTGTGCGTGGTGGAGGAGCCCAAGGACGTGGTCGCCATCGAGCGGACCGGTGAGTTCCGCGGTCGCTACCACGTGCTGGGCGGCGCGATCAATCCGCTGGAGGGGATCGGTCCGGACAATCTGCGCATCCGGGAGTTGCTGATCCGGCTCGGCGGAGGCGGTGTCCGGGAGTTGATCCTGGCCACCGACCCGAACACCGAGGGCGAGGCGACAGCCACCTACCTGGCGTTGATGGTGAAGCCGATGGGGATCTCGGTGACTCGGCTGGCCAGCGGGCTGCCGGTCGGCGGCGACCTGGAGTACGCCGACGAGATCACCCTCGGTCGGGCCTTCGAGGGTCGTCGCGCGGTTTGAGTCGTACCCGCGGGGGTGGTGCCGTCACCGACGGTGCCGCCCCCGTTTCGGTGTCCGGCCCGACACGGATCGATGTGTCGCCACATGTGTTCACCGTGGCGTCGACTGTCAGACCCCGGCCCAAGGTGTCGGCTTGGTAGCGATTGCCTAACGCCCGTTCCGCTTCGCGTGTGACATGTCATAGCCTCCCGCACACGGACCGAGCCACAGCTCGGCGTGGTCATGCGCATGACAGAGGTGAGAGATGCAGGCGAGAAGGCTTAAAACGGCCGTGGCCATCGCGGCCGTTGCCGCTCTGGCGGTCGGCGCGGCCGGCTGCGCGAAGAGCGAGCGCGACGGCGACAGTGGCGAGGCCAAGACTGGCGGCACCTTCATCTTCGCGGGTGCCGGTGACCCGAAGAACTTCGATCCGATCTTCAACGATGACGGTGAGTCGTTCCGGCCGGTCCGGCAGATGTTCGACACCCTGGTGAGCCACAAGCCGGGCACCGCGGAGCTTCAGGGTGGCCTGGCGGAGAGCTGGGAGCACGACCCGGAGGGCAAGGTCTGGACGTTCAAGCTCCGTCAGGGCGTGAAGTTCCACGACGGTACGCCGTTCAACGCCGCAGCGGTCTGCTTCAACTTCGACCGCTGGTACAACATGAAGGGCGCTGCCGCCCAGTCCCAGATGATCTACTACATGGACGTCTTCGGGGGCTTCGCCAAGAACGAGAGCGAGTCCGCCGGCAAGCCGGTCTACAACAAGTGTGAGGCGCAGGGCGACGGCACCGCTGTCGTCACGCTGAACCAGTACAAGGGCGCCTTCCCGGGTGCCTTCGCGCTGACCTCGCTGTCGATCGCGAGCCCGGAGGCGCTGAAGAAGTACGACGCCAACACGGTGAAGCAGAACGGCGACTCGTTCGAGTACAGCGCCTTCGCCACCACCAACCCGGTCGGCACCGGCCCGTTCACCTTCGGTGGCTGGGACAAGGCCAAGAACGAGATCACCCTGAACCGCAACCCGGACTACTTTGGCGACAAGGCCAAGGTGGACAAGATGATCATCAAGATCATCAAGGACGAGAGCACCCGCAAGCAGGAGCTTCGTGCCGGCACCGTGCAGGGCATCGACTTCCCGGCCCCGGCCGACCGCAAGGCGCTCGAGGGTGAGGGCTTCCAGGTCATCAACCGCCCGGCGTTCAACGTCCTCTACCTCGGCCTCAACCAGAAGAACCCGAAGCTGAAGGACCTGCGGGTGCGTCAGGCGATCGCCTACGCCCTCAACCGCCAGCAGCTCGTGCAGACCAAGGGCCCGGGTGGCGCGAAGGTCGCCGACGAGTTCCTGCCGGACACCGTGCTCGGCTACGCCCCGGACGTGCAGAAGTACGACTACAACCCGGAGAAGGCCAAGCAGCTCCTCAAGGACGCTGGCGCCGAGGGTCTGACGCTCAACTTCTACTACCCGCCGGACGTCACCCGGCCGTACATGCCGAACCCGCAGGAGATCTTCACCGTCCTCGCCAACGACCTCCAGGCCGTCGGCATCAAGGTCAACGGTGTGCCTCGTCCGTGGAACGGTGGCTTCAAGGACGACGTGCAGCAGTTCGGCAAGCACGACCTGCACATCCTCGGCTGGACGGGTGACTACAACGACCCGGGCAACTTCGTCGGCACGTTCTTCGGCCGGGGCAAGGCCGAGTTCGGCGACCAGGCGATGACCGAGATGTTCGAGGCCATCACCAAGGCCGACGGCACCGTCGACGACGCGGGCAAGAAGGCGGCCTGGGAGCAGGTCAACCGGGACATCGCCGCCAAGTGGCTGCCGGCCGTCCCGCTCTGGCACGCCCCGCCGGCCATCGTCGTCACCAAGGACGTCAAGGGCCTGGTGGCCAGCCCGTTGACCGACGAGCGATTCAACACGGTCAGCATCAGCAAGTGACGTCCCTCGGCTGAGGCCGTAGGCGTGATCGGCCCGGGTCCGGGGTGTTCCTCCCGGCCCGGGCCGATCCGCGATCTTTGAGAGTCTGGTGTGTGAGAGATGTTGCGAGTCATAATCCGCCGCCTGTTGCAGCTGGTGGTGACCCTCATAGCGCTGTCGGCGCTGATCTTCGTCTGGCTGCGGAACCTGCCCGGAGGGCCGGTCGAGGCACTGCTCGGCGAGCGGGCCACGCCCGAGAGCCGCGTGCTGCTGACCAAGGCGCTCGGCTACGACCAGCCGATCCTGGTGCAGTACGGCAAGTTCATGCAGCGGGTCGTCACCGGCGACTTCGGCAACTCGATCCGGACCGGTGACCCGGTCACCGAGATCATCAGCCGCGCCTTCCCGGCCACCGTCGAGCTGGCCCTCGCCGCGATGATCATTGCCATCGGCCTCGGTGTGCCGCTCGGCTACCTCGCCGCCCGCTGGCGCGGACGCTGGCCGGACAACCTCACCATCGCCGGCACCCTGCTCGGCATCTCCATCCCGATCTTCTTCCTGGGCTATCTGCTCAAGGACGTCTTCACCCAGAACATCCACTGGTTCCCGCCGTCCGGGCGGCTCACCACGGGTCTGGACAACACGAACGTCACAGGCTTCTTCGTGCTCGACGGCCTGCTCACCCGGGAGTTCGACGCGAGCGCGGACGCCCTGTGGCACCTGATCCTGCCGGCGATCACGCTCGCCACCATCCCGTTGGCGGTGATCGTGCGGATCACCCGGGCCAGCGTGCTCGACGTCCTGAACGAGGACTACGTACGGACCGCCGAGGCGAAGGGCCTGCGACACCGCACCATCCGTGGGCGGCACATCCTGCGCAACGCGCTGCTGCCCGTGGTCACGACCATCGGCCTGCAAACCGGTGCGCTGCTCTCCGGCGCGGTGCTCACCGAGAAGGTCTACAACTGGGGCGGCATCGGCACGCTGATCACCGACTCCATCAGCGGCGGCCGGGACTACCCGGTGCTCCAGGCGATCATCCTGCTCGCCGCGCTGGTCTTCGTGGTGGTCAACCTGCTTGTCGACCTCTCCTACGCCTTCATCGACCCGAGGGTGCGTGTGCGATGAGTGACCCGACCACCCAGGCTGGCACGCCGGCTCCCCGTCCGGGGAACCCCGAGAACGACAAGCCGCGTCCCGGCATGAGCGAGCGCAGCATCGGCCTGCTCGGCGACCGCAAGAAGGCCCGGCTCGACGAGCTGGCCCAGGCGAGCGCCTCCGACCGGGGCGGAATCAGCCTCGTCCGCGACGCCCTGCGCCGGCTGCGGCGCAACCCGGTCGCCATCGTCGGTGCCGCGATCGTGGGGCTCTTCGTCCTGGTGGCGATCTTCGCCCCGCTGATCGCACCGCACGACCCGGTGCAGCGCTTCGACGAGCTGACCAAGGGCCTCACCGTGGACACCATCCCCGGGGCCAGCAGCGGGTTCCCGTTCGGCTCCGACCCGCTCGGCCGGGACTTCCTGTCCCGCATGATCTACGGCGCCCGGCAGACGCTCTTCGTGGGCGTCCTGGCGACCCTCATCGGTCTCGCGCTCGGGGTGCTGATCGGCGCGATCGCCGGCGCCTTCGGCGGCTGGGTCGACGTGGTCCTGATGCGACTCACCGACGTGATGCTGGCCCTGCCCAGCCTGCTGCTCGCGATCACCCTTGTCGCGATGGCCAGCCGGTCGAGCCAGTGGACCGTCATCTTCGCGGTGGCCATCGTGAGCGTGCCGATCTTCGCCCGGCTGCTGCGCGGCTCGATGCTGGCCCAGCGGGAGAGCGACCACGTGCTCGCCGCCCGCGCGCTCGGCGTCAAGGAGCGCAACATCGTGCTGCGGCACATGCTGCCCAACTCGCTGACCGCCGTGATCGTGCAGGCCACCCTGACCTTCGCGGTGGCCATCCTGGACGCCGCAGCGCTCTCCTTCCTGGGCCTCGGCGACCCGGACATCAACCGGGCCGAGTGGGGCCTGATGCTCGGTGTGGACGGCCAGCGCTACTTCGAGGTCCGTCCGGAGTTGGCGTACTACCCCGCGCTCGCGATCATCGTGGTGGCGCTCGGCTTCACCCTGCTGGGTGAGGCGATGCGCGAGGCGATCGACCCGAAGAACCGGCGGTGAGCACGGTGCGCGCAATCAGCACGGCCGGCGTGAGTCGGCGAGAGGAAGTGACTCGATGAGCCTGCTCGACGTCCGTGACCTGAGCGTGGTGTTCCAGCGGCGCGGCGAGCGGCCCTTCACCGCCGTCGACAAGGTCAGCTTCACGGTGGAGCCGGGGCAGACGGTCGGCCTGGTCGGCGAGTCCGGCTGCGGCAAGAGCGTGACCAGCCTGGCCATCATGGGCCTGCTGCCCAAACGCGGCAACAAGGTCACCGGGGAGGTGCTCTTCGACGGCACCGACCTGCTGAAGCTGCGGCCGGACGACATGCGTGACCGCCGTGGCCGGGAGATCAGCATGATCTTCCAGGACCCGCTGTCCTCGCTGAACCCCGTCATCCCGATCGGGGTCCAGGTGGCCGAGGTGTTGGAGCGCCACCAGGGCCGGGACCGCAAGCAGGCGCTGCGCGAGTCGCGGGACCTGCTGGACGCGGTCGGCATCCCCGACCCGCAGCGGCGGCTCAGCGAGTACCCGCACCAGATCTCCGGCGGGATGCGCCAGCGCGCCCTCATCGCCATCGCGCTGGCCTGCAAACCTCGGCTGCTGATCGCCGACGAGCCGACCACCGCGCTCGACGTGACAATCCAGGCGCAGATCCTCACCCTGCTCAAGCAGTTGGTCGACGAGACCGGCACCGCACTGGTCATGATCACGCACGATCTGGGCGTGGTGGCCGGGCTGTGCGACACCGTCAACGTCCTCTACGGCGGCAAGGTGGTCGAGCGCAACCGACGGCACGAGCTGTTCGGGCACGCCCGGCACCCGTACACGCACGGGCTGCTCAACTCGGTGCCCCGGCTGGACTCACCGCGCGGTGAGCGACTGCACGCGATCCGCGGGTCGGTCGCCGACAACATCCCGTGGGCCGAGGGGTGCGCGTTCGCGCCGCGCTGCGACAACGTTGTGGACGCGTGTCTGGAAGGGCCGCCGCCGCTCGAACCCACCGCCACCGGCGGCGACCTCCGCTGCAACAACCCCGTCTCCGAGGAGGTGGCGGTCCGATGACCGAACAGACCGAACCCCTGATCGAGCTGCGCGACGTCAAGGTCCACTTCCCGATCAAGAGTGGCCTGCTCTTCGATCGCACCATCGGGTACGTCTACGCCGTGGACGGGGTGTCGCTGAGCATCCGCAAGGGCGAGACGTACGGCCTGGTCGGCGAGTCGGGCTGCGGCAAGTCGACGCTGGGTCGCGGCCTGCTGCGGCTCGTCGAGCCGACCGAGGGCGAGATCGTCTTCGACGGCACCGACGTCCGCGCGCTCAAGGGCGAGGCGATGCGCAAGGCCCGCCGCCGGATGCAGATGATCTTCCAGGACCCGCTCTCCAGCCTCGACCCCCGACAGTCGGTGGAGTCGCTGTTGGTGGAGGGGCTCAAGGCGCACGGGCTGGCCGGCGACAAGGCCGAGACCAACCGGAAGCTGCGCGAGACGCTGGAGGCGGTCGGCCTGCCCGCGTCGGCCCTCAGCAAGTACCCGCACGAGTTCTCCGGCGGCCAGCGCCAGCGGATCGGCATCGCCCGCGCCCTGGTGCTCAACCCGGACCTGATCGTCGCCGACGAGCCGGTCTCCGCGCTCGACGTGTCGATCCAGGCCCAGGTGCTCAACCTGCTGGAGGACCTCCAGAACGAGCGGGGCCTGACCTACCTGATCATCGCGCACGACCTGGCGGTGGTGCGGCACATCGCCGACACGGTGGGCGTCATGTATCTGGGCGGGCTGGTGGAGGAGGCGTCCAGCGACGACCTCTACCGCGAGCCGATGCACCCGTACACCCGGGCGCTGATGTCCGCGGTGCCGGTGCCCGACCCGCTCGTGGAGGACCGCCGGGAGCGGATCCTGCTCGCCGGTGACCTGCCGTCGCCGACCAACCCGCCGTCGGGCTGCCGCTTCCACACCCGGTGCCCGTGGGCGCAGCCGACCCGGTGCGCCGACGAGCGGCCGGAACTGCGCGACGTGGTCGGTGGCCACCGGGTCGCCTGCCACTTCGCCGAGGACATCGCCGCCGGCCGGATCCGGCCGCACGAGGTCGAGGTGGAACTGGTCCGCCCGAGCGAGGGCACCGGCCCCGTCGACCCGCCGGGCGAGCTGATCCCCACCCCGTGATGCCGCCAGGGGCCGTCCGGAAACGGACGGCCCCTGGGACGGGTAGGTGATTCGGGTGGCTCAGCCCTCGGGGCGGTGCAGCAGGCCCACCGCGACGCCGTGCACCGCGTCCAGCCACGCCGGGTCGGCAAGCGCGACAGACGTGCCGGTCACCACGTACCACTCGTCCGCGTCCTTGTACTGCACCCGCAGGGTGACAGTGCCGTCCGCGTACTCGGTGCGCAGCGTCAGGTCGCCGGTGACGACGCCGACCTCGTCGGTCATCACGCCACCGGGGCCGGGCACGATGTCGCTGGTACGGCTCTGCGGGCCGGCCGCGCCGCCGGAATCCGCGACCATGCCGGCGCCCGGCACGGCGGCGGCAGCCTCGGCGGCGCCGTCCGCGGTCATGCCGGCTGCCGCCGGACCGCCCGCCTCGGCGGCGGTCACGAATCGCCTCCCACTGAGCAGCCCTCCAACATGTCGGTCAGGGCGGCCTTCTCGGCGCTGGTCACAGTGAGCCGCCAGTAGTGCTTGACCGTCACCCAGCTCTCGGCGTACTTGCACCAGTACTCGCGGTTCGCCGGCTTCCACTGGGACGGGTCCTGGTCACCCTTTGCCCGATTGGAGGACGCGGAAACCGCGAGAAGCTGCGGACGTGTCGTGTCGTTGGCGAAGTCGCCGCGCTTCTGGTCGTCCCACTCGTCGGCACCCGAGCGCCACGCGTTGGCCAACGGCACCATGTGGTCGATGTCCACATCGGCGGGATCGGCGGCGCTGCGGCCGTCGTACACGCTCTCCCAGCGCCCACCGACCACGTTGCAGCCGGAGAGCTTCACGTCCTTGCCGTCGCGCTGGAGGATGCTGTCGCGCACGTCGCAGTTCTTGCCCGTGTCCCGCCAGTGCGGGAAGTGGTCCCGGCTGTAGCCCTTCATCGACCCTGCGGTGGCGACGGTGAGCTGGCCGAGCTGCTGCGCGGCGTTGCCACCGCCGCTCGGTGGCGCGACGTCCGGCTCGTCCGGTGGGACACAACCGGCCACGCCGAGCACCAGCGCCGCGGCGAGCGCGGTCGCCGCCACTCGCGGTCCTGATCTGGTACGCACAGACGACACCTCTCCAGCTTGCGGTCTCCCGGCGATTGCGCACAGTACCCGGATATGGTTTCGGCGTTTCGTGGCGTCTCCCACATGATGCAAGGCAGATTGGTGGAATGACCACACCCTTACCGGCGTCCGCCCTCCGGATGGGCACCTCCGCCGGACGGGGGACGCTGCTCGCCGCCGTTCTCGCCTCCGGCATGGTCTTCCTCGACAGTACGGTCGTCAACGTGGCGCTGCCCAAGCTCGGGCAGGACCTCGGCGCGAACGTGGCAGATCTTCAGTGGACCGTCAACGGCTACCTACTGATGCTCGCGGCGTTCGTGTTGCTCGGCGGCGCACTCGGGGACCGCTTCGGTCGGCGACGCGTCTTCCTCATCGGGGTGGTCTGGTTCACCGCCGCCTCGGTGCTGTGCGGGCTGGCCCAGGGCACCGGTTGGCTGATCGCGGCCCGGTTCCTCCAGGGTGCCGGGGGCGCGCTGCTCACGCCCGGCTCACTGTCGGTGCTCCAGGCCAGCTTCCACCCGGACGACCGGGGCCGCGCGATCGGCGCCTGGGCCGGGCTGTCCGGGGTGTCCACCGCGCTGGGCCCCTTCATCGGGGGCTGGCTGATCGACGCGCTGTCCTGGCGCTGGATCTTCTTCCTCAACCTGCCCATCGCCGTGCTGGTGGTGCTGGCCACGACGCGGTGGGTGCCGGAGAGCCGGGACGAGAGCGCCTCCCGGACGGCGGGGCCGGGACGGACGCGTCGGCGGTTCGACATCGGGGGAGCCCTGCTCGGCGCGCTCGCGCTCGCCGGCGTCACGTACGCCCTTGTCGACGCTCCGGCTCGGGGCTTCGACTCGGCCCCGGTGCTGATCGCGGCGCTCGTCGGGGTGCTGTCCGCGGTGGCCTTCGTGCTGCTGGAACGGCGGCGCGGCGACGCCGCGATGCTGCCCACCGGGCTGTTCGGCAGTCGGCTCTTCTCGGTGCTGAATATCTTCACAGTGGTCGTCTACGCGGCGCTCGGCGGTTTCACCTTCTTCTTCGCCGTCTACCTACAGAACGTGGTCGAGTGGTCGGCCTTCCGCACCGGCATCTCGTTGCTGCCGATGACCCTGCTGCTGTTGGCCGGGTCGGCCCGGGCGGGCGCGCTGTCGGCGCGGATCGGCCCCCGGCTGCCGCTGACCGTCGGGCCGGTGATCGCCGCGGTCGGTCTGCTGCTGCTGCGCGGCGTCGGGCCGGGCGCGTCGTACTGGACCGACGTGCTGCCCGGGGTGCTGCTCTTCGGCATCGGGTTGACCCTGGTGGTGGCACCGCTGACCGCGTCGGTGCTGGCCGCCGTGCAGGACCGGTTCTCCGGGGTGGCAAGCGGCTTCAACAACGCCGCGTCCCGGGCCGGTGGCCTGCTCGCGGTGGCGGCGCTGCCGCTGTTCGTCGGTCTGTCCGGCAGCGGCTACGCGCAGAAGGCCGAGCTGACCGACGCGTTCCGGGGTGCCCTGCTCTGGTGTGCGGGCCTGTTGTTGGCCGGGGCGGTGCTGGCCCTCGTGCTGGTGCACCGGCCGCCCCGCGCGGCCCCACCGTCGCAGCCCTGCCACTCGCTGCCCGCGGCCACGCCCCCGAGGTAGGAAACCACCTCGGGGACGCGGCCCGGGTCGTCAGGAGCGGGCGCGGTTCACGGCGCTGGTGACCGCCTTGATCGAGGCGGTGACGATGTTGGCGTCGGTGCCGACACCCCAGACCGTCCGACCGTCGACCTCGCACTCCACGTACGCGGCGGCCTGCGCGTCCCCACCGGAGGACAGCGCGTGCTCGTGGTAGTCGAGCACCCGTACGCCCACCCCGACCGGCTGGAGCGCGTTCACGTACGCGTCGATCGGGCCGTTGCCGACCGCGACGAGCGAGCGCTGCTCGGCGCCCACGACGACCTGGGCGTCGATCTCGACCTTGCCGTCGGTGGTGCTGATCGTGTAGTCGCTCAGCCGGACCGCCGGGTCGGGCTGGTGGTCGAGCAGGTAGTGCGTCGCGAAGATCTCCCACATCGCGCCCGGGTCGACCTCGCCACCGTCGTGGTCGGTGACGTGCTGCACCACCCCGGAGAACTCGATCTGGAGCCGGCGCGGCAGGTCCAGTTGGTGCTCGCTCTTCATGATGTACGCGATGCCGCCCTTGCCGGACTGCGAGTTGACCCGGATGACCGCCTCGTAGGTGCGGCCCAGGTCCTTCGGGTCGATCGGCAGGTACGGCACGGCCCAGGTGTGCTCGTCCATCGGCACACCGGCGGCCTCGGCGTCGGCGGCGAGGGCGTCGAACCCCTTCTTGATGGCGTCCTGGTGGGAGCCGGAGAAGGCGGTGTAGACCAGGTCGCCCGCGTACGGGTGGCGCTCGTGCACCGGCAGTTGGTTGCAGTATTCGACAGCTCGCCGGATCTCGTCGATGTTCGAGAAGTCGATCATCGGGTCGATGCCCTGGGAGAACAGGTTGAGCCCCAGCGTCACCAGGTCCACGTTGCCGGTGCGCTCGCCGTTGCCGAACAGGCAGCCCTCGATGCGGTCCGCACCGGCGAGCAGGCCCAGCTCGGCGGCGGCGACCCCGGTGCCCCGGTCGTTGTGCGGGTGCAGGCTGAGCACCACGCTGTCCCGGCGCGGCAGGTGCCGGTGCATCCACTCGATCGAGTCGGCGTACACGTTCGGCGTGGCCATCTCGACGGTGGCCGGCAGGTTGATGATCAGCGGCCGGTCGGGGGTCGGGTCGATCACGTCGATCACCCGGGAGCAGACCTCCAGCGCGTACTCCAGCTCGGTGCCCGTGTACGACTCCGGCGAGTACTCGTAGAAGATCTCGGTGTCCGGCGTGTGGATCTCGGCGTACTTCTGGCAGAGCCGCGCCCCGCTGGTGGCGATGTCGGCGATGCCGTCGCGGTCCAGCCCGAAGACCACCCGCCGTTGGAGGGTGGACGTCGAGTTGTAGAAGTGCACGATGGCCCGCTTCGCGCCACGCAGCGACTCGAACGTCCTGTCGATCAGGTGCTCCCGGCACTGGGTGAGCACCTGGATGGTGACGTCGTCCGGGATCATGTCCTGTTCGATGAGCTGCCGGACGAAGTCGAAGTCGGTCTGGCTGGCCGACGGGAAGCCGACCTCGATCTCCTTGTAGCCCATCTGGACGAGCAGTTGGAACATCCGGCGCTTGCGTTCGGGCGACATCGGGTCGATCAGTGCCTGGTTGCCGTCGCGCAGATCGACAGCGCACCAGCGGGGGGCGGCGTCGACGGCGCGGGTGGGCCAGGTGCGGTCCGGCAGCTCGACCCGGAACTGCTCCCGGTACGGCTGGTAGCGGTGGTACGGCATCCGGCTCGGGCGTTGCCGGGCGATCGGATCGGTCTCGGCGACCGTGACAGGTTGAGCCATCTCAGAGTGCTCCCTGGAACATGTGGCGTCAGCAGATCGGAAGGTGTCGGCGCGCAGCCGGGCGACGATGCACGGCGGTGCCGAGGAGAAAATCGGATGTGCTGGACGGCGCGATGCGACTCCGCGACGAGGTGCCGGCCGGTCAGGCCTCGTCGCGGCGGCTAAGGAGGAGAAGCGCCTGCCACATGACCAAGTCACCCTACGTGATGGAACGGAGGGTGGAAAGGCTCGTCCGGACTATGGGACTCGGGTTCCGATCGGCTCCGGGGCCTCGGCACCCAGCCGTGGCGTCCGGTCGGCCCAGGCCACCACGGGTACGACAGCCACTCCGATCAGCACGAAGATCGCTGCTGTCGGTAACCAGCCCCACCCGCCCGTGCTCACCCCGAGCGCGGTCAGCGCGGCCGGGGCGACCAGGTACTGCATCTGCTTGCCGAGCCGGAACGCCCCCACGTACGCGCCGCGCTGGGCGGCCGGCGGCAGGGTGGCGGTGAGCCCCCAGGAGCCCGCCGACTCGATCAACTCGGCCAGGATCAGCAACGTCGCGGCGGCCACCAGCACCACAACGGTGAGCGGGCCCCGGGTGACCCCGGAGATCGGCAGGACCAGACAGAACAGGGCGATCAGCAGGCCGCCCCGCCGGGAGGCCCGCGCCGCGCCCGGCGCGGTGTCGGCGCCCCGGCTGACGCGTACCTGGAGCAGCACGATCAGGACCGTGTTGAGCAGCACCAGGCCGGCGATCACCGTCTTCGGGGCGTCGGTGTGGCTGAGGATCCACAGCGGCAGCACCGTCAGGTAGAGCGTCTGGTGCGCGGTGAGCAGCCCGGACAGCAGGGTCACCGCCAGGAACGGGCGGTCGCGCAACACGGCGAGCCGGCTCATCGGCTCCGTCGGCCGGGTCACCTGCGGCAGCCGGGGCAGTCGCCGCACGAAGAGCGCCGTCACCAGGAAGACCGCCGAGATGAACCAGACCATTCCCCGGTACGCCTCGATCGTGTCCACCGCCAGCACCAGGCCACTGATCACCGCGCCCAGCCCGAATCCGACGTTCAGCGACGAACGCTGGTACGCCATCGCCGTCACCCGTTCGGCCGGGGGCAGCGCGTTGATCGAGTAGACCTGCTGGGCCACGCCGGTCGAGGCCTCCACGGCGGCCAGCGCCACCACCACGGCGAGGAAACTGGCGAAGCCGCCCACGAGCGGGTAGCTGGCGAACAGCGCCGCGTCCAGCACCATTCCGACCACCCAGACCCGCTGCGGTCCGTACCGGTCGGTGAGACCGCCCAGCGGCACGGTCCCCAGCAGCGACACCCCCGCCGCGATGGACAGCCCCAGCCCGACCTGTGCGGCGCTGAGCCCGAGCGCCCGGGTGAAGAAGACGGCGCTGCCGGCGTGGAACAGGCCGCTGCCGACGGCGTTGACCATCGCCTGTACGGCCAGGGCGCGGGTCAGCCCGGCCGGCGGTACGACGTTTCGGACGGCGGTGCGGATGGTGTCTCTGGCCCCCATGGTCAGGAAGTGAACCGGGCACCCACGAGGTCGGTCGATTCTTTTAGGCTGGACCGAATCCTGCGTCGGGGGTGCGCGTGTCCGAGTTGCGGTTCTGCCTGGCCGACGTGGCGGGAGTGCGGCTCGCCGTGTCGCCGGCCAACGAGACGGTCATGAGCATGTGGGCGCTCGCCGACCCGGTCCGCTACGCGGTACACCTGCCCTGGATCGACCGGGCCCGGGCGACGCTGCGTCGCCCCGAGGTGGCCACCCGGGTCCGACCGCTCGTGGAGCTGACCCTGCCCCGTCGGTGGTTGCCCGACTTCCTCACCCCGGCGGCCCGGCCGAACGCGCGGATGACCGAGCAGCTCGACCAGATCGCCGCGACGCCGCCGGCCGTGGTGGTGCAGGACCTGCTGGCGACCACTCCGCGTGGGCCGCTGGGTCCGTTCGGGCGGGCGCTGCTCACCGACCCCGTCGGATTGCTGCCGCGGCTCGTCGACGCGGTGCGGGTGTGGCACGACGAGGCGATCGCCCCGGACTGGCCACGCATGCGCGCGCTGCTCGACGCGGACGTGGCGTACCGGGCCGCGCAGCTCGCCGAGGGCGGTGCCGGTCGGCTGTTCGAGCAGCTCCACCCGAGCCTGCGCTGGCTCGGCGACCGGGTGGTCAGCGACGACCCGTTCGAGCGGGACTTCGATCTTCGTGGTCGCGGGTTGGCGCTGAATCCGGGCGTGTTCACCGACCGGCGGGTGCTGTGGAACCTGCTGGAAGACTCGCTGCCGGCCGGCGTGTACCCGGTCCGGGCGGTCGGGACGCTCTGGGAGGCGGCCGGGCCACCGCCCGGCGACCCGCTGGCCCGGGTGATCGGCCCCGGCCGGGCCGCGTTGCTGCACCTGCTCGACACGGCGACAACCACCACCGACCTCGCCCGCCTGGCCGCGATGTCCGCCGGAAACGTCTCCCAGCACCTGGCCGCGTTGCACGCCGCGGGCCTGGTCACCCGGTCCCGACAGGGCCGACACGTTCTCTACCGCAACACCGACGCCGCGCGGGTCCTGCTGCGGGCCAGCGGCGGGTGAGCCGGCGGTCGGTCAGCGCAGCAGCAGATCGGCGACCGGGCGGCGGTGCCGCAGGCCGGTCTCCCTGGCCCGCAGATCGGCCGGCAGGGCGAACGGGTCCCCGAGCCGGCCGACGGCGGCGACCACCAGCGGACGAACGCCCCCGGGCAGGTCGAGTTCGGTGCCGAGGCCGGTCTGGTCGAAGCGGGTCAGTTGACGCACGTGCAGGCCGAGGGCGGTGGCCTGGAGGGTCAGGTGGGCCATCGCCTGACCAAGGTCGTACGCGGCCCGCTCCGCGTCGCCGCCGGTGTGCGCGCCGACCACAAGGGTCGCGGCGTGTCGGACCCAGCCCTGGTCGCCGGCCGGAAGATTGATCAGGATCCGCTTCCAGGTGTCGTCGTCCCGGTGGCCGAGAGCGAACCGCCAGGGCTGTTCGTTGTCCGCCGACGGCGCCCAGCGCGCGGCCTCCAGCAGTGAGGCAGCCTCGGCCGGGGTCAACTCGGCGCTCGGGTCGAAGGCGCGGGGGCTCCAGCGGAAGGCGAGCAGCGGCGTGAGATCGGCCATGGGGAGAGTGTTCCCGATGGGCGGTTCGCCCCCTTGGTCACCTCGGTCAAATGTGGGCAAGGCCACCCGTAACGGGATGAAGATCAGGGCGTTCCCGTACTGGGACTGTCCGACGGGTCGGGGGTCGGGGGCGCCGCGATGTCGAGCGGGTCCCGGTCGACGACCACCGGCCCCGCCAACTGCACGGTTGCCGGTGCCGCGCCCGGCGGTGCGGCGAGTCTCAGCATCCCGGTCTCGGTCCGCACGCCGGTCGGTGTGCCGTCCCGGTCGTAGCAGTAGATGCCCACGTCCAGCGGGGCGTTGAGCGACGCCGAGGTGGAGTCCACCGAGTAACAGGTGCCGGTGAGGCCCTCGGGCGGGTTGGCGGACGCCACCGCCAGCGGTGAGCGGCGGTCGGTCAGCACGTCCAGCCAGTCGGTGAGCGGATGCTGGACCCGGGGGTCCGCCCGGCGCGGGATCGCGTCGTCGCGCTCACCGAGGCGTACGCAACTCGCCGGCTCCGGTCGGCCGGCCGAGGGCAGGGCGCACTGGAACAACCCGTCGCTCGTGGCGGCCATCGAGATGTCGGCGGCGCCACCCAACGCGCCGCCCGGCACGTCGACCCGCCAGCTGCCGTCGTTCGCGCTGGTGAACGCGATGGTGCGGTCCGGCTTGCCCGTCTCGGCGTAGACGTACTGCGCCACCAGGTGGCGATCCTGCGCTGCCGCGGCAAGCATGGCCAGCTCGTCGCGCGCGGCGTCCACCGCTACCGGCCCCGGATCGGCGGGCGGCGGGCTCGGCGGCTGCGCGTCGGTGCAGGCGAGCAGCAGAGCGGGCAGGGCGAACACGAGCGGCCCGAGCACGCGGCCGGTCGAGCGGGAGAGGACGGGCACCGGCCCATTCTGGTGGGTGCGGGCGGTCGGCGGGGAGCTGCGTGTACGGGTTCGTGCCGGCGTGTCGGGCGCGTCCGTTTCGGCGTACCGCCGGACCTGGTGGGACCGGCCCGGCCGGCCCCGCGCGGGCCGGATGGTGGGATCACCTGACCCGGGGTCGTTACCCGCCGGATACCCTCAAGGGGTCTGACACGCGCCGCCGGCCCCGGTTCCGGCGGCGTCGGCACGCTCAGGGTCGCTGGGAGGGAGTGCACAGTCGTGGCACTCGTGGTGCAGAAGTACGGCGGGTCCTCCGTCGCCAACGCCGAGCGGATCAAGCGGGTGGCCGAGCGCATCGTCGACGCCCGCAAGGCCGGCGACGACGTGGTGGTGGTGGTCTCCGCGATGGGGGACACCACCGACGAGCTGCTGGATCTGGCCAACCAGGTCAGCCCGCTGCCGCCGGGCCGCGAGCTGGACATGCTGCTCACCGCCGGGGAGCGGATCTCCATGGCGTTGCTCGCCATGGCCATCCACAACCTGGGGTACGAAGCCCGCTCGTTCACCGGCTCGCAGGCCGGCGTGATCACCACCTCGGTGCACGGCCGCGCACGGATCATCGACGTCACCCCCGGGCGGCTCAAGGGCGCGCTCGACGAGGGGTCGGTGGTCATCGTGGCCGGCTTCCAGGGTGTCTCGCAGGACACCAAGGACGTCACCACGCTGGGCCGCGGCGGCTCGGACACCACAGCGGTGGCGCTCGCCGCAGCCCTGCACGCCGACGTGTGCGAGATCTACACCGACGTGGACGGCATCTTCACCGCCGACCCACGGATCGTGCCCAACGCCCGGCACATCCGGCAGATCACCTACGAGGAGACGCTGGAGCTGGCCGCGTGCGGTGCGAAGGTGCTGCACCTGCGTAGCGTGGAGTATGCCCGGCGGGCGGGGTTGCCGATCCACGTGCGTTCGTCATACTCGACCAACACCGGCACGATGGTCACCGGATCGATGGAGGACCCTTCCGTGGAGCAGGCACTGATCACCGGGGTCGCACACGACCGCAGCGAGGCAAAGATCACGATTGTCGGGGTGCCCGACGAGCCGGGTGCCGCCGCGCGGATCTTCGACACCGTCGCCGGCGCCGAGATCAACATCGACATGATCGTGCAGAACGTCTCCACCGAGGGCACCGGCCGCACGGACATCTCGTTCACCCTGCCCAAGGCCGACGGTCCGACCGCGATGGCCGCGCTCAGCAAGATCCAGGAGCCGGTCAAGTTCAAGGGCCTGCTCTACGACGACCACGTCGGCAAGGTCTCCCTGATCGGCGCCGGCATGCGCTCGCACCCCGGTGTGGCCGCCGGCTTCTTCGCCGCGCTCGGCGCTGCCGGGGTCAACATCGAAATGATCTCCACCTCCGAGATCCGGGTCTCCGTGGTCTGCCGGGACACCGACCTCGACGCCGCCGTCCGCGCCATCCACGACGCGTTCGAGCTGGGTGGCGATACCGAAGCCGTGGTCTACGCGGGGACAGGTAGGTAGCGCCGATGACGGCGCTGCCCACCCTCGCCGTGGTCGGAGCGACAGGTGCCGTCGGCACCGTGATGTGTGAGCTGCTCAGCGGGCGTCGCAACGTCTGGGGTGAGATCCGGCTCATCGCCTCCGCACGCTCGGTCGGAAAGCGGGTGCGCTGCCGGGGTGAGGACGTCGTCGTCCAGGCGCTGACCCCGGAGGCGTTCGACGGCGTCGACGTGGCGATGTTCGACGTGCCCGACGAGGTCTCCGCCGAGTGGGCGCCGACCGCCGTCGACCGCGGAGCGATCGCCGTCGACAACTCCGGCGCGTTCCGGATGGACCGGGACGTCCCGCTCGTCGTTCCGGAGATCAATCCCGAGCAGGTCCGCGACCGGCCCCGGGGCATCATCGCGAACGCCAACTGCACCACCCTCGCGATGATCGTCGCGGTGGCGCCCCTGCACCGCGAGTACGGCCTGCGGGAGCTGGTGCTCGCCTCCTACCAGGCGGTCTCCGGTGCCGGAAAGGCCGGTGTGGACATCCTGCACGACCAGCTCACCAAGGTCGCCGGGGATCGCGCGCTCGGCTCGCGCACCGGCGACGTCCGTCAGGCGGTCGGCGACGACCTCGGCCCGTTCCCGGCCCCGCTGGCGCTCAACGTGGTGCCCTGGGCCGGCTCGCCGGCCGACGACGGCTGGTCGTCGGAGGAGATGAAGATCCGCAACGAGTCGCGGAAGATCCTCGGCCTGCCCGACCTCAAGGTGTCCGCCACCTGCGTCCGGGTGCCGGTGGTCACCGGCCACTCGGTGGCCGTGCACGCCGTCTTCGGCACCGAGGTGGACGCCGAGGGCGCCCGCGAGGCACTGCGCAACGCGCCAGGGGTGATCCTGGTCGACGATCCCGCCGCCGGGGAGTTCCCGATGCCGATCGACGCGGTCGGCACCGATCCGTCCTGGGTCGGCCGGATCCGCCGAGCCCTGGACGACCCCCGCGCCCTCGACTTCTTCGTCACCGGCGACAACCTCCGCAAGGGCGCAGCCCTCAACACAGCCCAAATAGCCGAACTAGTAGCAAAAGAACTAAGAACCCCCTAACCCGCCCCGCCCCGCCCCGCCCCGCCCCGCTATCGCGGTCGATCATGGAGTTGTGGTGGGCGAATTATCCAGCTCTAAGCCTTTTGCGGGGCACCACAACTCCTTGATCGACGCCGGCGGGGGCGGCGGGGGCGGCGGGGGCGGGGGTGTGGGGTGGGGTTAGGCGGCGGAGAGGAGGACTCCGTCTCGGCCTTGGCGTTTCACCGCGTACAGGGCCTGGTCGGCTCTTCTCAGGGTGCGGTCGGGGGTTTCGCCGGGACGGGGTAGTGCCACGCCCACGCTGATCGTGCGGCCGATGCGTCGGGCCGCCTCGGTCAGCCGTTCGGCGATCCGGACCGCCTCCTCGGGGCGGCTCACCTCGATCACCGCGACGAACTCGTCACCGCCGATCCGGTACAGCTCGTCGCCGTGCCGGAGCGCCTCCTCCAGAGCGCGGGCCAACCCGACAAGCACCCGGTCGCCGGCCTGGTGGCCGTACGTGTCGTTGACGATCTTGAAGCCGTCCACGTCGATCGCCAGCAGCGCCGTACGCCCCGGGGTCGCCGCCGCGATCCGCTGCCCGAACGGGCCGGTGTGCCGCAACCCGGTCAGCGGGTCGGAGCTGGCCTGCTCCCGTAGTCGGGCCAGCGTGCGGAGCCGGTCGAGGTTCGTCCAGGCCTGCCCGGCGAGCAGTTCCATCAGGCTGACAGTGGTCGGGTCCGGGCGGAGGGCGCGTTCGTCGGCGACCAGCAGCACCCCGCCGGCCTCCGGGGGCCCGACCGGTACGGCGACAAGCGTCTGCGCCCCCGCCCGGGTCAGCGGCCGGTAGTCCTCGGTCGGGGGGTGCCCCGCCTCGCCCAGCGTGTACCCGGCCCCGTACCGGTGTGCCCGGTCGACCATCCGGTGCAGGGCCGCCGGCCCGGCCTCGGTCAGCTCGGCGCGGATCCGGGTCTCCAGGTCGTCGGGCGTCACCGGAGGTGGGCCGAGTTGGCCGGCGAGCAGGAGCACCGCGGTGGAGAGGGTGGAGACCTCCCGGGCGGCGCTTGCCGCCGCGCCCATCAGCTCTCCCTCGCTGAGCGCGGTGGCGAGTGCGGAGGTGTGCCGGAGCAGCTTCTCGCTGCGGCTCTCCGCGGGCGGACCGCCGAGTGCGGTGATCCGCGCGCCGAGCCGGTCGGCCAGCCGCTGCGTCGTCTCGCGCCACAGCTCCAGGTCGGTGGGCGCACTCCATTGCAGGTCGAGCACGCCGATCGCCCGGCCCGTCGGGTCCAGCACCGGTACGCACAGCTCGGTGGTCACGTCGGGGCGTACCGGGAGGTAGTCCGGGTCGACTGTCACGTCCGGAACGACGGCGGGGCTGCCGGTGGCGTACACCCGCCCGACGATGCCGCTTCGCGCCGGCACTGTCGCGAAGACCTGCCACGCCCCGGTCGCCGCGACGCACCGCAGGCGGTCGTGGACCGCGAGCAGCACGGAGATGGTCGCGGGGGTGTGGCGGGACAGCGCGGTGACCGTCCACCGACAGGCTTCCGCCACGCTCGACGCCATCGGGAGGTGGACGGTGACGTCACGGACGACTCGCTGATGATCCACTCGCACGTCGTTCCAGGTAGGGGAGGGGCCCGGCCGGCGCCGAACCGCGCGATCAAGCGTACTCACGGTGGCGGGAGCGGCTGGACTTCGTACACACGTGCTATCCACAGGCTGTGGACACAGCCTGTGGGCGGCATCATCGGGCGCCGCAGTTGACGATTGTCTTTGCGCCTGCCAATAATGGTTGGCATGAGCCAAGGTGAGCTATGGGTGAGCTGAGCGGTGATCGGCTGGTCGAGGTCCTCGCCGCGCTGGCCAGCCCGCACCGACTGCGGGTGCTCGCCGCGCTGACCGGCGGACGTGTCTACGTCTCACAGCTCGCCCGCGATCTGGGCATCAGCCGTGCACTTCTTCAGGTGCACCTGAAGAAGCTGGAGAAGGCCGGGCTGGTCACCGCGCATCTGGAGTTGTCCGAAGACGGCAAGGCACTCAAGTACTACGAGACGACGCCGTTCTCGTTGCACCTCACGCCCGACGTGGTGGCGGCCGCCGCCACGACCCTCAGCACCGCCGGAGACGGCGATGCCGTACCGAATGGACACAGTTAGATGGACGTCACCGCCTCGGTCTTCCTCGTCGTCGTCGCCGCCCTGATCATCTCGGGTGTCTGGTATGCGGGTGTCCGCACGCGGACCGCGCTGGCGGGCGAGCTCCAGCGGCAGTACGCCGAGCAGGCCGCCGAGACGCAGCGCCTGCTCGCCGACGTGAGCGCGCAGTTGGCCGACCTGAACCGACGCACCGCGGACATGCAACGCATCCTCAAGGACGCCGAATGACCACCCTCAGCCTCAGCCCGCCGGTCACGCTGCTCAACGTTCCCAACGCCATCACCGCCGTACGCACGGCCGGCGCCGTCGGGCTCGCCGTGGCGGCGCTGAGCCAACGCAGCGCGCACCTGCTGATCGCCGCCTACCTGGTCTACTGGATCGGCGACATCCTCGACGGTGTCGCCGCCCGGGCGCTGGGCCAGGAGACGCGTACCGGAGCGGTCTTCGACATCGTCGCGGACCGTGCCTGCACCTCGGCCTGTGCCGCCGCGCTGATCGTGCTGCGGCCGGCCACGGCCCTGCCGATCGCGGTGTTCCTGGTCCAGTTCATGGTCATCGACCAGTTGCTGAGCCTGATGTTCCTGCGGTGGCCACTGCTCAGCCCGAACTACTTCGCCAGCGTCGACCACCGCATCTACCTGTGGAACTGGTCTCCCCCGGCGAAGGCGCTGAACACCGCGGCGGTGGTGCTGCTGGCGATCTTCGCGCCGATGGCCGTGGCCGTCACGTTCGCCCTCGGGGTCGCCGCGGTGAAGGTCGTCTCCTTGATCTGCGCCGCCAGGCTGCCGGCGGACCTTCCGCACACCCGGCCATGATCGCCGTCCTGGTGGCTGCGGCCGTCGGGCTGCTGTCGGCCTTCCTGCCGTTCACCCCGGCCGAGCCGTACCTGATCGCGGCCGTGACGACGACAAGCACGCCACCCGTGGCGCTCGGCGTGGCCGCCGCCGTCGGTCAGACCGCCGGCAAAGTCCTGATCTTCCTCGGTGCGCGCGGCGCGATCCGCTCGACGTGGCTGCGACAGCGGCTCAGCAGACGCCCGCCCACCGCGCCACGGCAACCGGGCCGACTGGGCACGATGCTGGCGCGTCCGAAGGCGGCCGGAGCGCGGCTCGTCGAGGTGCTGGAACGCCCCCGCCAGTCCAACGGCATGCTCCTGGTCAGTGCCGTCACCGGCTTTCCACCGCTGCTGGCCGCCAGCGTCTACCTGGGACGCACACCCATGCGCCCGGCCGCCTTCGCGCTGACGTGCCTGCTGGGCCGGGCGATCCGCTTCGTCACTGTCGCGCTGGCCCCACAGCTCGCCGGCTACTGAAACGCTGCCGGGCCGATCTGGTCACACCCCACAACTGGGCCCCAGGCCCTAGCGTGAAGTCCTCGACACCGAGGAGGCGAGCCGCCCATGCTCATCGCTCAGCTCAGTGATCCCCACCTGACCACCGGTCTGCTCGCCGCCGCGCCGGCCGCCGGGCTGCACCGCGCGCTCGGCCGGGTGCTGGCGTTGCGGCCCCGCCCCGACTGCGTGGTGATCACCGGTGACCTGGTCGATCACGGCCGGCCGGACGAGTACGAGGCGCTGCGCGAGCTGATCGGCCGGTTCCCGCTGCCGGTGTACCTGGTCCCCGGCAACCACGACGACCGCGAGGCACTGCTCGACGCCTTCGGGGGCACACAGTGGCTCGGCGGCGGTTTCTCCGCCTACTACCACGTCGACCACGAGGCGGCGACTGTCGTGGTGCTCGACTCGCTCGTCTCCGGCAGCGACGGTGGCCAACTCGGCGAGGAACAGCTCGGCTGGCTCGACGGGGTACTGGCCGGGCGACCCGAGGTACCCGCCGTGCTCTGCCTGCACCATCCGCCAGTCGCGGTCGGCATCCCCGTCGCCGACACCATCCGGCTCGCCGACGGTGACGCGCTCGCCGAGGTGATCCGGCGACACCCGCACGTCGTCCGGGTAGCCGCCGGCCACCTGCACCGCCCGGTCACCACGGGGTACGCGGGCACTGTGCTCACCGTGGCACCCAGCACGTGGAGGCAGGCCACCCTCACCATGAGCGCCGACGACCAGATCGGTTGGGTCGAGGAGCCAACCGCCTTCCTGCTGCACCTGGTCGAGGCGGGTGGCTGCGTGACACACACAGTGCAGGTGAGCCACTCGGCCGGTCAGACCTGCACGTCCTGAGGGTGCCCGTCGTGCTCTGGTATGTCGCGTACGGCTCGAACATGCACGCCGCCCGCCTGGCGTGGTACATCGGTGGCGGCTGCCCGCCGGGCGGTCGGCGAACGTACCCGGGCTGCCGCGACCGCCGCCCACCGAGCCGATCGGTCCCGGTGTCGCTGCCCGGTGGCATCTACTTCGCCGGCGAGTCCCGCGCCTGGACCGGCGGCATGGCCTTCTACGACCCGCACCTGCCAGGCCGGGCGGCGGCCCGGGCCTACCTGGTCACCAGGGAGCAGTTCGCCGACATCGCCGCCCAGGAGATGTACCGCCCAGCGGGCGCCGCCGACCTGGTCACCGCGACCGACGCCGCGATCGAGGCCGCCGTCGCCAACGGACGGGCGACGCTCGGCCCCGGGCGGTACGAGACGTTGGTCTGTCCCGGCAGCCACAGCGACGTCCCCCTGCTCACCTTCACCGCGCCCCAGGGGGCGTCGGCCGTGCGGTGCCGACCACCCGCGCCCATCTACCTCGGCATGATCGCCCGCGGTCTACGTGAGGCACACGACTGGCCAGCCGAGCGGATCACCAGTTATCTGGCCGCCCGGCCCGGAGTGGCCGACGCCTGGCCGCGCAACGCCGTCGCCGCCCTGGTCACCGAGGCGCTGGCCGAGGGTTGACCCACTGGCCGCCGGCTGGTCCGTTGTGTCGGTTGGCCCGCTGCGCCGGCTGATCCGCTGGCCGCCGGTTGGCCCGTTGCGCGGGTTGGCCCGTTGCGCCGGTGGTCGTCAACCGAGCAGGAACTCGCGCAGCGCGGGAGCCAGCGTCGCCGGCGGCACGTCGTGGTAACCACCGTCGAGGCTGATGGACCGGCCGCCCGGGACCGCCTCGGCCGCTGCCACACTCGCGTCGCGCAGCCACTGTGGACTGCTGGTGCTGTGCACGGCGAGAGTCGGCACGGTGATGGCCGCCAGCCGGTCGGCGGGCAGCCGCCCTCCGGCGGTGACGATCGAGTCGTACACCAGGGTGTGCGCGACGGCGGTCAGCGCGCCCCACATCTGTTGCGACCGCATCCTGGTGATCTCCTCCGCCGGCAGCCCCACCGAGTCGCCGAGGAAGAGCCGCACCGCGCCGTCCCTGTCGTCGGCGGCGATCAGCTCGATGAGGCGCGGGGTGAGGTCACTCCAGACGCCCACGTGCGGACCGACCTGGAACGGTGGCTCGAACAGGGCCAACCCGGTCACCGGAAGGCCCTGCGCGGTGGCGAGGGCGGCCAGGACCGCGCCGGAGGAGATCCCGTAGACCGCGGCAGAGCCACCGGCCGCCGCGATCAGTGCCGCCAGGTCGTCGATCTCGCGACCGATCTCGTAGGGCGCGGTGTCGCCGCTGTAGCCCCGGCCTCGACGGTCGTAGCCGAAAGCGGTGAAATCCGGTGCCAACGCCGCCGCCAGCGCACCAGTCGCACCGCGATCGCTGAACGCGCCTCCGACCAGGATGATCGGGGGCCCAGCACCGGACCGCTCGAACGCGATGGGCGTGCCGTCCGCCGATCGCACCTGCTCCGCCGTCGGTGTCGTCTCGCTCACGATGCTGCCTCCGTCCACGCCCACCATCCCGTCCTTTCTAGACCCCGGGTACGACGATGTCTGCCAGACCGCGGTAAACGCCTGTCACAGGCGTACCCGCAGCTCTGGGTCGACCCGGCGGCGTCCGGATGAGAGGCTGTCGGGGCAGGCGGCCATCCCCTGACCGCCGCCAACCGCGACCCTGACGACGGTGTCGCGCGGCGGCCCGGTCGACCCAGAGGCCGGGCCCCGCGGGCGCCGATTCTTCCGAGGAGATCAATGTCCATGACCGGGATGCGACGGGCCGCTGTTGGCCTGACCGCGCTCGCGGTGGCCGCGTTCGGCGCGGTCGCCACCAGCCCCGAGCAGGCCGACGCACGACCGAAGCCGGTCGACGTCACCCTGCTGGCCCTCAACGACTTCCACGGCAACCTCGAACCGCCGAGCGGGTCCAGCGGCACCATCGCCGGGCAGGCCGCGGGCGGCGTCGAATACCTGGCGACCCACCTGGCCGAGCTGCGCGCCGCCGCCAAGAAGAAGAACACCATCACTGTCGCCGCCGGCGACCTGATCGGCGCGTCCCCGCTGCTCTCCGCCGCGTTCCACGACGAGCCGACGATCGAGGCGCTGAGCATGGCCGGGCTGGACTACGCCAGCGTCGGCAACCACGAGTTCGACGAGGGCGCCGCCGAACTGCTGCGGATCCAGAACGGCGGCTGCCACCCGGTGGACGGCTGCGCCGACGGCACCCCCTACCGGGGCGCCGGCTTCAAGTACCTGTCCGCGAACGCCTTCAAGACCGCCACCGGCAAGCCGCTGCTGGCACCGTACGCGATCCACAAGGTGCAGGGCGTCAAGGTCGGCTTCATCGGCATGACCCTGGAGGGCACCCCGCAGATCGTCAGCCAGCAGGGCGTCGCCGGCCTCACCTTCGCCGACGAGGCGGACACCGCCAACCGGTACGCTCGCGAGCTGCGCCGCAAGGGCGTGCAGACGATCGTCGTGCTGCTGCACGAGGGCGGCACCCAGGCGGCAACCGGCGGCATCAACGACTGCGTCGGCATGACCGGACCCATCGTGGACATCGCCAACCGGATGGACCCGTCGATCGACGTGGTGGTCAGCGGGCACACCCATCAGGCGTACAACTGCGACATAAACGGCAAGCTGGTAACCAGCGCCAGCTCGTTCGGTCGCCTGGTCACCGACATCGACCTCAAGATCGACCGTCGGTCCGGTGACGTCATCTCCGCCGCCGCGAACAACGTCGTGGTCACCCGCGACGTCGCCAAGGACCCGAAGCAGACCGCACTGATCAACCACTACAAGACGGTGCTCGGCCCGGTCGCCGGCCGCGAGGTCGGCGTGACCAGCCAGGCGATCACCCGGAGCCAGGAAACCCTCTTCGGTACGATTCTGGGTGAATCCCCGCTGGGCAACCTGATCGCCGACGCCCAACTCGCCGCCACCGACGACGAAGAGGGCGCGGTCGCCGCCTTCATGAACCCGGGCGGGGTACGCGCCGACCTCGACGCCGGCCCGGTCACCTACGAGGAGGCGTTCACGGTGCAGCCGTTCGCCAACAACCTCGTGACACTCGACCTGACCGGCGCACAGCTCTACTGCGTCCTGGAGCAGCAGTTCGTCACCAACCGCACGCTGTACCCGTCGTCGACAGTGAGCTATGTGGTCGACCCGATCGGCACCACCGGCACGGTCGCCGACCCGTGCGCCGGCACCCGTGTGGTCCGGGGCAGCCTCACCCTCGGCGGGACCGCCGTCGACACCGCCGCCACCTACCGGGTGACGGTGAACAACTTCCTGGCCGGCGGCGGCGACGGCTTCAGCGCCCTCACCGGCGGGACCAACCAGGTCACCGGCCAGATCGACCTGGACGCGTTCGTGGCGTACCTGACCGCCCAGTCGCCGGTCTCCGCACCGACGCTGGACCGCATCCGCACCACCGCCGAGGCCCCCACCGCCTGACGGCCGACCTCGCGATCATCGGGCCCCGGAGCGAGTGCTCCGGGGCCCGACCCGTTCTTGCCCGTGCCTCGCCCGCGTCCGTTGTCGACGTTCTTTACCCACGTCCGAGCGTGGCCGGTGGTCCGTGCCGTGCCGGTGCCGCGCTCGTGCCGCGCTCGTGCCCCGTCCCGCGCTCGGGTCCGTGCCGCGCTCGTGCCGGTGCCGTGCCGGTGCCGCGCTCGTGCCGGTGCCGCGCTCGTGCCGTGCCGGTGCCGGTGCCGTGCCCTGTCCCGCGCTCGTGCCCTGTCCCGCGCTCGTGCCCTGTCCCGCGCTCGGGGCCGTGCCGCGCCCGTCCCAGGACCCGCGCCTGCTTGCGCCTGGGCCTATCCGCGCCCGCACTGGGCAAGATCGCGCTCGAACGAGGACGTAGTGGCATCGGCGCTTGAGGATGCCAGTACATCCAGGACAACACCGTTGCGTTAGGGCTGTAGCCGGCGGGTCAACCCGGGACAGGAAGTGCCCGATCGGGGAGCGGGTTGGGCTCGGCTTGGCGATCATGGAGTTGTGGTGCCGACTTTGGGGTTTTACGGGCGTTCTGTCACCCACCACAACTCCATGATCGGCGAGGCAGTGCTGGTTGACGAACAGCCGTTCCACCTAACGCAACGGCGTTGACATCCAGGATCCAGCACGATCTTGGTCCACCACGAGATCAAGGCGGGCTCAACCTCGATGCCATAACCACCTCAACGAAGATCAGGGGAAGGTTGCAACCACCGGTTGAGCCCGCCAAACGGGGAAGGTCCCAGCAACATCAGGGATATTGCTGCCTCCCGCGCGCCCGAGACAGCAACATCCCTGATGTTGTGCGGATCTTGGCGCTGGGGCGCTGGGGCGCTGGGGCGCTGGGGCGCTGGGGCACGGGGGCGCGGGGGCGCGGGGTGGGGCGTTGGGGCGCGGAGGCGCCGGGACGCCGGAACGCTGGGGCCTGCGGCGCTTGGCGCTTGGCGGGGGTGTTTGGTGAGGTGCGGGGCGCGTCACGAGGGCGGTGGCCGACCTGTCCGACCAGCCCGGCTGCCGTGCTTGGTGAGGCGCGGAGCGCGCGGGGCCGGCGCACGCGGGGCCCAGTGCGCGCGGGGCGCAGTGCGCGCGGGGCGCAGTGCGCGCGGGGCGCAGGGCGCGCGGGGCCCAGTGCGCGTAAGGCACGGAGCGCGCGGGGCACGGAGCGCGCGGGGCGCAGGGCGCGCGGGGCCAGTGTGCGCGGGGCCGGCGCGGAAGGGCATGTTGCGGGCCGCGCAAGAGGTGTTCGAGGTCAGGCCGGGGCGGGTGCGGGGGCGGGGGATGCCGGAGTGGTGGTCGCGAGGCCGTCCTGTTCGGCGCTGAGCAGCCGGCGCAGGGAGAGCGCGACCAGCGAGGCAACCAGGCAACCGCCGACCACCGTCGCCACCCAGACCCTGCCGTCGGCGGCGCCGATGAGCGGGCCGGCGGTCACCGGGCCGATCACGCCGCTGATTCCGAAGATCATCGAACTCATCGCGTTGTACCGACCGCGTAGCTCGTCCGTGGCCAGTGCGTTGGTCAGCGCGGGCATCACCGGCGACAGCATCGTCTCGCCGAAGCCGAAGATCGCCGAGCAGGCCACCACACACACGGCGGCCAGCAGGGCACTCTCGTGGGTGACCAGGCCAGCCGCGCCGAGGACCAGCCAGGCGGCGGCGAACACCGCTCCCACCACGGCGAGCGCCCGGGTGCGGCTGCGTCCCTCGATCCGGCGGATCACCAGCAGTTGCGCGAGCACGATCATCAGGGTGTTTGCCGCGAGCGCCCAGGCCACGACCCGGGGGTTCACCTCGACCACTCGCACCGCGTACGCGGCGAAGCCCACCTCGACCTGCGCGTAGCCGCAGGTGGTGAGGATCAACCCGAAGATCACCAGCCGTCGGAAGGGGCGGTCGCGGAGCACTGTCAGGTAGCCGCCGGGTGACGGTTCGTCGACGCTGCGACGGCTGCCCAGTCGGTGGCCCACGTTGGGCAGGCTGAGCAGGATCAGCGCCGGCAGCAGGTAGGTCAGCGCGTCCAGCAGGTAGATCGTCTGGAAGGTGCCCGGCCGGGCGGTGTCGACGATCGCGCCGGAGGTCATGCCACCAATGCCGATACCGAGATTGAGCAGGGCGAAGTTCAGCCCGAAGACGCGTTGCCGCTCGCCGTCGTCGGTCAGCGACGCGAGGATCGTGTTCTGCCCGGACCAGATCGCCGAGCTGCCGATGGCGATCACCGTCATCACCAGCAGGGCCGAACCGGTCGAGTGGACAAGCGCGAGCGAGCCGGTGCCGATCGCCTCGATCAGCAGGCAGGGCATCACGACCCGGCGGGCGCCGATCCGGTCGATGAGCGTCCCGCCCAGCGGCGACAGCGCCAGGGTGACCACGCCGTACCAGCCGATCACCAGCCCGGCGCGGGCGTCGGTGAGCCCGCGTACGTCGGTCAGGTAGATGAACAGGAACGGCAGGGTCAGACCGCGCCCGATCGCCGACAGCAGGGTGCCGAGCAGGATCCGGCGGGCTTCCATTCGGCGGGGCAGGGCACGACGCAGCATGTCCGGCATTCTGTTCGCCAGGTGTGACAGCACGCGAACCGTTTTGGCCGCGCCCAGTCGTCGCCGGAGGCGTCAGGTGACCAATCCCACGATGATCCATTCGGTTTGGTGGCGTCGGTCGGTGTCCGCCGGGTCTGCGATGCTGACCCGATGACCGGCACCTGGCGACATCTGCCCGCTCCCGCCCGCGCCATCGCGGTGACCGCCACCGCGGCCGTCGCCGCCGCCCAGGCACGCGACGGTCAGGCGTACGAGGAGACGGTCGGTGACCTCGCCGCCGACGAGCGTTCCGGCCTGGTGCTCGGCGCGGTGGTCCGGTTGCTGCTCGAGGAGAGCCATCCGGAGGGGCTGACCGGCGACGACATCCGTCAGGTGCTGACCCGCTGCGTGCAGGGCGCGACGCGGTGGCGTTCGGACGTGGACCCACACGTGGTGCTCGTACTGCTGGCCGGCGCCCTCGGGGTGTACGACCCCGAGGGTGACGAGTCGCCTCCGGACGCGTCGGCGCTGGCCCGGCACGCCCCGCTCCTGGTGGCCGACCTGTTGGCGACGACAAGCGTGCCGTTGAACGACTACCTGGCCGCCGCGTTCGCCGAGATCGAGCGCACCGAACGACAGGACTGACCGGCGGAGGCGGGCCGCCTCGCTGTTGGTCGCCCGCCGTACGTCCGGCGGCCGAGGCCCGCCCTCTCGGTGTCGGCCGCCTGTCGTACGTCTGGCGGCCGAGGCCCGCACTCGGTGTCGGCCGCCCGTTGAGCGTCCGGCGGCTGAGGCTCTGGCCGCCCGTTGTGCGTCAGTGGCTGAGGCCCGCCGCCTCGGTCGACTCGGCGTCACCGAAGCGGTTGCGGTGCGGCGTCAGGCCGGGTCGGCGAGCCGTTGCGCCACGACCTCCAGGTACTCCGCCGGGATCCGTACCGTGCCGTCGGAGGCCCGGTTGTGCGTGCGGGCCAGCTCGACCAGGTCGGCGTGCAGTTGCGGTCGCCGTTCCTCGGGCAGCGCCTCGAACGCCTTCACCGTCGGCCCGTAGTTGACCCGGAAGAAGTCGGTGAACTCCTCGGCTGTGCCGAAGCGGAAGACGAACTTCCGGCGTACCATCCGCAGGTCGCCCACGGCCCCGCCGAGCAACTCGCGGACCCGGGCCTCGTCGCCCCACTCGACGGGCGCGCGCAGCCCCGGCGGTGGCGGCACATGCCGCGCCACAGTGCGGAACAACTCGCCGACGAACCCCTGGGGCGTCCACGAGGCCAGCGCCACGGTGCCGCCGGGGCGGCAGACCCGGACCAACTCGGCAGCCGCCCGCTGCTGGTCCGGGGCGAACATCACGCCAACGACGGAGAGCACCGCGTCGAAGGTCCCGTCGGGATGCGCCAGGTGCTCCGCGTCCCCGGCCACGAAGGCGACCGGGAGCCGCTCCGCCGTCGCCCGCTGACGACCCCGTTCCAACAGCCCGGGTACGTAGTCGACGCCGGTCACGACGCAGCCGCAGCGGGCGGCGGCGATGGCGGCGTTGCCGGAGCCGGTCGCCACGTCCAACACGCGGGCACCGGCCGACAGGTCCGCCGCCGTCACCAGCAACTCGGCGATCGGATGGATGAGCGCGGCGACAGCGCCGTAGTCGCCGCTGGCCCAGGTCACCTGCTGGCGTGTCTTCACGGCGTCGAAGTCGAGTGCGGTGGTCATCTGCGTCCCCCTCGGACGGTAGTGGTGCTGCCGACGCTAGGTGGCTGACCGCCTCGGGGGATCGGCAGAAGTACCTATGTTGGCGGTGGTTTCGGCAGGCAGGGCACGCTCAGTCCTGGTTCCAGGTGTCCGTCTCAAGTGTCGACGGCGGACCCTCTCTGGCCACCTGGCCGGTGGCGAGCGTCCGGCCGGACGCGTCGAGTGCCTCGACGACGAGACCCGTCAGGGAGTGGGGCACTGTCAACACCACCCCGCAGCCGCTGACCGCAGTCGTCCGCGCGCGCCCGTCCTGCACCACTCGTACCTGGGTGGCTGCCGCCGGCGTCACCACCAGCAGGGACCGCTCGCCCTCGTCGCCGCCGACGTCGTTGCCGATCGGCACCACCAGGATGCTCGCGGGGTCGGTCGGGTCCGTCGGGACGGTGAAGGTGTCGCTGGTGCCGACCACGCCGTCGGGCCTTGGCTGATCGAGGTCGATCGTCACCTCACCGGCCCAGCCGCCGCCGGCTGCGGGAGCAGCCAGGACCGTCGCCTTGCCGCTGTCCGCCGAGTGCCCGCCGGCGTCCGGCGCTCCGCCGACGGCGCGGGCGGGGAGGCCAGCGACCTGTCCGCCCCAGACCGCGCTCGGCAGGGCGGTCAGTCGGTATCCCTCCGACTGGGCGTACGACGACACCAGCAGTCGGGTGTGCCGCTCCGGGACAGCGCCGCGTACGCGGGACATCGCGGTCGCGAGCTGCGCGTCGGTGATCGGCTCCGGTGCCAGCGAACCCGGACCCGGCGTTGTCTTGCGCGTCACCGCGCCGCAGTCGACCCGCCACCATTCGGGCCGCTGGGTCTGCGGGGTACGGATCAGGTAGGACCCGGTCGGCTCCGGGGTCCACTGGAACACCCTGCCGTTGGGCAACGGTGAGGTGAGGAAGACACACCCGGCGGGAGCGATCGCCACGTGGACGGACGTTGACGGACCGGACGGGGCGTCCAGGGCGAGGCTTTCGTAGGGTTCCAGGCTGTCCCCGAAGCTGTGTACGGCGGCGGGGCTGGCCAACTCGTCGGCGTCGGCACCCTCGTCGGCGACCAGCCACACCGAGGGGCTCGGCCAGTCGGTGCCCGGCGCGGGCCGGTCACGGACGAAGGCCGCGAGCGCGATCCGCCGACCGCCGACGTCGTCGACGAACAGCACCTTCACAGTGGTCGGCTTGTCCAGCACGTCCAACGGCAAACTCACCCGGGGAAAGCCTCCCCGGCGCTGCGCGGCCAACAGGAGTTCGGAGAGCTGGCGGACATAGCCGCTGTCCTGGCCGACGACGCCGCGCGGTGGCGACTGGAGGAGTTTGTCCGACCAGGCCAACGCGGGTGCGAGGGACTCCGTCGCCGCTGCCGGTGGTGGTTGGGTGCTCCGGCCCGGGGCGGCGATCGCGAAGGCCGCTCCGCCCAGGGAGACCACCAGAGCGAGGGCCAGCCCATTGAGGCGGCGCTGCCGGTCCCGTCGGTAACGCGCCCTGGCTCGACCGTACGGATCCGGCTGCGGGGTCAGGGGCCTGCTCAGCTCGGCCAGCGCCCGGCCCAATTCCTCGTCGACAGTCATGGTGTTGCCCCCGTCATCGTCGTCGTCCCGGTCGGTACTGGATCGGCCGCCGCTGGGGGCGTGTTCGGCACCTCTGTCGGCGGCGACGCGTCCGACGCCAGTGCCAGACGCAGGCGTGCCAGACCCCTCGACGCCCGGCTCTTGACCGATCCCACCGAGCAGCCCAGGGCGGCGGCGACCGCCGCCTCCGGCAGATCGACCACGTACCGGAGCACGATCACGGCTCGGGTGCGGGGCGTCAGCTCCCGCATCGCCTCGTACAGGGCGTGTCGCTCGGTCATCGCCTCCGTCATGTCCCGGGTGGACCGGTCCGGCAGGATCGACGTCACCACCTCGTGCACCCGGTGGCGGCGCCAACTGCTGATGTGGTGATTGATCATGACTCGTCGCAGGTACGCCATCGGGTCGTCGACCCGACGCCACCGACGCATCACCTTCACCAGCGCCGACTGCACCAGATCCTCGGCATCCTGCGCCGACCCGGTGAGGTGGTACGCCACGCGCAGGAGATCCATGTAGCGCGTCTCGACGAACTCTCGGAAATGCTCGTCGTCAACTGCCATCAGCCCCCGCCTTGGTTGGTTACCCATCACGACTCCGTCGGGGGTCAATAGGTTGAAAGCCGGCCGCCGGCACGTCGTGAAATCTCCGGCACCTCACGGCGCTCGACGTGGGCGGCGCACTGTCGACCGTCGCGTGCCGCGCCCAGGATGAGCGCCGGCGGCTGGCTGGGCCGGCCGCCACCCGCACGTCCACGGTGGTGCGTGACCGTGTGGCGCGAGCCGTCAACCGTCGGCGTGAGCCTCGGACATCAGGGCTTGCGCGCGTGGAGGTACACAGTCACTGTGTCCTCCCTGTCGAGGTCCACCAGCAGGCGACGGTAGGTGCCGTTCGGTCCCGGTGCCTCTTCGTTGATTCCGGAGACCCGAACAGCAGTCTCGGGGTGCCAGGTGCCTCCTCCGCCGACGTCGTCCTGCTTGGTGACGACGCGTAGTCCGGGGGTCAACCCGGCGGCGAAATCTCCATCAGTCAGGAAGGTGTCGAGGGCTTCGCGCGAGATACGGAACCTCGCCGACAGGTGGGTCTCCAGTCCGTTGCTCTGTGCGGCCGAGAGGAGCACCGTGCCAGGCGGGAAGGTCACGTGGGCGAGGGCTTCGACCTCCGACGCACTCGCTGGCCGGGGCGGAGACTGAAGGGAGTCATCAAGGTCCTCAAGCCCGGTCACGGCCACGAAGCCACACGTGACCAGAGACAGCACGAGGCTCAAGCCGGCCAGGACGAGAGCGACAGTGGCCTTGCGGCTGGGCTTCGGCGCCGGCTGGTCGGGCACCGGCAGCACGATACGCGATCAATGGCATGCTGTTGATCAGCCGGAAAGCACCAGAGGGCACATCCGATCCATGGATGTGCCCTCTTACCTCTGGTCGGGGTGGCCGGATTCGAACCGACGACCTCTTCGTCCCGAACGAAGCGCGCTACCAAGCTGCGCCACACCCCGAGGCGTGCCGACAAATAGTAGCCCACCCGTCCGGATGGTCAAACTCGGTACCCCCGCCGCCGGGGCCGGGTGGCGGGTCCGGGTGGCGGGGCGAGGTCAGGCCCCAGGGTGGGCGCGGGCGGGGGCGGTCAGCGGGGGATGAGGGTGAGGATGCTGGCCTCCGGGGGGCAGGCGAAGCGGATCGGGGCGGTCGGGTGGGTGCCGAGGCCGGCGGAGACGTGCAGCCACGAGTCCGAGCCGGGCCAGCGGTGCAGACCGCGCGCCATCGAGCGGGGCAGGCCGCAGTTGGTCACCAGGGCTCCGTAGCCCGGGACGCAGACCTGACCGCCGTGGGTGTGCCCGGCGAGCAGCAGGCCGAAGCCGTCCGCGGCCATCTGGTCGAGGACCCGCGGCTCGGGGGAGTGCGTCAGCGCGATGGACAGGTCGGCCGAGGACGAGACCGCGCCCGCCACCGCCGGGTAGTCGTCCCGGTCGATGTGGGGGTCGTCCACGCCGACCAGGTCGAGCTGTCGGCCGCCGGCCTTCAGGGTGGTCCGGGCGTTGTTGAGGTCCGCCCAGCCGGCGCCGGTGAACACCTGGCGCAGTTCCTCGTAGGGCAGCTCGACGCCCTCGGTGTACTCCCGGTCGGGCAGGAAGTAGGTGAAGGGGTTCTTCAGCACCGGCCCGGTGTAGTCGTTGGAGCCGAACACGAACGCACCTGGATAGTCCAGCAGTGGTTGCAGGGCCCGCAGCACTCCGGGGACCGCTCCCGGGTGGGCCATGTTGTCGCCGGTCACCACCACCAGGTCGGGGTCGAGGGCGGCCAACGAGGCCACCCAGCGCTGCTTGCGCGCCTGGTCGGGCATCATGTGCAGGTCGGACAGGTGCAGCACGCGAAGCGGTTCCGCGTCGGCCGGCAGCATCGGCACGTCGTACCGCCGCAGGGTGAACATGTTGCGCTCGATGAGCGACGCGTACGCGAGGGTGGCGGCGCCGACCGTGGCGGTTCCGGCGGCGAGGCGGAATAGTGTGCGCTTTCGCATGTCGTTCAGGGTAGTTTGACCGTCCATGAGCACGCTGAAGGACCGCCTCACCGCCGACATGCGTTCCGCGCTCAAGGCGCGCGACGAGCTGACCACCTCCACGCTGCGGATGGCCCTGGCCGCCGTCGGCACCGCCGAGGTCGCCGGCAAGGCCAAGCGCGAGCTCTCCGATGACGAGGTGCTCGCGGTGTTGACCAAGGAGGCCAAGAAGCGCCGGGAGGCGGCAACGGCCTTCGCCGACGCCGGCCGCGCCGAGCAGGCCGCCAAGGAGAGCGCCGAGGGTGAGGTGCTGGACCGCTACCTGCCCAAGCAGCTCTCCGACGCCGAGCTGACCGAGCTGGTGTCGGGGGCGCTCGCCGCGGGCGGCTTCACCGGCAAGGCCCAGATGGGCCCGGCCATGAAGGCGGCCCAGGCCGCGGTGGCGGGCCAGGCCGAGGGTGGTCGGGTGGCCGCCGAGGTACGCCGACAGCTCGGCCTCTGACCCAGCGGCATCCCGGCCGGCGTTCTCCGGAGCGTGGGCGGGTGATGCTGGTCCGGACGAACGGAAACGGGCGGGCACCCGTGGTGGGTGCCCGCCCGTCGTGTCCTACTCGTCGACTCAGCCGCCGGGACGGCCCCCGGGTCGACCGCCGGGCTGCCCGCCACCACCGGTGTTACCCGGCGTGCCGCCGCCACCGCCGCTGCTGACCTGGACGGTGACCACGCCACCCTTGATGGTGCGCCCGTCCGGGCTGGTGCCGGCGGCGGTGCCGGCCGGGCAGGTGGACGGCACCTTGGCCTCGGAGACGACCGGCTCGAAGCCGGCACCCTTGATCCGGGACTTGGCAGTGTCCACCGGCTGGCACTTCACGTCGGGGATGCTGCGCTGGTCACCCTCGGAGATCTTCTGGCCCGGTGGCTCGAAGTTGATCCGCGGCTTGTTCTTCATGGCGTCCCGCAGCGTCTCGTAGACCGGCGGGTTGATGCCGTCCTTGTCGCTGTGCTTCATCCTGACGTTGGTCTGCGGCCAGTCCGGGTCGGCCATGATGCCGGCCACCGAGTACTGCTTGGTCATCACGACGATGGCGGCGGTCTTCTCCGAGTCGGTGGTGCCGGTCTTGCCGGCCACCGGCGCGTCGACGATGCCCTTCACTCCGCCGGCGGTGCGGCTGCTGCCGCACTTGCTGGTCTCGGAGTTGTCGCCGACCGGGCATCGGGCGGCGTCCACGGCGGCTCGGGCCACGTCGGTGCTGAACCGCTTCTCACAGCGCGGGTTGGCGACGTCCAGCTTGTTGCCGTCGGGGTCGCGGATCTCCTGCACCGGGATCGGTTCGCAGTACTTGCCGTCGGCCGCCAGGGTCGCGTACGCGTTGGCCAGGTCCAGCGGGGTGGTCTGCGCGACACCGAGGGTGAAGGCACCCCACTGGTGCGCGTCCTGCTTGGTGCCACTGAGTCGGAGATCTTCATCGGTGCGGAACTGGATGCCGGCCCGCTTGGCGGCGTCGACCACGTTCTCCGCGCCGACCTGCTGCTGGAGCGGGACGAAGTAGGTGTTGACCGACTGGGCGAACGCGGTCCACATGTTCTGGACGCCGCCGGCCTTCAGGCCGGAGTTGGTCGGGCAGTAGAAGTGGGTGCCGGGGCACGCCGCCTTGCTGCTGGGGTCGATGATGTATTCCGACTTGAACTGCTGTGGCGCGTTGAAGCTGTAGCTGAGCGGGATGCCCTTCTCCAGCGCCGCCAGGATGGTGAAGATCTTGAAGGTCGAGCCGGCCTGGTACCCGGTGATGCCGTCACCGCCGCTGAGCAGCGGGTTGACAGTTGCCGGGTAGTTGCCTCGGATGCCCCTCCGGCTCTTCGCCGGATCGCTGGAGATCTTGTTCTTCGGGTTCTTCGGGTCGTCCAGCTTGAACTGCCGGTTGACCGCGAGCGCCCGGACCCGGCCGGAGCCGGGCTCGACCACCGCGACCATTGCGGCTTCCTTGCTGTTCTCGCTCTTGGACCTGCGGACCGCCTTGTCCGCACCCTTCTGCGCCTGGACGTCGATCGAGGTCACGACGGTGTAGCCGCCGCTCTTCAGCCGCCGCTCCCGGTCGTACGTGGTCGAACCGAACGTCTCCTGCTGCATCCACCAGCGGTAGAAGTAGTCGCAGAAGAAGCCCCAGCTGTTGACGTTCGCGGCGATGCAGCCGTTGGGGGTGCGCTTGTCCTTCACGACCAGCTTGACGGCCTTGGCCGCGTCCGCCTCCTGCTGGGTGATGGCCTTGATGTCGACCATGTTCTGGATGACGTAGTCGCGACGGTCCTTGGCGAGCGGGTAACCCGCCTCGGTGGTCGGGTCGTTCGTGGTGGGCGCCTTGACCATGCCGGCCAGCAGCGCCGCCTCCTCGATCTTGAGCTTGGCCGGCGGCTTACCGAAGTAGACCTGGCTGGCGGCGTAGATGCCGTACGCGCCGTTGCCGAACGAGGCGAGGTTGAGGTAGCGGGTGAGGATCTCGTCCTTGGAGAATTCCTTGTCGACCTGGAGGGCCAGCCGCATCTCGCGAAGCTTGCGGGCGCTGGTGTCCTCGGTCGCCGCCACCACGTCGGCCGGGTGGGTGGCCGAGTACGCGATGGCCAGCCGGACGTACTGCATGGTCAGCGTCGAGGCGCCCTGCCGGCCGCCGTCGCCCTGGTTGTTGACGAACGCGCGGGCGACACCGTTGATGTCGACGCCGTTGTGCTTGTAGAACTCATGGTCCTCGGCCGCGATGATCGCCTTCTGCATGTACGGAGAGATGTCGGCGAGCTTCACGTCGCGCCGGTTCTCGTCGTACATCGTCGCGAGTGGTGTCTTGCCGTCCGAGGCCAGCAGATAGCTGATCTGCGGCGCGCGTGCCGCCGAGAACTCCGTGGGCAGGGCGCCGAATGTCTCGGCGCCGGCCTTCGCGGCCAGGCCGGACATCGCCACCGCGGGGAAGGCCGCCGCAGCGACCACCACACCGGCCAGTAGGCCGCACACCAGCAGCGATGCGGCGTTGGTCAGCACATTGTGGTCACGTTTCCGCATCCAGTTCACCTCGACAGGGTACGCGAGTAGGGAACGAGGGGCGCCTGGGCGTTCTTTCCCCATTTCCTGCGCGCGCTGCCCTCGTTGTGCTAAACGCACGACCCCCGGTGCTCGGTTGCGGGTGACCTGGCGTGAGTCTCCTCCGATCGAAGGAGGCGGCGCAGCGTTATCGCCGACCTCGGCGGGGTAACCGGCGGTCGAAGGCCCGGGAAGCCGGGACTGTCCGAAATGATGGATTTCGTCGACAACGTTGCGTAATCAGTCGACTACAGAGCATGATGGGGGCGGCGACAGCGCCACATGTCGTCCGTGCCGCCTTGGGGAAGGCGAGCCGGGCGATCGGGGGGAATTGCCGGCTGGCGTGCATCGACGAGGTCGGTAGGTACTGCAAGGGGGGACGTGTACACATGGGCATGATCACTGACTGGCCGTCGCTGGCGGCGTGTCAGAACGGGGACCCGGACGCGTTGTTCGTACAGGGCGCCGAACAGAACGTGGCGAAGCGGATCTGCCGGAGCTGCCCTGTTCGGTACGAGTGCCTGGCCGACGCGTTGGACAACCGGATCGAGTTCGGTGTGTGGGGCGGCATGACCGAACGCGAACGGCGGGCGCTACTGCGTCGACACCCGCAGGTGACGAGCTGGCGCAAGATGTTCGAGGCCGCGATGAAGAAGAACAGCAAGGACAAGGCCGGAAAGGACAAGATCCTCGTCAGTGCGGCCAACTGACGGCGGTCACGGCCGGCTGATCGCCGCGCCGATCGTCCGCAGCCCGTCGACGTCGTGCACGTCGGCGGGCTGCGCCGTCACCGACACCGTCGGCACGGCGGGGAACGCCTCGGTGAACCGCGCGGCGACCCGCTGCTCGCGTACCGCCTGACGGGCCAGCGCCGCGTGCGCCCGCAGCACGTCGGCGGTCGCCTCGTGCCCACCCAGCTCGGTCAGCCGCTCGGCGGCGACCCGGCTCTGCTCGGCGTCCAGCTCCGGCACCGCGAGTCGGTGCACCCGGTTGAGCACCAGGCCGGCCAGCGGCATCCGCTCTTCCCGCAGGCGACCCGCGAAGTAGGCGGCCTCCCGGACCGCGTCCGGCTCCGGTGCCGCGACCAGCAGGAAGGCCGTCTCCCCTGCCTGAAGGATCCGGTACGTCTGCTCGGCGCGCTGTCGGAAACCGCCGAACATGGAATCCAGTGCGGCCACGAAGCCGGACAGGTCGGTGAGCAGTTGCGCGCCGAGGACCTTCTGCACCACCTTCGAGAACATCCCGAACGAGGCCGTGACCAGGCTGAACATGCTCCGGCCGCCGCTGCGCGCCGGGGCCAGCAGCAGCCGCAGCATCCGGCCGTCGAGGAAGCGGGAGAGTCGGGCCGGCGCGTCCAGGAAGTCGAGTGCCGAGCGGGACGGTGGAGTGTCCACCACGATCAGGTCCCATTCGCCCCGGGCGTGCAGCTGGCCGAGCTTCTCCATCGCCATGTATTCCTGCGTGCCGGCGAATGTCGAACTCATCGCCTGGTAGAACGGGTTCGCGAAGATCTCCGCGGCCTTCGCCGGATCGGTGTGCTGGAGCACCACGTCGTCGAAGGTGCGCTTCATGTCCAGCATCATGGCGTGCAGCTCGCCGCCGCTGCTCTCGACGTCGATCCCCTTGACCTGGCGGGGAGTGTTGTCCAGCTCGGTCAGGCCCAGCGACTGGGCCAGCCGGCGGGCCGGGTCGATGGTGAGCACCACAGTGCGCCGGCCGTGGTGCTCGGCGGCCCGCAGCGCCAGCGCCGCGGCGGTGGTCGTCTTGCCCACCCCGCCCGCACCACAGCACACGACGATCCGTACGCCCGGGTCGGCGAGGATCTGGTCGACGTCCAGCTGCGGCGCCGCGTCTTCGGAAGGCACCAATCGAGCGTATCGGGCCGCGTGGGTCGACGCGCCTGTGCTGGGCTCAGGTGTGAGTCAATCGGCGCGGACGAGGGCCTGGGCCAGTGCCGCGAGACCCGCCCGGTCCACGCCGTCGGGCAACAACGGCAGCTCGACCATCGGCAGCCCCAACTCCACCAGGTCGGCGCGGAGCGAATCCTCCAGTTCGCGCCGGATGAGCTGGTCACGTGCCTCGTCGTGCAGACCGGCCACGGTGTCCCGATCGGCCGGCAACCCGGCGGCGACCAGCCCACGCCGCAGCTCCGCCGCGGTGACCGCCGAGCCGGCGGGCAGCGGCGGTCGGGTGCCGTTGACGATCACCTTTCCGGTGCCGAAGCCGAGTGCGGTCAGGTCGGCGATGGCGTCCACCGTCTCCTGTACCGGCATCTCCTCCAGCAGCGTGACCACGTGGACAGCGGTCATCGGGGAGCGCAACAGCGCGGCGACCCCCTCGCTCTGGGTCTTGATCGGGCCCACCTTGGCCAGCCGGGCCGTCTCCGCCGTCACGTTGAGGAACCGACCGATCCGCCCGGTCGGCGGCGCGTCCAACACCACCGCGTCGTACGCGCGCCGCTGCCCGGAGGTGCGGGTGGTGGCCTCCTTGACCTTGCCGGTGAGCAGCACGTCCCGCAGACCGGGCGCGATGGTGGTGGCGAAGTCGATGGCGCCGAGCTTGCGCAGCGCCCGGCCCGCCGCGCCCAGCTTGTAGAACATGTCGAGGTACTCGAGCAGCGCCTCCTCGGCGTCCACCGCGAGGGCGCGCACCTCACCGCCGTGGGGTGCCTCGGCGAGGTGTCGCTCCTCGTACGGCAGCGGGTCGATGCCGAAGAGTTGGGCGATGCCCTGCCGCCCCTCGACCTCGACCAGCAGGGTGCGCCGGCCACCGGCGGCGAGCGCGAGGGCCAGGGCCGCCGCCACGCTGGTCTTGCCGGTGCCACCCTTGCCGGTCACCACGTGGAGGCGGGCCGACCATCCGGTACCGGCCGGGTCGACCGGCCGCTCAGCTGCACACACCCGTCGAGCCTATCCACGCCCGGTGGTCAGGCGACCTCGCAGACCCACCAACCCGTCTTCTGCACCACAGTGAAGCGCAGGTCCTGGTCGGCCACCTTCTCGTCGGCGGTGGTCATGGTGACCCGGGTGGAGACGGTGGCCCGGTCCCCGGTCTGGTTGTCCACCTTCGGGGTGGTCCACCGGAAGCGCGGGTTCTGGTACTCGGAGGCGTACTTCTGCACCTCGGCGACCTTCGCGGCGATCTTCCCGTCGTCGCGGGACGCGGCGCACACGCGGGTGGCCGCCTTTGTCGCGTCGCGATCCCGGTAGACAGCGGTGAGAAACTCGTCGACGGCGACAGCGGGCTCCTTGGCGCCCTCGCCGGTCTCGGTGTTGCGCAGGGTCAGGAACGCCAACGCTCCACCACCCACGCAGAGCACCATGATCACGACCAGTGCGATCGCCGCGATCAGCAGGCCGCGCTTCTTCTTCGGCTCGGCCGCGCCCGGATAGGGCGGGTACTCCGGCGGGGGTGGCGGGATGGCCGACGAGCCAGGGGCGCCCGGTTGGGTAGGCGTCGCGGCCGGGGGGCCGCTCGGCGTACCGGTGGCGTCGGCCCCACCGGTCGGCGAGGGAAAGACCTGCTGGATGGGGACTGTCGGCGGGGCGGGGAGCGCGGCCGGTGCGGGGGGCGCGGGGAGCGCGAGCTGCCCGGACGGCGCGGCGGGGGCCGGCTGGGCGGGGACTGTCGGACCGCCGGGCTGGTCGGTGGGGTCCGACTGGGCCGGCGGGAGGGCTCGTGGACCGGCCTGGTCGCCGCTGGGCGGTTGGGTCATCGTCTTCCCCCAGGGGTACGGCGCCCGCCGCCACCGGAGGCGTCGAGCGTGATCGAGCGGGCTTGCCGGGCGCTGCGCGACCGCCCGACCGGAAGGGTAGCGGTCGATGACGGCGGCGGTGTTTCCCGTGCCGCGCCGCGCTGCGAACCGATTCGGCCGGCGCGACCGGACAGTGATGCGCCATCGGGCTTCTTACCCGCCGTGTGTCGCATATGTGACTCTAGGTGACCATTCGGGCGCGTCCTGCTGGCGGGCTGCGGGCCACCGACCTACCTTCGTCCCGGCGCGGGGGGCGGAACGGACGAATGGGTCCGGACCGGAAGAGTGATCCGAGCGGTACGACCGGAGGCAGTGCATGCGCGACGCGGACAACATCCCTCGCACCTATTTCCCGACCAACGAGCGGGCGCGCCGGCCCGGATCCTTGTTCGAGGCCGGTGGGCCGATCGGCGGCCAGCCGATCAACGAACGGTCGTACCGCCGGACGCCGGAGCAGGCGGAGGTGGCCCGGGCGCCGAGCCACCTCGCCGAGCGCGCCCGCGACGACGACGAGCCGGGCTTCGTCATCCACCTGCCGATCCGGGTGCCGAGTCTGACGGCGGCGACAGTGCTGGCCGGCCGGGTCGCGGTGTCCCTGGGCTTCCTCCCCGAGCTGGACGCGGGTGAGACCACGGTGTCCAACGCCGACGACCAGAACAACAGGCACCGGGTCTTCTGCGACCTGCTGCTGCCCGACCGGTCCCGCTGCCCACAGGGGTACGAGCACGAAGGCCGCTGCGGGGAGTCGCCGGCCGCGCCGGAGCAGCGTCCCGCGCCTCGTTCGGCCAGCGGACCGTAGGCTGTCCCTCGACCAAGATTTCGCACCGAGAGGGAGCCCTTCAGCGATGCAGAAGTGGGAATACTCCACGGTCCCGCTGCTGGTCCACGCGACCAAGCAGATCCTCGACAACTGGGGCGAGGACGGGTGGGAGCTCGTCGCCGTGGTCCCCGGACCGAACCCGGACCAGCTGGTCGCCTACCTGAAGCGGCCGAAGGCGTGAGCAGCGGTCCGCACGCGAAGCTCGCCGAGCTGGGGCTCGACCTGCCCGAGGTCGTGCCGCCGGTGGCCAGCTACGTGCCGGCCGTGCAGTCCGGGCAGCACGTGTACGTCTCCGGCCAGCTGCCGTTCGCCGAGGGCAAACTGCTCGCGACCGGCAAGGTCGGCGCCGGGATCTCCGCCGAGCAGGCGAAGGACCTGGCCCAGCGGTGCGGGTTGAACGCGCTGGCCGTTGTCGACTCGCTCGTCGGCCTGGAAAACGTGGTCAAGGTGGTCAAGGTGACCGGTTTCGTGGCCTCCGCGCCCGGCTTCACCGGTCAACCCACGGTGATCAACGGCGCCTCCGACCTCTTCGGCACCGTCTTCGGCGAGGCCGGCCGCCATGCCCGTAGCGCCGTAGGGGTGGCCGAGCTGCCCCTGGACGCCCCGGTGGAGGTCGAACTCATCGTCGAGGTCGCCTGACCCCACCCCGCGATCTTGCACTTCCTGCCCGGAAGAAAGCCCCGAACAGGGATGAACCAGGGTGCGCAAGTGCAAGATCGCGGGGTGTTGCGGGCGGGGTCGTACGATCGCAGCCATGAGCGGGCACGTGACGGGGGCGGTGGCGGCGCTTGCCGAGAATCTGCCCCGGTGGGTCTCACTGCTGCGGGCACCGAACCCGGGGCCGATGACCCTCGACGGCACCAACACCTGGCTGCTGCGCGCCCCGGCGGCCGAGTCCGGCATCGTCGTCGACCCGGGGCCGGCGGACGAGGGGCACCTGACCCGGATCGCCGAGCACGGCCCGATCGGGCTCATCCTGATCACCCACGGCCACCCCGACCACATCGAGGGCGCGGCCCGGCTGAGTGAGCTGCTCGGCGGCGTGCACGTCCTCGCCGTCGACCCGGCGCACACCATCGGCGGCGAGCCGCTGACCGAGGCGGGCGAGCACTTCGGCGGCTTCGGTCTGGCGGTCCGTCTGCTCACGACTCCGGGGCACACCGCCGACTCGGTCTGCTTCCTGGTCGAGCACGAGGACGAGCGGGTGGTGCTCACCGGTGACACCATCCTCGGCCGGGGCACCACAGTGGTCGCGCACCCGGACGGGCACCTCGGTGACTACCTGAGCAGCCTGGAGCTGCTGTCCGCGTACCGGGGGATCCCGGCGCTGCCCGGACACGGCCCGGCGCTGGCCGACTGCGCCGCCGCCGCCGACTTCTACCTCGCCCACCGCCGGGCCCGGCTGGACCAGGTCCGGGCGGCAGTCGCGGCCGGCGCCCGGACGCCCGCCGACGTGGTGGCGGTGGTCTACGCGGACGTGGACCGCTCGCTCTGGTGGGCGGCGGAATGGTCGGTCCGCGCGCAGTTGGAGTATCTGGGTGTCGGCACCGGGGAATCCGCGCCCGGGGTCAGTGGGTTGGAGCACATGTGACCTGCCCCGTGTGCGGAACCGTCGCCGTTCCCGGTGCCCGGTTCTGCCACAACTGCGGTGCCGCGCTGCCGGCCGCCGCGACGTTGCCGGCGGCCGAGCGCCGGGTGGTCACCGTGCTCTTCGGTGACCTGTCCGAGTTCACCTCCTGGTCGGAAGATCTCGACCCGGAACGCGTGGGCGCGGTCACCGACCGGGTGCTCGCCGCCCTCGCCGGTGCCGTGAAGACCTTCGGCGGGCACGTCGACAAGCTGACCGGCGACGGGATCATGGCGGTCTTCGGTGCGCCGGTGGCGCACGAGGACGACGCCGAACGGGCGGTCCGGGCCGCCCTGTCCATGCAGCGGGCCGTCCGCCGGGTGCTCGACGACGAGCGGGGCGGCGGTGCGCCGCTCGGGCTGCGGGTCGGGTTGAACACCGGCGACGTCATCGCGGGCATCCAGGCCGCCATCGAATACACGGTCATCGGCGACACGGTGAACACTGCCGCGCGGCTGGCCGACGCCGCAGCGGTCGGCGCTGTCTACGCGGGCGGGCGCACCGCCGCCGCCACCCGGCACGTGTCCTCCTGGCGGGCGCTGCGCCCGCTGCGGCTCAAGGGCAAGCGCGAGCCCGTCGAGGCGTACGAGCTGCTGGGTCTGCTGGACGCGCCGGGCACCCGCTCGGGGCTCGGCGACGAGGCCCCGTACGTCGGTCGGGAGACGGAGATCGGTCGGGTCGCCGGGCGGCTCGCCGAGGTGATCGACCAGGGTGATCCGCGCGTGCTGCTGATGACCGCCGAGGCGGGCATCGGCAAGTCCCGGTTCGCCGCCGAGGTCGAGCGCCTCGCCGCCGGGTACGACGTGGGCGCCGGCCGGTACGCGGCGCACACCGGAGCCCGGGTGCTCTCGGTGCGCTGTGCCGCGTTCGGGGAGCGGCGGAGGCTCGCGCCCCTGGCCGACCTGGTGCGGGCCGCCGTCGGTCTGCCCAGCGACGCGTCCACAGCGCTGACCCGCCCGGCGGTGGAGGAGCGGCTGCGCCGGCTCGGGCAGCGGCTGGCCCGCTCCGCCCCGGACACCGCGCCGATCGCCACCGAACAACTGCTCGCCCTGCTCGGCTACGCCGAACTCCCGGCGCACGCGGGCACCGACACCGGCGAGTGGGGCGGCTCGGGCACCCCGACCGCTGATGCCGAGGTGGTGCCGAACGCGGTCGCCGACCTGCTCAGTGGGCTCGCCTCGGAGGCGCCGCTGGTGATCGTGGTGGACGACCTGCACGACGCCACCGCCGAGACGATCGGCGCCCTCGGGCTGACCCTGTCCAGGCTCACCGGCCCGGTGCTGGTGCTGCTGCTGGGCCGCCCCGAGTTGGTGCGTACCGCCGGCGCGCTGACCCGGGTCGCGGACGCCGAGGTGCACTCGCTGCCGCCGCTGCGGGGTGCCGACGCGGCGCGGCTGCTCACCAGCTATCTCGGTGGCGGCAAACTGCCACCCGCCGACGCGGACCGGCTGCTCGCCACCGCTCAGGGCAACCCCTTCTACCTGGCCGAGCTGGTCACCCTGCTCATCGAGCGTGGGGCGCTCACCACGGAGACAGCGCGCGGTGTCCGTAGCGGGGTGGAACGGTCGGGGGCCGGCGAACGGGACCAGGGCGCCTCGGCCGGCTGGCGGTTGGTGCCCGGTTCGCTGGGCAGTCGGCTGCTCTCCCGCGACCTCGCCGCCGTGCTCGCCGCCCGGATCGACGCGCTGCCCCCGGACGCCCGTTCGGTGCTGCGCGATGCCGCGGTGACCGGCGACACGGTGCCGACAGGTGCGCTGGAGGCGATGCGTGAGCAGCGCGCCGGCCGCGACGGTCGACCGTCGGCGGTGGTCGCCGTGGAGCTCGACCGGGCTGTCGAGGAGCTGCTGCAACGCCGGATGCTGCACCGCTCCCGGGCCGGCTACGCGTTCGCGACCCCGCTGATGCGGGAGGCCGCGTACGCCGGGGTGAGCAAGGCGGAGCTGGCCGAGCGGCACGCCGCGTTGGCCCGCTGGGCGGCACCGGTGGACGGGGCCGCGACCGCAGCGCCGGGCGGGTTCACCGACGAGGCCCGGGACGATTTCGTGGCGACGCACGTCGAGCGGGCCGCCACGCTCGCCGACGCGGTGAAGCTGCGCCCGGACGCGCCGGCCCGGGCGGTGGTGCCGCTCGGCGTCGCCGCGCTCGGCCGGGCCGCCCGTCGGTCATTGGCCGCCGGTGAGCCGGTGCTGGCCGTCGAGTACGCCGAGCGGGCCACCGAGCTGGCCCGCGACGGGGTGCCGGCGTCCGATCGGGTGGTGCACGCGCGGGCGCTGCTCCAGGTCGGCCGCGTCGCCGACGCGCTGGCGTACGCGGAGAAGATCGCCGCGAACGCGGGGGACGAGGCCACCCGCGTCGGTGCCCTGCTGCTCGCGGGGCAGGCCCAGGAGACCCTCGGTGACCAGGGTCGGGCGATGATCGCCTGGCACGAGGCGTTGCAGGTCGCCACGGCGGCTGGGCTGCCCGTGCAACGGGCGACGGCGATGCGCCGGCTCGGCATGGCCGACTTCGTGGCCGGGCGGCTGAGCCAGGCGAGCAGCCGGTTGGCCGCCTCGTACCAGGTCAGCCTCAGTGCGCAGGACCGGCGCGGGCAGGCCTGGTCGCTACAGAACCTGGCCTGGGTGACCACCACCCGGGGTGACTTCGCCGGCACCGACGCGGTCCTCGGCCGGGCCGCCCGGCTCTTCGCCGAGTTGAAGGACCCGTACGGGCGGGCCTGGCTGCGCGGCACCACGGCGTTCGCCCGGCTGCTCGCCGGCCGACTGCGGGAGGCGTGTCGGATGGCGCAGGTGTTCCTGCCCTTCGGCGAGCGGGTCGGTGAGGCGTGGGCGGTGGGCACACTTCGTGCGGTGGCCGCGTTCGCCACCGCCGAGCTGGGCGACCTGGCCGAGGCCGACCGCGAGGCCCGTCGGGCGTACCGGGAGTTCGCCGCCGTCTCCGACGACTGGGGGCGCGGGTTCGCACTTGTGGTCCGGGCGGTGGTGGCGCGTGGGCTGGGCGAGCCGGAGCACGCGGCCGACCTGCTCACCGATGCCCTCGCGTACGCCGAGCGCACCTCCCACCCGCTGCTCACCGGGATGGCCGGCGTGCTGCGCGGCTTCGTGGCGTTGGACCTGGGTGACTGCGAGACCGCCGAGCGGGTCGCCCGTGCGGTGCTGACGGCAGTGGAGCCGCACAATCCGCAGGCCCCGGCCCAGGTGGCACCCCGGGTGCTGCTGGCGACGGCCCGCCTGGCCGCCGGTGACCCGGCGACCGCCGTCGGGCTGCTCGCCCCGGTGGCGACGGCCGCCGCGAACGCGCCCTCGCTGCTCTTCTCCCGCCGCCAGACGATGGCCCAGTACGCGGCGGCGCTGCTCGCTCACGGTCAGCGGGAGCAGGCACTGGACTGGGCTCGCCGGGCGGTCACCGCGCCGGCCGAGGACGTGCGCAGCCAGGTGATCGCGGCCAGCGTGTTGGCCGAGGCGCTGGACGCCTGCGGTCACCCGGAGCAGGCCCGGTCCTGTGCGGAGGAGGCGGTCCGCCTGGCGTACGCGACCGAGCAGCGCAGCGAACGCGCCGCCGCCAACGCCCTCCGCGCCCGCCTGGCCTGACTCCCCTTTTCACGTCGGAAAGTGGCCCGCCGGTGACCGAAAGCTCTTGATCAATCTGGTGTCGGGGTGCGGGCAGGGTTTTTGCCGGTTCTGGGGATGTGGCGGTCGGGGTGAGGGGCTAGCGTGTCACCACCGTGTGCCGGTCCACAGTGCTGACCGTCGCCGTGCCTGGGGAGGCCCTTCATGAAGCTGCCGCGATCCATCGCGGGCTGGACCATCGCGGTCTTCGGCGTGTTGGCGCTGGTGATGGGTGCGGTCGGGCTGCTCTGGCCGGAGGCGCAGTTACGCCTGCTCGGTCTTGAGGTGCCCGAGACGCGTGCCGTCGGTGACCACACCGGCACGTTCCTGGTGGCGTCGTCGATGGCGGCGTTCAACATGGGCGTCTACTACCTGCTCGCCACGATCACCGAGTGGCGGGCCTTCTTCCGGTTCACGGTGGTCTTCCGACTTGTCACGTTCACCGTCTTCACCATCGCCGTGCTCTCCGACATCGCTCCGGGCGGGTTCTTCGGGGTGGCGGCCTGGGAGGGTCTGGGAGCCCTGGCCACCGCCGTCGGCCTGCGCCTGGACGCGCGCCGGGGAGCGTCGGCGGGTGAAGATGTCTCGTCCGCCGGTGTCGGGACGGCTGCCCGGTCCGCGGAGGGTACCGGTCCGGCCGGTGCCGCTCCGGCGGACGCGGTGCGCTGAGTCGTCGGCCGGGTTGGGTATTTTCGAGCGGTGACCGACACTCCGACCGGCGGCCTGCCGGTGCCGATCGTGCCAGGTCTGACCGATTTGCGGGTCTTTGCCCGAGGCGGCTACGCGACCGTCTACCAGGCCACCCAGATCTCGGTGGGCCGCGAGGTCGCGGTCAAGGTGGAAAACCGGACGCTGGACAGCGAGCGGGATCAGGCCCGCTTCCTGCGCGAGGCGCGGGCGGCCGGACGGATGTCGTCACACCCGCACGTGGTGGACCTCTTCGACGTCGGGGTCACCGTCGATCAGCACCCCTACCTGATCATGGAGCTGTGCGACGGATCGTACGCCGAACGGATGCGGACCTCGCCGCTCGACCCGGTGGAGGCCCGTGACCTCGGCATCAAGATCGCCGATGCGCTGGCCCACTCGCACGCGGCAGGGGTGCTGCACCGAGACGTGAAACCGGCAAACATCCTGCACTCGCCCTTCAACTCGGCGGTGCTCGCCGACTTCGGGCTGGCCGTGCTCGCCGAGCACCGGGACGCCTCGGTCACCCTGGAGGTGCTCACCCCGGCGTACGCGCCGCCGGAGATGTTCAGCCACAGCCCGCCGTCACCGGCCGTCGACGTGTACGCGCTCTGCGCCACCCTCTACGCGGTGATGCACGGTCGGCCGCCCCGCTGGCAGTCCGAGCGCAACCCCAGCCTGGTCACCGTCCTGGAGATGTTCAACCAGCCGCTCCCCGCCCTGCCGGGCGTCCCGGACGAGCTGATCGACGTGCTGCGCGCCGGCATGGTCAACGACCCGGCCGAGCGGCCCTCCGCCCTCGAACTGCACGACCTGCTCGTCAACCTGCCGCTCGGGCCACCGTCGGCGCCGGTCAGCGGTGCGCCGGTCAGCGGTGGCGCAATCCGCCCCGGCCCGTACGCGGCCAGCAAGCCGGCGCCCCGACCGCCCATCGAGGACACCCAGCAGGTGGTCCCCAGTGGTCGGCGCTGGCGGCGCTGGTTCCTCGGCGGTGCCGGCGTGCTCGCGCTCGCCGGCTCGGCGACCGCCGGAGCCTGGTTCGCCGACCACGGGTCAGCGCCCACCCCGAACCCGACGGTCAGCCAGGTCGCCGCACCGGCGACCGGGCCGCTGCCCGGCTGCACGACCGGCCCCGGCACGCCCACCGCCCTGCCCGAGGGCGCCCGGTGCCTGCCGGAGCTGGAGTGCTTCGGCCCGATGCGGATCCGCGGCAACCGCGCCGAGGCGGTTCGGTTGTCCTGCACGGGTCGGCACACCTGGGAGACGTACGCCGAGGGGATCCTGCCGGTGTTCCTGGTCGGCGCCGACTACGACGACGTGGTCACCGCCGAGCCGGTGCGACAGGTGTGCAGCGCCACGACGTTCCGGGTGACCACCGGGATCGCCGAACCGAGCGGATGGCACCTGGAGGTGCTCCCCCCGGTCGACGGCAGCATCGACCGGGTCTATCGGTGCCTGGCCGGGCGGGGCGTGGACGCGCTCGCCGCGCCCACCCTCACCGACCGCTGACGCCGTCCGACCCGCGTCGCCGGTCCCGCACCGCCCGCAGGGCGTCCCGGCTGTCCAGGGCGTCGAGGGTGTCCGCGTCGATCCCGTACGGCATCAGCTCGGCCGGCCCGGTGGTCGCCTGCCGGTCCTCCGGCTCCGGATCGCCGGCCTGACGGGCGGCGGAGAAGGCGACCCCGGCGACCATTGTCAGCAGGACGCAGAGCAGGGCGAGGACCACGCCGAGAAGGTCCTGTCGGCGCCAGACGACAAGCAGGGCCAGCGGCGCGAGAGCTCCCAGCGCCGCGAGCACCGCCACCGTCCGCGCATCGGGCCTGGACAATCGACTCACCCGTCCAGCATGTCGTGACATCGGCGGCTGTCAACCGGAGAGTCGGTCGCCGCGCCGATCCACACCGGCCTAACCGGTCCGTCCGACGTGCCGGTCGGTGTCACTACGGAGGAGCTTGGGGTAGCTACTCTGGGTGTTCCGCAGATCGGTCCCTCAGCGAGGTCACCCATGAACGTGCGCAGTTCCCGGCTCCGCTCGGTCGCGACGACGCTGGCGGTCGCCCTCACCCTCACCCTGGCAGCCGCTGCCGGCTGCGACAGCCGGCGGGAACCCGGCCTGCCGTCCGTGCAGCAGAAACTCCGTGAGTCGCACATCTACCGGCAGGCACAGCTGCGCATCGGCGTCGCCACCAAGGAGCCGCTGATGGGCGACCTGCGCAACGGTCAGCACGTCGGCTTCGACGTGGAGATCGGCAGGTACATCGCGGCCTCCCTCGGCTACGAGGGCGAGCAGCGGTTGGAGTTCGTGTCGGTGGCCACCGAGAGTCGGATCCCGGCCCTACAGGGCGGGACCGTCGACCTCGTGGTGTCCAGCTTCTCCATGACGGAGGAGCGCGAAAAGCTTGTCAGTTTCGCCGGCCCGTACTTCGTGACCACGCAGGAGGTGATGGTGCCGGTCCGCCTCAAGGACAAGATCCGCACCATCGAGAACCTGCGCGAGCCGGCCTACCGGGTCTGCACCAGCGGCGGTTCCACCACCGAGGCCGAGCTGGAGAAGCACGGGGTCAAGACATTCGTGGTGAAGGACGTCAAGGACTGCGTCGACGGCATCCGTGGCGGCCGGTACGACGCGGTCAGCTCGGACGAGACGATCCTCGCCGGATTCCTGGCCACCTACCCCAAGGAGTTCGAGGTCGTGGACATGCCCTTCGGCACCAGCGAGCTGCTGGGCATCGGCGTGCCGATCGGCGACCCCGCCCTGCGTGACCTGGTCGCGTACTTCCTCCAGAAGAGCTACGAGCAGGGCCGCAACGGGCAGGCGAGCCCCTGGCAGAGCGCGTACAACCGCACCCTGGGCCCGTGGTTGAAGGTGGAGAAACGCCAGCCCCAGCCGCTGAAGGTGCCGCAGCTCGTGGACTTCGACGACAAAGCGCCGTCGAGGTGAGCACGGCGTCGACCGCGACCGGCGCGGACGGCCCGGTGCCGCCACCCCGCGCGTCCGTGCCGGGTGCGGGGGCCGCGCGGGCCTTGGACGCTACGGCCGCGCCGGCTTTCGCGAGTACGGCCGCGGCCGTACCGGCTGCTGGTGCGGATCGTGTCGACTGGCCGGTCGGCGTGCCGGTCGCCGAACCAGCCGACCCGGTCGTCGCCGAGGTCGAGCCCGGTCGGGTCCGTTGGGATCCGGCCGAGCGGCGGGCCCGGGCCAGCCAGTCCTTCTGGACCGCGCTGGTGGGCGTACCGGCGATCTTCTCGGTGCTCCGCCTCGGCGTGGAGGCGGGCGGCGAGCTTCAGACGACGCTGCTGCTGGTGGCCAACGTCGGGCCGGTCAACCTGCTCGCCGGCTTCCTGACCACGGCGGCCCGGCTGCTCTCCACCGGAATGGTCGCCGTCTTCGCGCTCGGGGCGGTGCTGGCCGTCGGCACGGATCGGCTGCCACCGGGGACCCGCCGGCGTCCGCTCTTCGCCCGCTGGGCAGATCTCACCCCGGCCTGGGTGGTGCTGGCCAGCTTCCTCTTCGCCCTGCTCACCTGGCCGTTGCTCTACCTGCCGCTGCTGCTGCCGGCGTTCGCGGCAGCGTTTCAGCTACGCCCCGGGCGGCTGCACGAACGGGTGGTGCCCCGGCTGCTCATGACCGTCGCGCTGCTCGCCGGGTACGCCTGGCTGCTGCTGCCCACGCTGCGCGACGCGGGCAAGCAGCACGAGCTGTTGGTGCTGGCGCTTCTCGCGGTGCCCCCGCTGCTGGCCCTGTTCATCGCGGGGCCGCTGCCCGGCCTGGTGATCCGGCCGTTGGCATCGGTGACCGAGGTGGCGATGCTGGCCGTGCTCGTGTGGGCCGCAGTGCCGGTGATCAGCACACCGGTGCTGCCGCTGACGGTCACGACAGTGGGCGCGGAGACCGGACCCACCGAGGACGTACGCGGGCACGTGATCACCACCGACGACGTCAACATGGTGATCCTCCAGGAGCGGGGTGGCGTGCGGTACGTGCCTGTCGACCTGGTCCGCGCGCAGGTGCTCTGCCCGAGCGAGGAGGAGCTGCCCCGCTACCGGCTGCGCATCCGCGACTTCCACGTGGAGGACTCGCTGCTGGAGGGCATGGGCCGCCGGGTCCGCCCGGTGCACCGCATCGACGCCGCCTGCCGGATCCCGGACTGACCCGCGCGGGTTGCCGAGTGAGAGGTGGCGCCCGCATATACATTCCGACTGTATATACTGCGACGATGGCTAACGCTTCCCTGCATGAATCGACATATCTGATCCTCACCGCGCTCGTCGAGGCCCCACGGCACGGATACGCCCTCCTCGACGAGGTCCGTCGGATCTCCGACGGGCGTGTCGACCTGCGCGCCGGCACTCTCTACGCGGCGCTGGACCGGCTGCGTACCGAGGGCCTCGTCGACATCGAGCGCGAGGAGCAGGTGCAGTCCAGGTTGCGCCGCTACTACCGACTCACCGCCGCCGGGGTGCAACGCCTGGCCGAGGAGTCGGCACGCCTGCGGAGCAACGCCGACGCGGCGACCGTGCGGCTGCGCCGTGCCGGCCTCATCGTCGAAGGCGGTGCGGCGTGACGTTGCCCCAGGTCTACCGCCGGCTGCTGGCCTGCTACCCCCGCGCGTACCGGCGGCAGTACGAGGACGAGATGATCGGGGTGTTGCTTGACGACGCCGCGCCGGGCCAGCGCAGGCCCTCGGCGCGAGACGTGTCCGCCCTGCTCGGTGGGGCGGTTCGGGCGCACGTCCGGCAGGTCGGCGGCCGGTTCTCGGTCGACGCGTGGCGGGATGCGGCGCAGGTGCTGGGCCTGATCGCCGCACTGCTGCTGTGCGTGCGCTCCGCCCGCGTTCCGGTGCTGCACCTCAGCATGTACGCGCAGAGCTATCCGGACGGGATCGGTGAACCGTTCGTCCTCTGGCCGCATGGTCCCCTGGCGGTGCTCTGGCTCGTCGTGGCGGTGTTCGCCGCACTCGGGTGGGGGCGGGCGGCGGCCGCCATCGCCGTCGGCGGCGTGGCGTTCGAGGTGGTTCGGGCCGCCGAGGCCTACGGATGGTATACGACGGTCTTCGACATCTGGCCTGTCGTGCTCGCCGCGATGGTCCCGTTGGCACTCGCCCTCCGCGCTCCCCGGTCCGGCGCGGCTGCCCTCGGGCGTTGGCGGCTCGGCACACTGGCGGCGGCGACGCTTGTCAGCGTCGGTGCTCCGAGCGTCGCCCTGGTGACCGGCGCTGACGAATCGACGTCGCCCATCTACGGCACCTGGATGTTCACCAGCGGTGTCGGTCGGGTCGAGGCGATCCTGCTGATCGCGGGATACCTGCTCTTCGCCCTTGCCGTCCTGTCGACGCCGACGGCGCTCCGACTGCGCCTGCTCGCGCTCGTCGTCCCGGTGGGCGTCACGCTGCTGCTCACCCGGGTGGGGCTCGGGACCACTGGGACCTACCTGGAGCACTCCAGCCACGACGGTGTGCCCGACCCGCTCACCTGGGCGCAGTGGCTGACGTTGGTGCTGGCACCCGTGTTGCTCTTCGCGGTGGCCGTGGCGATCCTGCACCGCCGCGAGCGTCCGCGCCCGGAGCCGGCGTAGGCAGGTGATCGACTCGGTTTCCTGAAAGTCGGGGCGTCGATGGGCCTCGGACACCCCGGATTCAAGGAAACCGAGTCGATCACCCGGCCGGCCGGGCGGGCTGGCCCGGCGGGCCGGGCGGCTCAGTAGGACCTGTCCTGGCCGAGGACGTGTTGCGCGACGAAGTTGAGGATCATCTCTCGACTGACCGGGGCGATCCGGCCGGCCCGTACCGCGCCGAGCAGGGTCGCCACCCCGTACTCGGTGGTCATGCCGGCACCGCCGAGCACCTGGACGGCCGTGTCGACGGCGAGCGCGGCGGCCTCCCCGGCCGCGTACTTGGCCATGTTGCCGGCCACCCCGGCCTCCAGGTCGCGGCCGGCGTCGTACCGGGTGGCGGCCTTCTGGATCATGAGTCGGGCCAGCTCCACCTGCACCGCAGCGTGTGCCAGCGGATGCGACACGCCCTGGTGGGAGCCGATGCTCCGACCACCCCAGACCGTGCGCGTGGCCGTGTACTCGCTGGCCCGCTCGATGGCGTACCGGCCGGTGCCGGCACCCATCGCGGCCACCGTGATCCGCTCCGGGTTGAGCCCGGCGAAGAGCGCCGGCAGGCCGGCGTCCAGCGACTCGCCGAGCAGCGCGTCGGCGGGCACCCGCACGTCGTCCAGGTAGAGCAGGAACTGGTTCTCCGGGGACACGATCTCCATGTCCAGCTTGGAGCGGGTCAGCCCGGCGGCGTCGGTCGGTACGAGGAACAGCGCGGGCTTCAGCCGCTGCGGAGAGGCGTCCCCTGAGCCGGCCGGGCCGTCCTCGACGGCGACACGGGCCACCACCAGCACGTGGCCGGCCTCGTCGACCCCGGAGATGTAGCACTTGCGTCCGTTGAGCAGCCAGCCGTCGCCGTCGCGGCGGGCCACGGTGCCGAGCCGGTGGAAGTTGGAGCCGGCCTCCGGCTCGGTGATCGCGAAGACGATCTTCTGGGAGCCGTCGGCGAGGCCGGGCAGGTGCCGCTTGCGCTGCTCCTCGGTGCCGTGCCGGCTGAGGACGGTGCCCGCGATCGCGGGGGAGACCACGAGCAGCAGCAACGGGCAGCCGGCGGCGGCCAACTCCTCGCAGACGATGGCCAGCTCGGTGATGCCGCCGCCGCCACCGCCGTACTCGGTGGGGATGTTGACCCCCAGGTAGCCGAGCCGTCCCGCCTCCGCCCACAGCTCGGTGGTGTGTTCGCCGGCCTTCGCCTTCTCGACGAAGTAGCCGTGGCCGTAGCGGCGCCCCAACGCCCGCACCGCGTCGCGAAGCTGGTCCTGTTCAGGGGTGAGGTCGAAGATCATCAGGGGTCCTCTCTTCAGTTGTCGATGACGGCCAGCACGGTGCCGGTGCGCACCTGACCTCCGGCCGGCACCGGCAACTCGGCGACCACGCCGTCGGTCGGGGCGAGCACGGGATGTTCCAGCTTCATCGCTTCCAGGGTGAGCAGCGGGTCGCCGGCCGCGACCCGCTGGCCGACCTCGACGTGCACCCGGGTCACCGCGCCGGGCAGCGGCGCGAGCAGCGACCCGGCGGCGACCTCCGCCGTGGGCAGCGGGAGACGCGGCAGCTCGACAAGGCTCGCCGCCCCGTCCGGGCCGTCCACGAAAACCGCGGACCCCACCCGGTGTACGCGGTACGCGCACCGCACCCCGTCGACGTCGAGCACCACCCGGTCCGGGGTGGCCTCGACCAGCGCCACGACCGACCGTCCGGCGACCGGGCCGAAACCGGCAGGACCAGCGGCGGAACGGTCGGCGGCGGCACGGTCGGCGGCGGCGGTGGGGCTGGTGACGGCCGGGTCGGTGGACCACTCGGCGAGCCCGCCCACGCGGTCCAGCCGGTAGCGGACCTCGATCTCGCCGTCCGGACCGCCGAATCGGGTGACCTGCGGGACGGCCGGCACGTTGCGCCAGCCGGACGGCAGCCCGGCGAGCACCCGGGCGTCGGCGCGGCGGCCGGCGGCCCCGGCGAGTGCCGCGGCGAGCGCCACCAGTGAGAGCCGGTCGGCGGGAAGCAGCGGTGCGAAGACCTCCGGATGCCGATCCAGGAACCCGGTGTCGATCTCCACGGCGGCGAACGCGGAGCTGCGCAGCACCCGGACCAGCAGGTCCCGGTTGGTGGTCACCCCGTGCAGCTCGGCGCGGGCCAGCGCGGTGGACAGCAGGCGGGTCGCCTCCGCACGGGTACGACCCCAGGCGGTCAGCTTCGCCAGCATCGAGTCGTAGTGCACCCCGACCACCGAGCCGGCCACCACGCCCGAGTCGAGCCGCAGACCCGGCCCGGTCAGCCCACCGAACTCGGTCGCCACCTGGGGGACCGCGAACCGGTGCACCGTCCCGGTGGCCGGCCGCCAACCCGCCGCCGCGTCCTCCGCGCACACGCGTACCTCGATCGCGTGCCCGGTGCTGACCGGCAGGGTCGTCGGCAGGGGCTCGCCCTGAGCGACGAGCAGTTGCCACCCCACCAGGTCCAGCCCGGTGCACAGCTCGGTGACCGGGTGCTCCACCTGAAGGCGGGTGTTCATCTCCAGGAAGAAGAACTCACCACCCGGGGCGAGCAGGAACTCCACAGTGCCCGCGCCGAGGTAGTCGACGGCGCGACCGGCGGCCACCGCCGCCTCGTGCAGCGCCGTGCGCACCCGTTCCGGAACGACAGCCGGCGCCTCCTCGACGATCTTCTGATGCCGGCGCTGGATCGAGCACTCCCGGTCGCCGAGAGCCACCACCCGACCGTGGGCGTCCCCGAAGATCTGCACCTCGACGTGCCGGCCCCGCTCGACGTACCGCTCGACGAAGACGGTGCCGTCGCCGAACGCCGCAGCCGCCTCGCGGCGCGCGGAGGCGACGGCCTCGGCCAGCTCGTCGGCCTCCCGGACGATCCGCATCCCCCGCCCGCCGCCACCGGCGGATGCCTTCACCAGGACCGGGAAGTCGGTGATCACATCGGTGTCGGTCCAACTGGGCAGCATCGGCACGCCGGCCTCGGCGAGCAGCGCCTTCGCGGCGAGCTTGTCGCCCATCGTGGCGATCACCTTGGCCGGCGGGCCGACCCAGGTCAGCCCCGCGTCGGTCACCGCCGCCGCGAACTCGGCATTCTCGGCCAGGAAGCCATACCCCGGGTGCACGGCGTCCGCGCCACAGCGCCGGGCCGCGTCCAGGATCTTCTCGACCCGCAGGTACGTCTCGGCGGGCGTGTCCCCGGGCAGCCGGACCGCGTAGTCGGCCTCGGCGACGAACGGCGCGTCGGCATCCGCGTCCGAGTGCACGGCCACCGTCTCCACGCCGAGCGCCCGGCAGGTGGCGAAGACCCGGCGGGCGATCTCGCCACGGTTGGCCACGAGCAGTCTGTTGATCACTGTGCCCGCCTTTCGTCCGCGACTGCGGTACTCCGCTTCGCCTTATTCCTCACGCTCACGGGTGTAGCCCCCTACATCCGGAAGACGCCGAAACCATCGGCGCCCCGCACCGGTCCGTTGTGGATCGCCGAGAGGCAGAACCCGAGGACGGTGCGGGTGTCCCGAGGATCGATCACCCCGTCGTCGTAGAGCCGGCCGGACAGGAAGAGCGCGCCCGACTGCGACTCGATCTGCTGCTCGACCATCATCCGCATCGCGGCGTCGGACTCCTCGTCGTACTCGCGCCCCCGGGCGGCGGCGGCCTGCCGGGCCACGATGGACAGCACCCCGGCGAGCTGCGCCGGGCCCATCACCGCCGACTTCGCGTTCGGCCAGGTGAACAGGAACCTCGGCTCGTACGCCCGACCGCACATGCCGTAGTTGCCGGCCCCGTACGAGGCGCCCAGGTTGACGGTCAGGTGCGGCACCGTCGAGTTGGACACCGCGTTGATCATCAGTGCGCCGTGCTTGATGATGCCGCGCTGCTCGTACTCGGTGCCGACCATGTAGCCGGTGGTGTTCTGGAGGAAGATCAACGGGGTGTCGGATGCGTTCGCGAGCTGGATGAACTGGGCCGCCTTCTGCGCCTCCGCGCTGAACAGCACCCCCCGGGCGTTGGCCAGCACGCCCACCGGGTAGCCGTGCAGTTCGCCCCAGCCGGTGACAAGCGCGTCCCCGTACGCCGGCTTGAACTCGTCGAAGTCGCTGCCGTCCAGGATCCGGGCCAGCACCTCACGCGGGTCGAACGGCACCTTCAGGTCGGCGCTGACGATGCCGAGCAGCTCCTCCGGGTCGTACTTCGGCGGCTGCGGCACCGCCGTCCGCGGCGACGGGCCCTGCTTGCGCCAGTTGAGCCGGCGTACGCACCGCCGGGCCAGCCGGATGCCGTCCCGCTCGTCGGCGGCCAGGTAGTCGGCCAGCCCGGACGTGCCGGCGTGCATCGCCGCCCCACCCAGCGACTCGTCGTCGGTGACCTCACCGGTCGCCATCCTCACCAGCGGCGGCCCGGCCAGGTAGACCTGTGACCGGTCCCGGATCATGATCACGTGGTCGGACATCCCCGGCACGTACGCGCCACCGGCCGTCGCGTTGCCGAAGACCACGCTGACCGTGGGGATGCCCGCCGCCGAGAGCCGGGTCAGGTCCCGGAACACCCGCCCGCCCGGGATGAAGATCTCCGCCTGGCTGGGCAGGTCCGCCCCGGCCGACTCGACCAGGTTGACCATCGGCAGCCGGTTGGCCAGCGCGATCTCACCGGCCCGCCGGGTCTTGGCGAGGGACCACGGGTTGACCGCGCCACCGCGTACCGTCGGGTCGTTGGCGATGATCAGACACTCCACGCCCTCGACCACCCCGATGCCGGTGACGACGCTGGCCCCCACCGGAAAGTCGGTGCCGTACCCGGCGGCCGGCGACAACTCCAGAAACGGGCTGTCCGCGTCGACGAGCAACTCGATCCGCTCGCGGGGGAGCAGCTTGCCGCGTTCGTGGTGCCGGGCCACGTACTTCGCGCCACCACCGGCTCGGGCCTGGTCCAGCGCGGCATCCAGCTCGGCCAGCCGTTCCAGCAGTGCTGCCCGGTTCGCCGCGTACCCGGGCGCCGCCGGGTCGATCGTGCTGTCCAGGATGCTCACGGTGCCTCCTTCGTTCGCGACTGCGGGGCTCGCAGACCCGGCTCACTCCTCGCGCTCACAGGCCCATGCCCTTCGCGATGATCTCGTTCATGATCTCGGTGGTGCCGCCGCCGATGCCGAGGATCCGGGCATCGCGGTAGTGCCGCTCCACCTCCGCGTCGCGCAGGTAGCCGAAGCCACCGTGTAGTTGCAGCGCCTGGTCGACGACCTGGTCGCAGGCGGCCACCGCCACGTTCTTGGCCATCGCCACCTCGGTCACCACCGGCTCGCCCGCGACCACCCGGGCGGCCACCTCGTGCACGTACGACCGGGCCGCCTCCGCCCGGGTGTGCATCTCGGCCAGCCGGTGCCGGATCAACTGTCGGCTGGCCAACGGACGCCCGAAGGTCTCCCGGTCCCGGCACCAGCGCGTCGCCAGCTCGACGCAGCGCTGCGCTGTCGCGTACGCCTGGGTCGCGAGCGAGAGCCGCTCGGTCGCGAAGTGCTGCATGATCGCCAGGAAGCCGGTGTTCTCCGCGCCGATCCGGTTGGCGACCGGCACCCGCACGTCGACGAACGACAGCTCGGCGGTGTCGGAGCAGTGCCAGCCCAGTTTCTCCAGCCGGCGCCCCACCGTGAACCCGGGCAGCCCCTTGTCGATGACCAGCAGGGTCAGCTCGCCACTGCCGGGAAAGTTGGTGCAGACCGCAGTGGTCACGAAGTCGGCCCGGTGCCCGCTGGTGATGTACGCCTTGGACCCGTTCACCACGTAGTGGTCGCCGTCGCGGCGGGCGGTGGTGCGGATGCCGGCCACGTCGGAGCCGCCGTCCGGCTCGGTGATGGCAAGGGCGCCGATCATCGTGCCGGCCAGGGTGGGCCGGATGTACCGCTCGATCAGACCGTCGTCGCCCGGGGACGCGATGCCGCCGAGCCGGCCGCCCAGCGAGCCACCGGAGCGAGCGCCGGCCGCCGCCACCATGTGCGGCAACGCGATGCCGTGCGTGAACAGGGCCGCCACCAGGCCGGACGAGCCGCCGGAGCGGATCACCTCCTCGGTCACGATGATCGAGTCGAGCAGGTCACCGCCGCTGCCACCGACCGACTCCGGAAAGCCGATGCCGAGCAGGCCGAGCTTCGCGGCGCTCGCGTGCAGCGCCCGGGGCACCTCGCCGGCCCGCTCCCAGTCGTCCAGGTGCGGCAGCACCTCCCGGGTCACGAACGAGCGGGTCAGCTCGCGCAGTTGCCGCCGCTCGGGCGTGTCCACGATGCTCACGGCACGACCAGCTCACTCGGCGCGCGCACGGCGCGGACGGCTCTCCGCGCGCTCACGGCGCTGCCCCGGCGGGTAGGTCGACGATCCGGGCGCGCAGCAGCTCGCCGAGCGCCTTGGCCTGCGGGTCGAACCGGGTGGACGCGGCCACCCCCGCCCCGAGCAGCCCTTCGATCACGAAGTTGAGCGCGCGCAGGTTCGGCAACTCGTAGCGCCGCACCGACAGCGGCGCGGTCTCCGGCACCAGCATGGCCAGCCGCTCGACTGTCAACCAGGTGCGCAGCCACGCGTACCCGGCGTCGGTTCGCGCCCAGACACCGAGGTTGGCGTCCCCACCCTTGTCCCCGGAGCGTGCGCCGACCACCTCGCCGAGCGCCCCGCGCCGGGTCGGGCCGTCGACCGCCGCGTCGCCGTACGGGACAGTCCCGTCCGAGGCTGCGGCAGCGGCGGACTCGGAGGCAGCGACGGCGGCGGAGGCGGTGCGGATCGGCGGGGCGATCGGCACCCGCTCACCGCCGGGCAGCACCGCGACGTGCGCCACCGCGGTCTGCGGCACCGCGTCGGCGGTGAACACGCCGTACGGTGTCGCGTCGCCCGGCAGGGTGGTGAGCGTGCAGCCCGGATAAGAGGCCAGCGCCAACTCCACAGCGGCGGCCGAGAAGGCCCGCCCGGCCCGCGCCCGGTCGCCGTCGCGCAGGTGTACGTGCAGCAGCGCGCTGGCGGCCTCGGTGTCGGCGGCGTCCGCGTGGTCGGTCCGGGCCAGCGTGAACTCCAACCCGTCCTTGCCCACCGCCTCCTCGACCTGCCCCCGGACCAGCGCGGCCTTCGCCTCGATGTCGAGCCCGCAGAGGACGAACGTCATCGAGTTGCGGAAGCCACCGAGGTTGTTGACGCCGACCTTGAGGGTGGCCGGCGGCGGCGTACCCCGGACACCGGAGACCCGGACCCGGTCCGGCCCGTCGGGGCGCAGTGTCACGGTGTCCAGTCGGGTCACCACGTCCGGCCCCAGGTACGCCGGCCCCCCGATCTCGTAGAGCAGCTGGGCGGTGACCGTCTCCACGGTGACCGCACCGCCGGTGCCGGCATGCTTGGTGAGCACCGTCGAACCATCGGCGTGCACCTCGGCGATCGGAAATCCCGGTCGGTGCCCGCCGTCGGGCAGCTCCGTGAAGAAGCTGAAGTTGCCTCCGGTGACCTGTGCGCCGCACTCGACGAGGTGTCCCGCGACTGTCGCCCCGGCCAGCTCGTCGAGGTCGTCGCGGTCCCACCCGTACCGGGCGATGGCCGGGCCGACGACCAGCGAGGCATCGGTGACCCGGCCGGTGACCACCACGTCCGCTCCGCCGTCGAGGCAGGCCGCGATGCCGAACGCGCCGAGGTAGGCGTTCGCGCTCAACGCGTCCGGCCGCTGGATGCTGTCGCCCTCGACGTACCCGACCCGGGCCGGCAGGCCGAGCCGGGCGGCGAGTGCGGTGATGGCGGCGGCCAGGCCGGCCGGGTTCAACCCGCCGGCGTTCGTCACGATCCGCACCCCGCGCTCCAGGGCGGTGCCGAGGCACGTCTCCAGTTGACGCAGGAACGTCTTCGCGTAGCCCAGGTCGGGATCGCGCAGCCGGTCCCGGGCGAGGATCAGCATGGTCAGCTCGGCCAGGTAGTCACCTGTCAGCACGTCCAGCTCGCCGCCGTCGAGCATCTCCCGCCAGGCGGTGAACCGGTCGCCGTAGAAGCCTGAGGCGTTGCCGATCCGGATCATGCCGGCACTCCGTGTCGGCCGGTGGGCTGCCGGCCGCCACCCGGCGGCCCGGCGAACGCCTGCGCCACGTCGAGCCACTCGTCGGCGACCGGGCCGGTGGCGACCAGGGCGAGGTCCGCGCGGTGTCGGCGCTGGGTGACAAGCAGGCAGAAGTCCACTGCGGGCCCGCTCAGCCGGTCGGCGGCGTCCGCTGGCCCCCAGGTCCAGATGTCGCCGCCGGGCCCGACCAGCTCGACCCGGACCGGCGTTGTCGGTGCGTCCCGGCCGTGGGCGGCGAAGCCGTGCCCGAGGGTACGCACACCGAGGTGCGCGACGTGCCGGAGCCGGTGGCTGGCGGGTCGGACGACGCCGAGCGCGTCGGCCACGTCCGCACCGTGTGCCCAGGTCTCCATGATCCGGGCGGTCACCATGGAGGTGGCCGACATCCGGGTGCCGAACCACTGTAGTTTCTCGCCCCTCGGGACGGCGGCCAGCGCATCGGCGAGCGCCGCCCGGCCGGCCCGCCAGCGGACGAGCAGCTCCGCGGGCGGGGCGAGGAACTCCTCCGCGCCGTCGTCGACCATCCGGGTCGGGTCCGGCGCGGCGGTCACCGCCGCGAGGAACGCCTCGGCATCGGTGGCCGCCAGCAACGACACGTGGTCGGTCCAGGCGAGGTGGGCGATCTGGTGCCCGATGCTCCAACCCGGCGCGGGGGTCGGTCGGACCCAGTCGGCCGCCGGTAGAGGCGCCACCAGGCTGTCCAGTTGCGCGGACTCGGCGGCCAGGTCCGCGAGCAGGTCGGTCTGGTCGACCATGGGTGCCTCCGGTCGGTAGTGGCCGGCGCGGCCAGCGGTCAGGGTGTGAGCAGGGTGGCTAGTTGCCGCTTCCACGTGCTCAGCAGGGCGGCGCGGCGGGTCGAGTCGTCGTTGAGCAGGTTGGCGACCCCGAGCCCACGGAGCAGGTCGAGGGTGGCCTGCACCGCCTCTCGGACTCCGGGGCGGCGCTCGTCCACGCCGAGCAGGGCGACGGTGAGCCGATGCATCTCCCGGCCGACGGTGGCCTCCAGCGGCACCAGGGCGTCCCGTAGCTCGCGATCGGTGCGGGCGGCGACCCAGAGCTCCAGGGCCGCCACGAACAGCGGCCCGGTGAACGCCACGCCGAGCAGGTCGATCACCCGGTCCAGTCGCTGTGGGCCGGTCGGCAGCGCCTCGGCCTCCACCCGCAGCTCGTCGGCCCGACGCTCGGCGAGATGTGCCACGGCGGCTGTCACCAGCGCGGCCTTGGTCGGGTAGTGGTGCAGCTGGGCGCCGCGCGAGACCCCGGCCCGGGCCGCGACGACGGTGGTGGTGGTGCCGGACCAGCCGTGCTCGATCAGGCAGTCGACTGTCGCCTCCAGCAGACGGGCCTGGGTGGCCCGGCTTCGCTCCTGCTGGGGGACACGGGTCGATGTGGTGGACACGGGACCAGCCTGCGACCTCTGAAACAAACAGTCAAGACTGACTTTTTCTGGCTGCGTTCCCCTCGTCGCCAGGGTGTCCGTGCCACAGCGGCCACCGGCCAGGTCCGAAGCATCCTGGTTGCGGAGCTTGTTGTGGTTTGAGTCGGACGAGGTAGCGGTACGCCGAACGATCGGCTTGAATCGGTCCGCATGGCTGGGGGGCGCTGGCAGAGACGCGGGGGACGAACGGTCAATGGCAAACGAGCAGTACACCGACGGCACAGCACCTGACCCGGCGACCGCCGGTTCGGCTGCCGAGTTCGTGGCCCAGATGCGCGCGCTGCGGCAGTGGTCCGGACTGACCATCCGACAGGTGTCGAAGAGGGCGCGGGACGCCGGCGACGTGCTCCCACACAGCACCCTGAACACCGCCCTGGGCCGGGCCAACCTGCCGAGGGAGGCGCTGGTCGCGGCGTTCGTCCGCGCCTGCGGAGGCGATCAGGCCACTGTGGACCACTGGGTCGCCGCGCACAAGGTGCTCGCCGCGGCCACCGCCGGTCAACCCGAGCCGGTCGCCGTCGCCGTCGCCGCCGACCCGGGCATGGCCGATGCCGACTCCTTTGCCGACGAGCCGAGGGTCCGCCCGCCGTGGGGGTTGCTCGACGCGGTTCCACCCCTGCCGGCCGAGCTGGCGTCGGAACCCGACTGGAGGCTCGACGGCCCGACGCCGCCGGCAGCCGAGACCGTCGATCGCACCGGCGACCCGGCGGCCGGTGGGCAGCCTGCCGCCACCAAGGCGGCTGCCGGTGGGCAGCCTGTCGCGGACGCGCGGGGTGCCGCCGACCAGCTTGTCGTCGCCACGGCGGGCGTCGGTGCGTCGCACGGGTCGGTCCCGGCCGGGCCGAGTCCGGTTGTCGCGGGCGAGCGCTCGCCGGGTGACGAGTCCGTCCTGAGCCGCGACCCCGAGCCGGCGGGCGGGCGGCCCGAGCCGGCGGCCGACGAGTCGACGCCGGCCGAGGACCGGCCGGCCCGTCCCCTCCTCTACGCCGATGGACCGCTGGCCACGGCCGTGAAGGGCCGGCGCAACAGCGCCTGGGCGGGGCTGCACCGCAAACGCGCCCCGAACGTCGATACCGCCGCCACACCACTGCGGCCACGGGACTTCGTGCCGCCGCTGGCCTTCCGGTTCGGCCGGCCGACACGGGCACTCCTCGGCGTACTGGTGCTGCTGCTGATCGTGGCGGCCGGTGGCCTGGTGATCCGGACCCTGCGCGAGCCCGACGCCGGGGACGATCCCCCGCCGGTGCTCGCCGAGCCGACGGCCAGCCTCGACGTCGACGTGCAGTTGCCGCCCGCGGACGCCGGCGCGCCGACAACCAGCCCGAGCCCAAGCCCGAGCCCGCCACCGACCAGCGTCGCACCGGCGGTCACCGGCCCCGCGCAGAGTGCGCCCAAGTCGAGTGCACCCAGGTCGAGTGCGCCCCAGGTGGCGCCGACGAGGGCGACCGCCACGCTGCCCGCGGCGGGGCAGTACCGGATGATGCCGGCAGCCACCGTCGGGCAGTCGTACTGCGTGGGCGTGGGTCCGGAGCCGGGGAACGACCGCCCGGAGGTGGCGACGCTCGTTTCCTGTGCCCAGGCCGAGCCGGCCACCAGCGAGCTGCGGAAGGTCGGCTCGAACACGTACCAGATCTACTGGCCACACCCGTCCGGAGGTGGTGGCTGCCTCCAGGTCGACCCGGACCCGAGCGGCGGACCGTCGACCGCCGACGGGCAACTGGTGGCACCGCGCGGCTACTGCAACCGCCCCGACCAACGCTTCATCCTCGAACCGGTCCAGACGAGCGGGGGTCAGGGTTACCGGCTGCACGCCACGACCGCACCGAACAGGTGCATCGGTCCGCTCGGCGGCGGCCGGGCCGCGGGCACGGCCATCGCCCAGGTGTCGTGTTCCAACGACAACGTGCAGGTGTTCCTCTTCACGCGCTGACGCACTCCGACGTCTCGGCTGGTGGTCGTGGCCGGTCGAGGCGAGGGCCGGGTAGGGAGGTGACCGGGTCAGAGCGGGCCTCAGCGGCCGTCGCGGGGGGCGAAGACGGCGAGCGCCTCGGCGTCACTGTGCCGGGACCGCAGGTATTCGTCGGCCCACCCGGCGGCGTCCGGGAAGGTCGAGTCGGCGGCCACCCGGGCGCAGGCGGCGTCGACATCGAAGCGGGTACGGCGAAGCTGCACGCCGGGTCCGAGGAGCGCCCAGTACGCCCCAGCGCCGCCGTACGGCATGCCGATGCTGCCCGGGTTGACCACCAGACGTCGGTCGACCAGCCGGGTGAAGGGCATGTGGGTGTGGCCGCAGACCACTGTCGTCACCTCGGCCGGCACCTCGGCGAACACCTCCGCCCAGCGCTCCATCCGGGTGTCGACGAGAACGACCTCCTCGTCGTCGCGAGGGGTGGCATGGCAGAAGAGCACCGGGCCCAGACCGTCGATCTCCAGGGTCACCGCCAGCGGGAGCGCCGCCAGCCGAGCCACCTGGTCGTCGCGAAGCTGCTCGGCGGCCCAGTTCGACACCTCGATGGAGGCGGGGCGGCCGGCGCGGGCCTCGACGAGTTCCCGGTCGGCGTTGCCGCCCACCCAGCAGACCCGGTCGCCGAGATCAGCGAGCAGGTCCAGCACCTCGACCGGCTGTGGACCGGCCGCGATGTCCCCGGTGAGCACGATCAGATCGGCGGCGGCGACGTCCGGCTCGGCCAGCACGGCCTCCAGCGCGGGCAGCACCGCGTGGATGTCGGAGAGAACAGCGACCCGGTTCGGCATCCGCCCACCCTGGGCGCTGGCGCTGTGCCGAGTCCAGCGATTCCGCTACGGGCAGACGGCGACATCCGGCCCGGTCCGCGTGTCGCGGGCCGGGCCGGAACGTCACTGTCGCCGGGGTCGTAGCCCGACGCGCCGGGTCAGACGCGGGCGCGCCGCGCCAGGCGCTCCGGGTCCAGGATGATGATGCTCTTGCCGTCCAGTCGCAGCCAGCCGCGCGAGGCGAAGTCGGCGAGCGCCTTGTTGACCGTCTCCCGGGACGCGCCGACGAGCTGGGCGATCTCCTCCTGGGTGAGGTCGTGGGTCACCCGCAGGACGCCACCGTCGCGGGTGCCGAACCGGCCAGCCATCTGGAGCAGGTTCTTGGCGACCCGACCCGGCACGTCCGTGAAGATCAGGTCGGCGAGCGAGTCGTTCGTCCGTCGCAGCCGCCGGGCGAGCACCCGAAGCAGTTGCTCGGCGATCTCCGGGCGGTTGGCCAGCCACGGCCGCAGCGCCTGCTTGCGCAGTCGTACGAGCCGGGTGTCCGTCACCGCGGTGGCGGTCGCCGTACGCGGACCCGGGTCGAAGAGCGACAGCTCACCGACCATGTCCGACGGCCCCATCACCGCGATCAGGTTCTGTCGGCCGTCCGCTGCGCGGCGACCAACCTTGATCTTCCCGGACAGCAGGATATAGAGGCTGTCACCGGGCTCGCCCTCATTGAAAACGATCTCGCCCTTGCGGACCTCGATCGTCTCCATCTCCTTGGCAAGCGCCTCGGCAGCTTCCGGGTCGACACCCTGGAAGATCCCGCTGCGGGCCAGTACCTCGTCCATCGCGCACCTCCGGTTGCGCGTGCCGTCCGTCGGCCGGGGCCGCCGTCCGCTGATCCCCTCGCGCGCCGCCAAGTCTAGGCGCACGTGAGCATGAATCCGAGGTCGCCCCTGGAATCTTGATCGTTGGGCGTAACCTGCCCGACGTGCTAAGCGAGCCAACTCTGACCAGTCGTGTCGAGGACGGGCGGGACACGCCGCTGCTCGTCTGGCGTGCCAACGGGCCCCTGCGGGCGGTCAGCAGTGCCCCGCTCGGCGGTGGGATCGGGGCTCGGCACTGGGTGCTGAACGCGACGGTGCCGATGTCGTACGACCGGGACGACCCGGCCGCCCACCTGGCCGCGCTCGCCGCCGACCTCGCCCTCGACGGGCCGGGCGTCGGTCTGCTGACCGGCGTGGACGTGGCCGAGGTGGTGGCGCGGACCGACACCGGGGTGCGGGCCTGGGCGACGGTCGGGCTCGGCACGCCGGTGCTCGCGGCCGCGCCCGCTGCGCCCGCGCTCGCCGACCGCGTCGGCACGATCAACATCGTGGTGTACGTGCCGGCCCGGCTCGCCGACTCGGCACTTGTCAACGCGGTGGCCACGGCGACCGAGGCGAAGGCCCAGGCGATCACCGAGCTGGGGCTGCCGGGGACCGGCACGCCGACCGACGCGGTCACCGTGCTCTGCCCGGTCGACGGACCGGAGGCCGCGTACGGCGGGCCGCGCTCCACCTGGGGCGCCCCACTCGCCCGAGCGGTGCACGCCGCGGTGCTCGCCGGGGGTGTTCGGGCGGTCGTGCCCTGGTCAGAGCAGGTCCCCGGCTGAACTTCCAACCGATCGGCTGTCGTCGGCGAGTTTAGCGCCCGGTAGGGTCGCGAGCGATGTATTCTGCCGCCCCCGTCGCGTCCAGCCGGCGGCGCCGCGTCGCCCTCGGCCTCGCCGCGCTGCTGGCCAGCCTGCTCGTCGCCGGCTGCGGTGACTCCGGCGGCGAGGCCTCCGTCTGGCAGCCGGGCGCCGGCGGCGGTGGCACCGGCGCCCCGGTGACCACTGCCGATCCGGCGGGGCCGGCAGCCCCCGACGCCGCGATCTCGCTCTCCGCCACCGGCGACATCATCATGGGCAACGCGCCGAGCCGGCTGCCCGCCGCCGGCGGCAGGGGCTTCTTCACCTCGGTCACCGAGGCGCTCAAGGCCGACCTGGTGATGGGCAACCTGGAGGAGCCGCTGACCGTGGACACCGGCACCGGCAAGTGCGGTGCCAACTCCACACGCTGTTTCCAGTTCCGGGCCCCACCGGAGTACGCCGCCCACCTGCGCGACGCCGGCTTCGACGTGCTCAACCAGGCCAACAACCACGGCAACGACTACGGGCCGAAGGGCTACGAGAACACCCAGCGGGCGCTGGAGAAGTACGGCCTGGAGCACACCGGCGCGCCGGACCAGATCACCGTGGTCGACGTCAAGGGCGTCAAGGTCGCGGTGGCCGGCTTCTCGTCGTACGTCTGGTCCAACAGTCTTGTCGACATCGCCGGGGCGAAGAAGGTGGTCGCCAAGGCCGCCACCATGGCCGACCTGGTCGTGGTGCAGGTGCACATGGGTGGCGAGGGCGCGGAGAAGACCCGGGTGAAACCGGGCACGGAGATGTTCCTGGGCGAGAACCGGGGCGACCCGGTCACGTTCTCGCACGCCATGATCGACGCCGGAGCGGATCTGATCGTCGGGCACGGGCCGCACGTGCTGCGCGGCATGGAGTTCTACCGGGGCCGGCTGATCGCCTACAGCCTCGGCAACTTCGCCGGCGGCGGCAACTCGCTGAGCAACGACGGCCGGCTCGGCTGGGGCGGGGTGCTGAAGGTGTCGCTGAAGCCGGACGGCAGCTGGGCCGGTGGCTCGTTCACCTCGACGTACATGAACGACGCCGGTAAGCCGACGATGGACTCGACCGACAGGGGTCTGGGCCTGATCGGCGACCTGAGCCGCAGCGACTTCCCGAAGAGCGGCGCCCGGTTCGACGGGCAGGGCAAGATCTCCCCGCCAGCCGGCGGCTGACCCGAGGAGGAACGTCCGGGGCGCGACGTAGGCTGACCGTCGTGACCAGTAGTCCCCCCGGTGCCAGCGAGACCGACCTCGGGCGCAAACGCCGCGCCCGCAAGATCGGCCGGGTGCTGGCCGAGACGCATCCCGACGCGCACTGCGAGCTGGACCACTCAAGTGCCCTGGAGCTGTCCGTCGCCACGATCCTCTCCGCGCAGTGCACGGACAAGAAGGTCAACGAGGTCACCCCGAAGCTCTTCGCCCGCTACCCCAGCGCCGCCGCGTACGCCGGCGCCGACCGCGGCGAGATGGAGGAGCTGATCCGGCCGACCGGCTTCTACCGGAACAAGACCGACTCGCTGATCAAGCTCGGCCAGGCGCTTCTCGACAGGTACGACGGCAACGTCCCGGGCCGGCTCGCCGACCTGGTGACGCTGCCCGGGATCGGCCGCAAGACCGCCAACGTGATCCTCGGCAACGCCTTCGACGTTCCCGGCATCACCGTCGACACGCACTTCCAGCGGCTGGTCCACAGGTGGCGGCTGACCGGCGAGACCGACCCGGTCAAGATCGAGCACGCGGTCGGCGCGCTGTACGACAAGCGCGACTGGACCATGCTGTCGCACCGGATCATCTTCCACGGGCGGCGGGTCTGCCACGCCCGTAAACCGGCCTGCGGCGCCTGCACGCTCGCGAAGCTCTGCCCCTCGTACGGCACCGGCCCGACCGAGCCGGCCGCCGCCGCGAAGCTGCTCAAGGGCCCTCGGGCGCGCGATTTGGCGGTGGCCGCCGGGGTCGATCCGGAGCTGGTGCCCGCCCAGGCGGTCGCCGCGGAGGTGCCGTGACCCGCCGCCACGGTGTGGGTGCGACGGGCCGGCGCCTCGCCCTGGTGATCCTGCCGCTGCTGCTGGCCGTCACCGGGTGCACCAGCGGCACTGCCGACGACGATCCGGCCCCCCGCCCGGCCGCCGCCGCCGAACGACCCTCGCCGTTCCAGGACTGCGCCACACTGAAAACCGCACCCATCGCCGCATCCCCCGGCACGGCGGCGCCCGTCGGTGGCGGGCAGGCGCTGCCGGAGCTGACGTTGTCCTGCTTCACCGGCGGTGCCCCCGTCGCCCTGCGGGACGTGGCCGGGCCGGCGGTCATCAACGTGTGGGCTTCCTGGTGCGGGCCGTGCCGCAAGGAGCTGCCCGCCTTCCAGCGGCTCAGCGAGCGGGCCGCCGGCCGACTCCAGGTGGTCGGGGTCAACACCCGGGACAGCCGGGCCGGCGCCCAGTCCATCGGCGAGGACTTCGGCGTACGCTTCCCGATCCTGGTCGACCAGGGCGACGCGGTGCAACGGGAGTTGCGGCGCAACGCCTTCCCGCTGACCCTGTTCGTCGACGCGCAGGGCCGGATCCGGCACGTGGACGCCACCGGCGCACTCGACGACGCCCAGCTCGCCAAGCTGGTCCGCAAGCACCTCGGTCTGGTGGTGCCGGCGTGACCCGTCGACCGCCCGAGTGGATCGAGCCCCTGTTGACCCGGCTCGGCACCGCCCGCGCCGAGGACTTCACCCGGCTGACCACCCCGGCCGAGGGCGGTCGGGAGAGCGCCGTGCTGGTGCTGCTCGGTGAGCAGCCAGGCGCCGGGCCCGACGTGCTGATCCTGCAACGTGCCGCGACCCTGCGTACCCACGCCGGCCAGCCGGCCTTTCCCGGGGGCGCGGCCGACCCGGAGGACGCCGACGTCCGCGCCACCGCCCTGCGGGAGGCGAACGAGGAGGTCGGCCTCGACCCGGCCAGCGTGACAGTGCTGGCCGAGCTGCCGAAACTGTGGATCCCGGTCAGCGACTTCGTGGTCACGCCGGTGCTGGCCTGGTGGCACGACCCGCACCCGGTGCACCCTCGGGAGCCGGCCGAGGTGGCGCACGTGGCCCGCCTGCCGGTGCGCGAGCTCGTCGACCCGGCCAACCGGCTGCGAGTCCGCCACCCGAGCGGCTGGATCGGCCCGGCGTTCTCGGCCCGCGGGATGCTCGTCTGGGGCTTCACCGCAGGGGTGCTGGCCACCCTCCTGGAGATGGGCGGCTGGGCCCGTCCGTGGCCGCACGGTCGGGTGGTGGAGCTGCCGCCCAGCGGTGCCACGCCGGCGCCGTCGGCGGGCACCGACGAGGCCGACGAGACAGCCCTGCGCTGACCGCAACCTCACTTTCCGCAAGCGATGGTCATCAGGCGGGCGCACTGCCCGTACGCTTGACCCGTGTCCGTCGTGGATCTGCTGCTGCTCCTGCTCATGCTTCTGTTCGCGATCAGCGGATACCGTCAGGGCTTCGCCATCGGCATCCTGTCGCTCGCCGGCTTCTTCCTGGGTCTCCTGCTGGGTCTCCAGCTCGGGCCGCTGTTCGCCAGGCAGTTCGTGGATCCGGTCGCCCGGGTGCTGATCTCGCTGGTGGCGATCTTCGGGTTGGCCGTGATCGGGCAGGCGCTGGCCGGCTGGCTCGGCTCACGCCTGCGTAAGACGATCACCAGTGAGGTGGGCAGGCGGGTCGACGACATCGGCGGTGCCGTCGTCTCACTGCTCGCGGTGCTCCTGTTCGCCTGGCTGATCGCCGTGCCGTTCGGCTCGTCCGCGGTGCCCTGGATCGCCGCGGCGGTGCGCAACAGTGCGTTGATCACGGTGGTCAACCGGGTCCTGCCCAACGAGGCCCACGACCTCACCACTGCGTTGCAGGACACTCTCGACACCGACGGGTTCCCGGACGTCTTCGGTGACCTCGCGCCCACGCGGGCCCGGCAGGTCGACCCGCCCGACCCGGCTCTGGCCGGCTCGCAGGTGGTGGTCAACGGTCAACGGTCGGTCGTCAAGGTGCTCGGCTCCGCGCCCAGCTGCTCACGCCGCATCGAGGGCTCCGGTTTCGTGTACGCCGACGACCGGGTGATGACCAACGCGCACGTCGTCGCCGGCACCCGCTCGGTCGCCGTGGAGCTGGGCGGCGAGCGGTACGACGGCAAGGTGGTGGTCTACGACCCGGACCGGGACCTGGCCGTGCTGCTCGTGCCCGGGCTGCCCGGCCCGTCCCTGCGGTTCGCCGCCGGCAACGCGGGCAGCGGCTCGGACGCCATAGTGCTCGGGTTTCCGCTCGACGGCCCCTACAACGCGCAGTCGGCGCGGGTGCGAGACGTCGACCGGATCACCGGACCGGACATCTACTCCGCCAAGGACGTGACCCGAGAGGTCTACACGATCCGGGCGTTGGTCCGCAGCGGCAACTCCGGGGGGCCGCTGCTGTCCGCCAACGGCCTGGTCCTCGGCGTCATCTTCGCGGCGGTGGCCGACGACCCGAACACCGGCTTCGCGGTGACCGCGGCCGAGGCCCGCCCGGTGGCGCTGGCCGGTGCCGAACGCAACCGGCAGGTCGGCACCGGCGAGTGCACCTGAACGCCGAACGGGGTCAGCCGGGAGCCGGAACGGTTCGTCGCCCGGTCGGCAGCTTCGCCCCTCCCCACCGCAGCCCGCGGTCCAGCACCGCACGGGCCATGATCGCGACGCAGGTGCCGCCGTTGAGGAAGGACGCCACCACGTCGCTCGGGTGATGCATCCCCCGGTACATCCGGGTCAGCGCCACACCCAGTGGCACCATCACCAGCAGCGTCCACCAGGCGACCTTCGCACCGGTGCTGCGCACCCGCAGCGCCATCAGCACGGCGATACCGACATAGAGCGCGACTGCCGCCGAGGTGTGCCCGGACGGGAAGCTCGACGTGGGCGGCGAGACATCCATGTGCTCCACCGCCGGCCGTCGCCTGTCGATCGCCAGCGTGGTCAGCAGGAACACCAGCGCCTGGGCGGTCACCGCCGCGCACAGGAACAGCGGCTCCCGCCAGCGGTTCAGCCAGAGCCGCAGCGCCAGCGCCACCAGGACGGTGACCACGACGATCATCTGGGTGCTGGCCAGTGTGCTGAACACCAGCGAGACGGAGTTCCAGCCGTCGGTGCGGTCGCCGGCGAGTTCCCGGTTCACCGCGTCTTCGACGGTGAACGGCCAGGTCCGCACGAACACCCGGGTGACCAGCACCCCGAGCAGCACCATGACGCCGAACAGGAGGGACACCGGCAGCAGCACCCGCCGGATGATCTGGACCACGGTGTCGGACATGCGTGCGCCAATACCCGGTGGACCTCGGCGGCACGCCTCAGACCGCTCCGGGGTGCCGCTCGACCTCGGGAGCAACGCCGTCGCGGGCCGGCTGGACCGGCCGAAGGCCGGTGTGCGCACGCCAACTGGTGAACGCGGCGGTGGTGGCCGCGACCACCGCCACACCGAGCAGCCAGGCGCCCAGCACGTCGCTGGTGAAGTGCACGCCGAGCGCCACCCTGCTCAACCCGGTCACGACGGTGAGCAGCAGCGCGGCCACCCAGAGGGCGGCCCGCCCCAATCCCCGGCCGGCGTACGGCAACAGCACCAGCAGCAGCACCCCGGCGGTCAGTGTGGCGTTCAGCGCGTGACCGGAGGGGAACGAGTAGCCGGCGGCCCGCGCCACCGGGTCCAACAGCTCCGGGCGGTCCCGGCCGACGAGCAGCTTCAGCAACGGGCCGAACAACCCACCCACCACCATTGTGGTTGTCACCCAGAGGGCCAGCCGGCGGGCTCCCCGGCGCAGCAACCAGATCACCAGGAGCAGGGTGACGGCCCGCAGCGGCATCGGCGCGAACACCTCGCTCCAGATCCGCATCAGCACGACCCAGGCCGGGTGCTCGAGCGCGTACCCGTGCAGCCCTGCGGTGACCGCCGTGTCCAGCCGGTGCAGCGGTGCCCAGGCGCCGAGCACCAGCAGCGCGAGCAGCGCGAAAGGCACAAGCACCAGGAAGGCCGCCGACGCGGCCAGGGTCAGCCGCAGCCCCAGCGGATGGTCCGGGTCGAGTCGGCGGTGCCGCCAGGACGGGTGCCGGGCGGTGCCGAGAGTACGTGGGCCGGGCGCGTTCATGCGAACCGTTCTACCCCACCGATCGGCCGGTCAGCCCTCGGTCAACGGGACCGCTGACGGAAACGGCGCACCAGCAGGGTGGCGCCGCCGGTCAGCGCGACGAGGAGCACGAGCCCGGTCCACAGTTGCTCCGGAGCCGACGTGTCCTGGCCACCTGCCGCCCGGGCCCTCCACCGGGTCTCCTGATGGGGAGCGGCGAGACCGAGCGGATCGCTGCCGGCGCCGGCCACCGAGTTGTCGGCCGAGCCGGGAGCCGCGCCGAAGCCGGTCACGCCCGGCGACGTCTGGTCGTCCAGCGGGTTGCCGGTCACCGGCGGCAACTGGGCGGTCAACGCGGCCACCGGGTCGACCATCCCGTACCCGAAGCGGTCGTCCCGACCGGTCGGGCCGAGATCCCGGGCGGTGGCCAGCAGGCGGTTGACCACCTCACCCGCGGGCATCTGCGGATAGCGGGACCGGACCAGCGCGGCGGTGGCCGCCACCAGCGGTGCGGCGAAGCTGGTGCCCTGCACCCGCCAGTACCCGCTCGGGGGTTTGGCGCCGACCAGCCCGGTGGCGGGAGCGCTGAGCACCGTCGGCGGGCCGGTGATCGAGCCGGACCACAGGTTCTCGCTGCTGCGCTCCAGGCCGGTGACCGCGATGACGCCCGGCTCACGGGCCGGATACCACACCTTGGTGCTGGTGGAGGTGGCCAGGTTGCCGGTGCACGCGATGACGACCACGTCCCGGACGAACGCGTAGTCCAGGGCCGCCGCCAGGGCCGGGCTGTCGCCACTGCCGCCCAACGACAGGTTGATCACGCGGGCGCCGTGGTCGACCGCCCAGCGAACCCCCTGGGCGACGATCAGCGCGTCGTCGTAGCGGTTGTCCTCATCGAGCACCCGGACCGGCAGGATCCGCGCGTCCGGCGCGAGGCCGACCACGCCCCGCTTGTCGTCCTTACGGCCGGCGATCAGGCCGGCGACAGTCGTGCCGTGCCCCACCGGATCCGGGCCCGGCCCCCCGTCGGGGCCGACCAGATCCTGACCGGGCAGGACCTGACCGACCAGGTCGGGATGACTGCCGTCCACCCCGGAGTCGACCACGGCGACCGTCACGCCCCGGCCGGTCGAGCTGCGCCAGGCGGTCTCGGCCTGCAACTCGTCGAGCTGCCACTGCTCGTCGCGGACCTGGTCGGTGCGGGCGACGGTGTCGCCCGGGGCGAACGCGAGCGGCGCTCCGGCGAGCTGCCCGCCACGGCTGGGCGCGGTGACGGGCACGGTCGCCGCGGTCGGCGCCACCACGACGAGCGCCGCGGCCACACCGAGCAACGCCCGGACGGTCGCCCGTCGGGCCGCCGACGGACCGCTGTGCCGCACCCCTGTCACATCCCCAGCCATTCATCCCGACGGAACCATGACGATCGGAGATTACCGGTTTCCCCACCCGTCACGGGAAGAACCGGCGACTCAGGTCATTGCGGCGGCAGTTGTGCGAGCTGAACAAGGCGTACGCCCTCCCGTCGGGTGACCAGCCGACCACGCCCCGGCGGCAGCGGCCCCGGCCGCACCGGGCCGACGAGTGCGCCCTCCTCCGGGCTGCCCGCCATCACCAGACCGGCGGTGGACAGTTCCCGCAGTCGCTGCACGATCGGCTCGTACTGGGCGCGGCCCGCACCACCGGACCGGCGCGCCAGCACCAGGTGCAGCCCGACGTCCCGCGCGTGCGGCAGGTGCTCCTCCAGCGCGCGCAACGGGTTCGCCGGCCCGGCCGCCACCAGGTCGTAGTCGTCCACCAGCACGAACAGCTCCGGCCCGGACCACCAGGATCGGTCCCGCAACTGCTGCGGGGTGACCTCCGGCCCCGGAGCCCGCCGCTCCAGATAACCGGCGGCCGACTCGACCAGGTCGGCGGTGTGCGCCGCGGCGGTGCCGTACCCGATCAGGTGCGGCGTCTCGATGGCACCGAGCAGGCTGCGCCGGTAGTCGACAAGGATCACCCGGGCCTGCTCGGGAGTGAACCGGGTGATGATCGACGTGGCCAGCGCCCGCAGGAAAGACGACTTGCCGCACTCCGAGTCCCCGAAGACCACGAAGTGTGGCTCGGTGGCGAAGTCGAGCACCACCGGACGCAGGTCCGCCTCCGCGATCCCGATCGGCAACCGCAGCCCGCTCGTCGCGGCGAGGTCCAGATCGGCGTACGGCAGCACCGGCGGGAGCAGCCGGACCCGGGGCGCCGGCGGACCGTCCCAACTGCCGGCGACCCGCTTGACCAGATCGGCGGTGTCCCCGATGCCGGTGAGTTGGGGCAGCGCGGTGAGGAAGTGCAGGCCCTCCGCCGTCACCCCCCGACCCGGGCGCTCCGGCACGTTGGCGGCGGCACGCCGCGCCACAAGCGAGTCGGACGGGTCACCGAGGCGCAGCTCCAACCGCGAGCCGAACAGGTCCCGGATCGCCGGACGGAAGTCCAGCCAGCGCAGCGCGGTGGCGACCACGTGCAGCCCGTACGACAGACCCCGGGTGGCCAGGTCGGTGACCAGCGGTTCCAGATCGTCGTACTCGCCGCGGACCGTACTCCAACCGTCGATCACCAGGAACACGTCACCGAAGGGATCGGCCCCGCGCTGACCTGTCGATCCCGCCGCGGCCCGGCGCTGCCGGTACACGGCCATCGACTCCACGCCCAGCTCCGCGAAGCGGCGTTCCCGATCGGCCAGCAGGGTGGTCATCTCGCCGACGGTCCGTCGTACGGCGGTCGGGTCGGCCCGACCCGTCACCCCGCCCACGTGTGGGAGGTCGCGCAGCGCGGCCAACCCGCCGCCACCGAAGTCGAGGCAGTAGACCTGCACCTCGGCCGGGGTGTGGGTGAGCGCCAACGCGCAGATCAGCGTGCGCAGGGACGTGGACTTGCCACTCTGCGGCGCGCCGACCACCGCGACGTGCCCGGCGGCGCCGTCCAACGCCAGCCAGAGCAGGTCCCGGCGCTGCTCCAACGGCTTGTCGACGACGGCGAGCGGCACGCCGAGCGCGCCGTGCAGCTCCGGGTTGCCCACTGTGAGCCCGCGCTTCGGGTCCACCTCGACCGGGCCGAGCAGCTCGTCCAGGGCCGGCGGCTGACCGAGCGGCGGGAGCCAGACCTGGTGCGCCGGCGGGCCCTGCCCGACGAGCCGGTCCACCAGCAGGTCGAGCAGTGTCTGCCGGTCCTCATCCTCCGCCACGACGGGCACGACCGGGGTCGCCGGCTCGGGCACCGGCACGACGTGGGTGGTGAAGGTGAGCAGCCGGGCGCCTCCCTCGGCGGTGACGCCGGCCGTCGCGGTCCGTCGGCGGACCGCACCGGAGACGTACGCGGCCTTGAACCGGGCCAGCGGGTCGGTGCCGGCGCGCAGGTAGCCGTGCCCCGGCGAGCGGGGCAGCTCGTGCGCGTCCGGCACCCCGAGCACGGTGCGCGACTCCAACGCGGAGAAGGTACGCAGACCGATCCGGTACGACAGGTGGGTGTCCAGCCCGCGTAGCCGTCCCTCCTCCAGGCGCTGGCTGGCGAGCAGCAGGTGCACGCCGAGCGACCGGCCCAGCCGGCCGATCTGCACGAACAGGTCGATGAAGTCGGGCTTGGCGGAGAGCAACTCGGAGAACTCGTCGCAGATCAGCAGCAGCGACGGCAGCGGAGCCAGTGGGCTGCCGGCCGCCCGGGCCCGTTCGTAGTCGCGCACGCTGGCGAAGTTGCCGGCGCGGCGCAGCAGCTCCTGGCGGCGGATGAGCTCCCCGTTGATCGCGTCGACCATCCGGTCGACAAGGGGTAACGCGTCGGCCAGGTTCGTGATCACGGCCGCGGTGTGCGGCAGCCGGTCGAACGAGGCGAAGGTGGCACCACCCTTGAAGTCGACGAGCACGAAGTTGAGCTGTTCCGAGCTGTGCGTGGCCGCCAGCCCCAGCACCAGCGTGCGCAGCAACTCGGACTTGCCGGAGCCGGTCGCCCCGATCAGCAGGCCGTGCGGGCCCATCCCGTCCTGGGCGGACTCCTTGAGGTCCAGCTCGATGGCGCCGCCGTCCGCGCCCACCCCGATCGGCACCCGCAGCCGGTCCCGTGCCGAGCGCGGCAACCAGCCCTGCTCGGCGGTGAAGCTCTCCGGGTCACCGATCCCGAGCAGTTCGGGAAGACCCAGGTCGGCCTGGAGCGGGGCGTCCGGTCCGCGTGCCGCGCCGGCGAGCCGCAGCGGCGCCAACCGTCTGGCGATCGCCTCGGCGTCGGCGAGGTCGAGCTGGTCGGCGGTGCCCACCTCGGCGTGCCCGTCGGACGACCACGAGTGCAGCCGTCGGCCGTGTAACTCCAGCAGCAGCGCGTACCTGTCGAGCAGCCGGGGCGGCGGGGTGTCCAGGTCCAGCACGGTGACCGCGTCGATGCCGCCGTCACCGGTCAGGTCACTGGCGCCGGTCAGGTCGCCGCCGTCGAGGACCACCACCACGTGCGGGCCGTCGGTGGCCGGACCGGCCGGGCTGAACCGCGACCGACTTGCCAGCACGTCGGCCAGCAGCCGTTCCAACTCGGCGGCGGAGCTGGTGACCAGGCGTACCGGGCCGAGCGCGTCGGTGCGGCTCGGATGGTGCGCGTGCGGAAACCACTTCACCCACTCCCAGCAGGCCCGGCGTTCGGGCCCGGCGCACACCGCGACGAGCAGCTCGTCGGGGGCGTGGAAGACCGCGAGCTGGGTCAGCACGGCCCGGACCAGCGACTGCGCCGCCGGGTCGCCGGTGGGTGGCCCACCGGTGGTCGGGGTGCCGCCCCCGCTCCGACCGGCGGACCGCACGTGCACCCGGGCGAAGCTGCGCAACGACAGGGCCACCGGCAGGTCCGGCACGACGGAGTACGCGTCCAGAAAGCGGCGCAGCGCGCCGGCGGTCATCGGCTCCAACTCCTCCAATGGCCGGGTGGCAGGTGGGACGAGCGGGGTGGCCAGGGTCTGCGGCCCGACGGCGACCCGCACCACCGCGAAGTCCGGATCGGCGGGCCTCCGCTCCCAGACCCGGTGACTGTCCACCGTCGACCAGAGCCCGCCCGGGTCCGGGTGCCGGTAGAAGAGCCCCGCCCGCTGCTGTCCCGCCGTTCGGCGGACCCGCCGCCGCAGCGTGGCCAGGTGGCGCAGGTACTCCCTGCGGGCGGCCATCATCTCGGACTTCTTCGGCGTGCCGGAGGCGCTGCCCCAGGAGGTCACCAGCATCGCCAGCGAGGAGAGCCCGAACATGCCACCCACCACGTACGAGTAGGTGCCGCCACCCCGGCCGAACATCATCGCCATCGCCACAGTGCCCCCGAGCATCGGCAGCACCATGAGCATCTGCTGCCACCGCCCGCCGGCCACCACGGGGATCTCTGGCGGCGCCTCGACCGGCAGTTCGCCGGCGGGGATCTCCGGCGCCGGTCGACGCGGCGGGCGCTTGATGACGACGGTGGACAACCGGCCTCCTGACAGCGCTGGGTAACCCGAACCGGACTCATGGTAGGTAAAGTCCTGTCGTCCGCGCAGCCTCCGATCCCCCTCGATATGGAGACCAGTCGATGACTACCGGGCTGGCCCGCGTCACCATCAGCGCGCCGCAACGACGGGTGGACGTCGCCCTGCCGGAGCAGGTGCCCCTGGCCGAGTTGCTGCCCGACGTGCTCCGACACGCCGGCGTCGGGCTCGCCGACGACGGCGAACAGCACGGCGGTTGGGTCCTGCGCCGCACCGACGGCGCGCTGCTGACGACAGCACAGGCGCTACTGCCCCAGGGCGTCCGCGACGGTGAGGTGCTGCACCTCGTGCCGGCCCGCGCGCACTGGCCAGAGCTGGAGTACGACGACGTGGTCGAGGCGATCGCCGACGGTGCCCGCCGCCGCGGCGGCGCCTGGTCGCCCACCGCGACCCGGGCCGCCGGTCTGGCCGGTGCCGCCGTACCGCTCTCCGTCGGGCTGCTCGCCCTGCTCGTCGGCGGTCCCGCGCACCGGGCCGGCTGGCTGGCGGCCGCCGTGGTGGCGCTGCTGCTCACCGTCGCCGGCACGGTGGCCTCCCGTGCCAACGGCGACGGCACCGCAGGGGCGACGCTCGGTGGCTACGCGCTGCCGTACGCGTTCACGGCCGGCGCCCTCGCGGTCGGCTCGGGCGACCCGGTCGGGCCCTTCGGACCGGCCCGCTGGGTGGGCGCACCCGAACTGCTGGCCGGTTCGGTGGCGCTGCTGCTGGTGGCGCTGATCGGCCTGCTCGGGGTGGCCAGCCGACTGCGGGTCTTCGTAGCCGGCGTCACGGTCGGCCTGCTCGGCACCGGGGCGGCGCTCGGGGGGCTGCTGCTGACCCCGGCCGGCACGGCGGCGGTGCTGCTCAGCGCACTGGTCTTCGCCATCGGCGTGATACCGCTGCTGGCCATCCGGCTGGGCAAGCTGCCCCTGCCGCCGATCACCCTGCCGACGTCGACCCCCACGGAAGGGCCGGAGCGGGCCCGGGACCTGCCGGACCGGAGCCGGGTACACGCCGCGGTGATCCGCACCGAGGAGGTGCTCACCGGGATGTTGATCGGGCACGCGCTGCTGGCGGTGGCCGCGGCTGTCGTACTCGGTGTCACCGGCGCGACGGCCGGCCGGGTGCTGCTGGCGGTCACCTCGGCCGTGCTGCTGCTGCGGTCGCGGTTGTTCGTGGCACTGCGGCACCGGGTGCCGACGGTGCTCGCCGGGCTGGCCGGCTACGCCGTGCTTGGCGCGGCGCTTGTCGACGGGGCCGACGACGCCGGGCGACTGGCGCTGGTCCTGGGCGGTGCGGTGCTGGCCCTGGTGGCCGCCGCCGGCGGCACCGGCTATGCCCGCCGGCCGGTCTCGCCGTACCTCGGGAGGGTCGCGGATCTCACCGACACGGCCCTGGTGGTCGCCGTGGTGCCGATCGCGTGCGCGGTGCTCGACCTGTACGACAGGGCCCGGGGGCTGCTCGGTTGAGCGGCCCCCGGGCCCGGTGCGTCAGCGGTCGTCAGTGGGCGGACTCGCCGCGCGCCTCGGCGTCGCGGGCCCGCTGGTAGGAGGCGTGGATCTCGGCCTCGGCCTCGGTGCGGCCGACCCAGGTCGCGCCCTCCACCGACTTGCCGGGCTCCAGGTCCTTGTACACCTCGAAGAAGTGCTGGATCTCCAGCCGGTCGAACTCGCCGAGGTGGTGGATGTCGCGCAGGTGCTCCTGGCGAGGGTCCTCGTAGGGCACGCAGAGGACCTTGTCGTCCCCGCCCTTCTCGTCGGTCATCCGGAACATGCCGATGGTGCGGCAGCGGATCAGGCAGCCCGGGAAGGTCGGCTCGGGGACGAGCACCAGCGCGTCCAGCGGATCGCCGTCCTCGCCCAGAGTGCCCTCGATGAACCCGTAGTCGGCCGGGTATTGAGTGGAGGTGAAGAGGGTGCGGTCCAGCCGGATCCGGCCGGTCTTGTGGTCCACCTCGTACTTGTTCCGGTGACCCTTGGGGATCTCAACCGTCACGTCGAAATCCATCTGCACGCTCCCTCGTCTGCCCACGCTGGCTAACGGAACCACTGGCGGCCCCTCCGGACAGGTGAATGCCCACCCGCCGACTCCGGCCGCCGCATAGTCTTCGGACCGAAGTAGTGTCACCCAAGCCGATTTTCGCTGGGGGAGGAGGGGGTCGTGGGGAGGGAAGATTCACACTACCGCCCGGACGGGGGCTCCGCGCACGGTACCGGACGATCCGGATCCGGTGGCGCCACGGGGAGGGTCCCGGTGCCGGAGGCCCACCTTCCACGGACTCCCGAGCCAGCGCCCCCGACCCCCGAGCCAACCCCACCGCTGCCCTGGCGCCCGCCGGCCGGCTCGGCCCAGCCCACCCCGAACAACGGCCGCTTCCCGGTGGTCGGCGGCGACCGGCCGACGAGCGGCCCGTCGCGCGGCAGCGCCTCCGTCCCGGTGAGCCCGGCTCCGCCCGGCGCGTGGCCTGGCCCGACCGCCGGTGGCGCCGATGTCCCACCGCTGGGCCCGCCGATCTCCGCGTTGCCCTCGCCCGCTGATGCCGCGCCGGCACCCACGCCGGTCGCCCCGGCTCGTCGGCGGCGGCTGCCGGTGGTGTTGGCCGTCGTGCTGCTGCTGGTGCTCGCCGGCGTCGGCGTCGTCGTCGTCCGACCTGGTCCGGTCGCCGGATGGCTGGGCGACGACGCCGGGTCCGCGCCGAACGCGGCTGGCGTGACCCCGGAGCCGGACCCGGCGGACGTGCTTCCCGGCCCGGACCCGAACGCCGCGCTGCCCACCCCGGACGGGGTTCGTGCCGCGCTCGACCCGCTGGTCGGGGTCGCTGCCCTGGGCCCTCGGGTGAACGTCTCGGTGGCCGACGTCATCTCCGGCCAGACGCTGTTCGGCAAGGGGGCGGACGACGGCACAGTGCCCGCCTCGGTGACCAAACTGGCGACGGCGGTGACGGCGCTGGCCGCCCGAGGACCGGGCTACCGGATCCCCACCCGCGCGGTGGCCGGCGCGAAGGCCGGCGAGGTGGTGATCATCGGTGGCGGCGATCCCACCCTCGCGATCAACAAGAAGGGTTACTACCCGGGAGCGGCGCGGCTCGACGATCTGGCCACCCAGGTGCGTACGGCGCTCGGCGGCACCGCCCCGACCGGTGTCACTGTCGACGGTTCGGTCTACTCCGGTCCGGTCTACGGCCCGGGCTGGGACGACGACATCCCCACCGGTGGGTCCGGCGGCGCGGTGACGGCGTTGATGACAGACGGCGCTCGCCGGGACCCGGGCGTCGCACACGGCGCCGCGGAGCGGTTCGCCGAGCCGGACCTGGCCGCCGGTAAGGCGTTCGCCCGGCTGCTCGGTGTGCCTTCCGACGCCGTGAAGCGTGGCACGGCCCCGGCACCCGCCGCGGCCGGTGGCACCCCGGCGGCGGGCACCGAGCTGGGGGTGGTGCTGTCTCCGCCGATGATCCGGCTGGTCGACATCATGATCAGCGAGAGTGACAACCTGGTGGCCGAGGCGTTGGCCCGGCAGGTCGCGTTGGCCCGCAACCAGCCGGCCTCGTTCGACGGCGGCGCTGCCGCGATGGACGCGGAGGTGGCCGAACTGGGCCTGCCCGCCGACGAGATCACCCTCTCCGACGGCAGCGGTTTGTCCCGCAACAACCGGATCAGCCCGTCGGTGCTGACCGACCTGATCCGACTGGCGGCGAGCCCGGACCATCCGGAGTTGGCAGGTGTCTTCGGCGGTCTGCCGGTGGGCGGCTGGTCCGGGACTCTGGAGGAGCGCTACCGCAACACCGCCGGCACCGCGCCCGGAGCGGGGAGCGTCCGGGCGAAGACCGGCACACTGACCGCCGTGCACTCCATCGCGGGCCTGGTCACCACCGCCGATGGTCGGCTACTCACCTTCGCGGTGCTCACCGACAAGGTGCCGGGCGGGAAGGAAACCGCCCAACCGGCGCTGGACCGGATCGCCGCCGCACTGGCGAACTGCGGCTGCCGCTGACCGGCACCGCCCGGGGTCTCCGGCCCCCCGTCGCGGCCGGCGGCGCTGTCGATCGGGGGCGCGAGCCCGGGCCGGGGTGTCGCGGCGCGGGTACGGTGGGTCCATGGCGCAGTTCGTGGACTGGGATCTGGCCGCCGCCACCGCGGGGGCGTTGAGCAAGTCGGGCCCCCGGGTGTCGTATGCCGAGGCTACCGACGTGGTCGGCGACCTGCGCCGGCTGACCGAGGAGGCGGCCGGGCACGTGGCCGACTACACGGGGCTGCGGGCGCAGGTGGCGCATCCGCCGGTCCGGGTGGTCGACAGGCGTGACTGGGCCGCGACGAACATCGCCGGTCTTCGCGAGGTGATCACTCCGCTGGTGAGCCGGTTGTCCGGCGACAAGCAGCCGGGCGCGTTGACCGAGGCGGTCGGGTCCCGGCTGACCGGGGTGCAGGCCGGCACGGTGCTGGCCTACCTCTCCGGCCGGGTGCTCGGGCAGTACGAGGTCTTCTCGGCCGACCCGGGTCAACTGCTGCTGGTCGCCCCGAACATCGTCGAGGTGGAGCGCAAGCTCGGCGCCGATCCACGGGACTTCCGGCTCTGGGTGTGCCTGCACGAGGTCACCCACCGGACCCAGTTCACCGCCGTCCCGTGGATGCGGGGCTATTTCCTGGGCGAGGTGCAGGCGTTCGTCGACGCCTCGTCCAGCGGGAGCGAGCACCTGGTCGAGCGGCTGCGGCGCGGGGTGGCCACGCTGTCCGAGGCGGTCCGTGATCCGGAAAGCCGCACCAGCGTGCTGGACATCGTGCAGACCCCGGCGCAGCGGGCCGTGCTGGACCGGCTCACCGCGTTGATGACCCTGCTGGAGGGGCACGCCGAGTTCGTCATGGACGGTGTCGGCCCGCAGGTGATCCCGAGCGTGGGGCAGATCCGGGCGTCGTTCAACCGACGCCGGGAGGCGGGCAACCCGCTGGAGAAGGCCATCCGCCGCCTGCTCGGGGTGGACGTCAAGATGCGCCAGTACGCCGAGGGACGCAAGTTCGTGCACGGCGTGGTGGAGCGGGTCGGCATGGACGGGTTCAACTCGATCTTCAACTCGCCGCTCACGCTGCCCCGGCTGTCCGAGTTGGGTGACCCGGATGCCTGGGTGGCCCGGGTGCACGGCCCGGCCGGCACCGTTCCGGCTGCTGGCTGATTTCCCAGCGGTGGCCGCGCTCGCCCCACCGGTGGCCGCGATCCGGGTGGCGGTCCGCCGCGCCCTGACCGGTCTGCCGTCCGGTGGGCCGGTGCTTGTCGCCTGCTCCGGCGGAGCCGACTCGCTCGCCCTGGCGGCGGCCACCGCGTTCGTGGCGCCTCGGCTGGGCCGCGCCGCACTGCTCGTCACTGTCGACCACGACCTGCAAGCCGGCTCCGCGAAGCGTGCCGAGGCGGTGGCAGCCTGGGCCGCCGATGTCGGTTTCGCGTCGACGACGGTGGTGCGGGTGAAGGTGGCCGGGCGTCCGGGCGGGCCGGAGGCGGCGGCCCGGGAGGCTCGTTACGAGGCACTGACCGAGGTGGCCCGGCAGCAGAACGCCGTCGGGGTGCTCACCGGGCACACCCGCGACGACCAGGCGGAGACGGTGCTGCTGGCGCTCGCCCGGGGCGCCGGCCCACGAGGGCTGGCCGGAATGCCCGCCCGGCGGGACCTGGGCGGGGTGCCGCTGCTGCGCCCGTTGCTGGAGATCGGTCGGGAACAGACCCGCGCCGCGTGTGCCGTGCTCGGGCTGAGCCCGTGGCAGGACCCGCACAACACCGACCCGTCGTACGCCCGCTCCCGGGTGCGGGCCGACCTGCTGCCGGCGCTGGTGCGGGCGCTCGGGCCCGGCGTGGTGGCCAACCTCGCGCGTACCGCCGGGTTGGTGGCGGCCGACAACGCCGCGCTCGACGAGGTGGCGGCGGCGGCGCTGGCTGCGGCACGGCGCCCCGACGGAGGGCTCTCGGTGGCCGCGCTGGCCGGGCTGGCCCCCGCGGTGCGTGGCCGGGTGCTGCACTCCTGGGCGCGTGAGCTGGGCGCCTCGCCGGGAGCGCTGTCGCACCGGCACGTCGACGCCCTGGACGCGCTGGTCACCGCCTGGCATGGTCAGGGCCCCACCGACCTTCCCGGGGGTGTCCGGGTGCTCCGCCGCGCCGACCGACTGTCGCCGCTGATCCCCGGCTGATCCCCGGCTGATCCGCCACCGGTCGACGCCTCGATCGAACACAACCCGTCCCACCGGCCTGCGGGCCCTTTGCTCTGCACCCGCCCACGCGCCAGTTACGGACCGTGCGCGGTGCGCGGGCGGGTGCAGAGCAAAGGCGGCGTGGGTGGTGCATGGGTCGGCCGCCGGCCCGGGTCATCCGGCGGTACGGCCGGTGCCGAGGGCCTCAGCCGCTGTGCTCCCGGTCCCGGAACGTGGTCCGGTAGCTGTGTGGGGTGGCGCCAACGCGGCGGGTGAAGTGGTGGCGTAGCGCCGCGGCGTCGCCGAAGCCGGACTGGTCGGCGACGGCCTCCACGCTCAACGGCGTCTCTTCGAGCAGCCGCCGGGCGAGCAGCACCCGTTGGTTGGTGAGCCAGTCGTGTGGGGTGGTGCCGGTCTCGGCGCGGAACCGGCGGGCGAACGTGCGTGGTGCCATGCCGGCGCGGGCGGCCAACTCCTCCACGGTGGTCGTCCGGTCCAGGTGCCCCATCAGCCACTCCAGCACCGGCTCCAGGGTGGGTGCCTCGGGCGCCTTCGGGATGGGCGCCTCGACGTACTGGGACTGGCCGCCGTCGCGGTGCGGCGGGACCACCATCCGCCGGGCCAGCCGGGTCGCGGTGGCCGAGCCGTGCTCCTGGCGGATCAGGTGCAGGCAGGCGTCGATGCCGGCGGCCGTGCCGGCGCTGGTGAGCAGCCGGCCGTCCTGGACGTAGAGCGAGTTGCAGCGCACCCGGGCGCGTGGGTGCCGGCGTTGCAGCTCGTCCACGTACCGCCAGTGGGTCGTGCACTCCCGGTCGTCGAGCAGCCCGGCCTCGCCGAGCAGGAAGGCCCCGGAGCAGACGCTGAACAGGTGCGCGCCGCGGGCGTCGGCCCGCCGTAGCGCGTCGAGCACCGGGCTGGGGACGCTGGTGCCCTGGCTGTGCGCGGGGACGGCCACCAGGTCGGCCTCGTCGACCGGGCCGAGGTCGGCGTGCGGGGTGAGGTGGAAGCCGGACGAGGTACGCACCGGAGCGCCGTCCGGGCTGCACACCTGGAAGCGGTAGCCGGGAAAACCGTCGGCGGTCCGGTCGGTGCCGAACACCTCGGCGAGCACGCCGAGCTCGAAGGGGGCGACCTGGTCGAGGGCGAGAACGGCAACGGACCGGAGCATGTGACGAGGGTAACCCCAGTGGTGGCAGTAAATCGATGCTCAATGGCATCGCTGCCACTGTCCGATCGGGGCCAGTGGTCGGAGACTGGTGTCAGTCCGGTGCGCACCGGCGGCGAAACCGACAGCAATCATGCGAAAGCGAGCGCCGCCATGGAGTTCTTGTTCTTCCTCCTGTTCCTTGTCCTGCTCGTCGCCGCCTCGGCGGCCGGCCTCACCGCCGACAGTCACGACTCGGCCGACTGGAAGCCCAGCGACGGCGGTCGCCGCTGGCGGTCACGCACCAACTGATGCGATTAGCATTATTTGCCCAAAAAATCCCGGGCGGGACCGCGCCAAAAGGTGCGGCCCCGCCGACGGAGGCCATCCGACGTACGGCAGGCTAGGAGTCATGGCTGACGGCTCCTGGTACGACGCCGACATCGACCACGTAATCATCTCGGAGGCGCAGATCCGCGAGAAGACGGCGGAGCTGGCCAAGCAGGTCTCCGCCGACTACTCCCACGTGACTGACGGCCTGCTGCTGGTGTGCGTACTCAAGGGCGCGGTGATGTTCATGGCGGACTTCGCCCGGGCGCTGGGCCGCAACGGCCCCCCGGCCGAGCTCGACTTCATGGCCATCTCCTCGTACGGACAGGGCACCACCTCGTCCGGGGTGGTCCGCATCCTCAAGGACCTGGACCGGGACATCGCCGGTCGACACGTGGTGGTCGTCGAGGACATCGTCGACTCCGGGCTCACGCTCTCCTGGCTGCTGCGCTACCTGGAGTCCCGCTCCGCGGCGAGCGTCGAGGTCGTCGCGCTGTTCCGCAAGCCCGACGCGGTCAAGGTGCCGGTCCCGGTCAAGTATGTCGGCTTCGACATCCCCACCGAATTCGTCGTCGGCTACGGCCTGGACTTCGGTGAGCGCTACCGGGAGCTGCCCTACGTCGGGGTGCTCAAGCCCGAGGTCTACGCCCGCTCCTGACGTCCGCGCGACCAACCCGGGCGGCCCCCGGGGGGCGTGAGGTCGACTCGCATCGGCATCCATCAAGCCGACGTTCAGCGCGCTCTCAGCTCTTGCGACTACCGTGGACCCGGTGGCCCGGAGGTTACTCCGCGCCGACCCCTCTCGGCCCGCTTGACCGGGCCGTCAGGTGGCCGGGTCGGACTCCCCGCCACGCCGGTTCCAGCCGGACCCGCCGTACGCGGGTCGCGGGGCTGGTGGGCCTGCCCACGGTGCGTGCCATCGATATCAAAGGTGCGCCGAGTGCGGGGCTCGCGAGCTCGCTCCTCGCGTACACGGTGTACCGTCGAATGACCGAGGCGCGGCAGTTTTCGCGCCTCGGGGGTCGAGGCCGCCCCGCATGGCAGCTCCGGCCGCCGCTCACCGCGGCGACACCAATCAGATGGTCAGGACGTCGATCAGGAGGATGCGGGCGCTCCGGCGCTCGACAACAGTATGGAACGTACGCGTTTCTTCCGCCGACCGGTGGTCTGGATCATCCTGGTCATCCTCGGCGCAGTTGTGCTCAGTCAGCTGTTCACCGCTGGTCCCAGCTACCACCGCGTGGACACTTCCGTTGCGCTCGATCAGCTCCACACCGCCAAGATCAACAAGGTGGTCTTCCAGGACAAGGAGCAGACGCTCCAACTGGACCTGGCCCAGAAGACCAAGTTCGGCAAGACCGAGACCAACAAGATCGAGGCTCAATTCCCGTACCAGGTCGGCGACGAGGTCTGGAACGAGGTGCTGGACGCCAAGGCGGCCAACCGCGTCACCGGGCCGGCCGACACCAAGGTCTCCTCGGACAGCATCTGGGTGAGCCTGCTGGTCAACCTGCTGCCGATCGCGTTGCTCGTCCTCCTGCTGCTGTTCTTCATGTCGCAGATGCAGGGCGGCGGCTCCCGGGTGCTCAACTTCGGCAAGTCCAAGGCGAAGATGATCACCAAGGACACTCCGAAGACGACCTTCGCGGACGTCGCGGGTGCCGAGGAGGCCGTCGAGGAGCTGTACGAGATCAAGGACTTCCTCCAGAACCCGGCCAAGTACCAGGCCCTCGGCGCCAAGATCCCGAAGGGTGTGCTGCTGTTCGGCCCGCCCGGCACCGGCAAGACGCTGCTGGCCCGCGCGGTAGCCGGCGAGGCCGGGGTGCCTTTCTACTCCATCTCCGGCTCCGACTTCGTGGAGATGTTCGTGGGCGTCGGCGCCAGCCGGGTCCGTGACCTGTTCGAGCAGGCCAAGACCAACGCCCCGGCGATCGTCTTCGTCGACGAGATCGACGCCGTCGGCCGGCACCGTGGCGCCGGCATGGGTGGCGGTCACGACGAGCGGGAGCAGACGCTCAACCAACTGCTCGTCGAGATGGACGGCTTCGACACCAAGGGCGGGGTCATCCTGATCGCGGCCACCAACCGGCCGGACATCCTCGACCCGGCGCTGCTGCGCCCGGGCCGGTTCGACCGGCAGATCCCGGTGGACGCCCCCGACATGGAGGGCCGCAAGGCCATCCTGCGGGTGCACGCCAAGGGCAAGCCGTTCACGCCCGACGTCGACCTCGACGCGGTGGCCCGTCGCACGCCGGGCTTCAGCGGCGCCGACCTGGCCAACGTGATCAACGAGTCGGCCCTGCTCACCGCTCGCAAGGAGCAGCGCGCGATCTCCAACGACTCGTTGGAAGAGTCGATCGACCGGGTGGTCGCCGGTCCGCAGCGACGGACCCGCGTCATGAGCGACAACGAAAAGAAGATCACCGCGTACCACGAGGGTGGCCACGCGCTCGTCGCCTGGGCGCTGCCGCACGCCGCGCCGGTGCACAAGGTGACGATCCTGTCCCGTGGTCGCTCGCTGGGCCACACCCTGGTGCTTCCGACCGAAGACAAGTACACCCAGACCCGCGCCGAGATGATCGACACCCTGGCGTACGCGCTGGGCGGTCGCGCCGCCGAGGAGTTGGTCTTCCACGAGCCCACCACCGGTGCCGGCAACGACATCGAGAAGGCCACCCAACTGGCCCGCGCGATGATCACCCAGTACGGCATGAGTTCCAAGCTCGGCGCGATCAAGTACGGCACCAGCGGGGACGAGCCGTTCCTCGGCCGCAACATGGGCCACGAGCGGGACTACTCGGACTCGGTGGCCGCCGAGATCGACGGCGAGATGCGGGCACTCGTCGAGCTGGCGCACGACGAGGCCTGGGAGATCCTGGTGGAATACCGGGACGTCCTGGACAACATCGTGCTCGAGCTGATGGAGAAGGAAACCCTCTCCACCGCCGACATGGCGCGAATCTGCTCCCGGGTGGTCAAGCGCCCGCCGCTGGCACCCTACAACGGCTTCGGTAAGCGCCAGCCCTCCACCGAGCCGCCAGTGCTCACCCCCGGGGAGAAGGACAAGCTCAAGGCGCAGGCCCAGGCCGACGGCGCGCAGGCGTCGGTCGGTGGCGTGGCGCCGTCCAACAACTCGGACGGCACGCACTGAGCAACGACCTGACGGCCAGCTCCCCACACCGGGAGCTGGCCGTCTCCGCGACCGAACCCGACGGTGACGACGAGCTGGACTACGTCGCAGCCCGGCTGATCAGCGGCAAGCTGACCGGCCGCCCCGTCGAGGACGCCGTCGACCTGGGCCGGATCGAGAAGGCCGTCCGCGAGATCCTGATCGCCGTCGGCGAGGATCCGGACCGTGACGGGCTTCAGCAGACCCCGGCCCGGGTCGCCCGCGCGTACGCGGAACTCTTCGCCGGCCTGCGCGTCGACCCGGCCCAGGTGCTCAGCACCACCTTCGAGGCCAACCACGAAGAGCTGGTGATCGTCCGGGACATCGACGTGATGAGTCTCTGCGAGCACCACCTGCTGCCGTTCCGCGGCAGCGCGCACATCGGCTACATCCCCGGCCCGGACGGGCGGATCACCGGCCTGTCCAAGCTGGCCCGGCTGGTCGAGGTCTTCGCCCGCCGACCCCAGGTGCAGGAACGGCTCACCTCGCAGGTCGCCGACCTGCTGATGGACAAACTCGCCCCACGCGGCGTCGTCGTCGTGCTCGAGTGCGAGCACATGTGCATGGCGATGCGCGGCATCCAGAAATCCGGCGCCAAGACCATCACGTCGGCGGTACGCGGCATCCTACAGACGGACTCCAAGTCACGTGCCGAGGCGATGGCGTTGATCATCCCCCGCTGACGTTCCGATGCACGACGGCCGGCCGACCCTCGCGGGACGGCCGGCCGCTCCGTTCCGGCCCGTCCCCGGCGGATGCGTCGTCCCCGGCGGGCCGGGCGGTCGTCCCGGTCCGTTCCCGGCGGCCGGCGGATCAGCCGGCGAGCAGGGCCAGTAGCAGGCCGGCAGTTACCAGCACCGCCGGCACCAGGCACACCAGCGCGCCGAAGCGCACAGTCCGGTCCAGTCGCTCGGCGGGGCTCACCCGGAACAACCGCCCGATGCCCACCCAACCGGCGACGAACGCGACGGCCGGCATCGGCAACCCACAGATCAACGCGGCCACACTTGCCGCTCCCACTCCCGTAGCCGCGTACACCGCAATCTGGATCAGCGGCACCACCAGCGCCAACGGCCCGTACACCAGCAGGTTGCGTATTCGCGCGGGCCAGGACGCCGGTCGGAACCGGCGTCGCGCGGCCAGGGCAGCGTCCGCCGCCTCGGCCCGGCCCCGCGCGGCCCGCAGCGCCGCCAGCACGGCAGCCGGGCCGCCCGCCATCGACCGGGAGGCCTCGCTCAGCTCCGGTGGCGACGGCACCAGGGAGATCGCTGGTACGCCCAGCTCGCGCAGCCGTTCCTGCTGGCTCGCCAATCCGGTACGGAGCACCGTCAACTCCTCCCGGGCAGTGTCCGCCGACCGGGCCTGCTCACCGGCGGCGGCAGCCGCGCCGCGGCGTACCCCGTCCAGCTGGCGGGCCGCGGCCAGGTACTCCGCCCAGGCCGAGCTGGGCTCGACCGTCGCCTGCGTGGCGCTCTCGTTCGATGCGGGGACCCGCTGCCGCCCCGGCCCGGTCACCGTCGCCTTCGGACCCATCTCGACACCCCCTGCCCGCGCCACCGGATCACCCGGCCTCGTCGGCGAACGGCACAAGGACCGTGCCCCGTTCGTCCGGACCGTCCCAGAGCACCGCCCGGTCGGGTCGGCCCCGCCACTCCACAGCCCGCCCGAAGACCGCGGTGAGCTGCGCGACCGGCACGTCCAGCACGACCACGGCGGCCAGCTTGTCGACCTCGCCGGCTGGGTCGAGCAGTGCGGCGAACGGCGGCACCGCACGCCACCAACCCAGCAGGTGCCGGCCCGCCGGCGGCCCGTCCCGCAGCAGCGCACGAAGCCGGTCCACCGGCAACTCCCGTGGGCCCGGCCGGTCAAGACCGAAGACCACCAGATATGTCGGCAGGTCGTCGGCCGGATCCGCGACCAGCGTCGGCACATCCACCAGCTTGGCCGAATGCCGGGTCGCCAGCTCCGCCGTCAGCGCTTCCGCCAACGCTCGGGCGCCCGGGTCCGGTGCCGCCACCAGGAAACGGGCGGTGCCCGGCGCATGGTGGTCCGCGGTGCTGCGGGCTGCCGTCGCCAACAGCCCGCCCGCCGCCGCACCCGATCCGAGCACCGCGAGGTTGCGGCCCGCGGCCGGACCCAACGGTACGGCGACAGTCGAGCGGGCCACATCCACAGCGCGGCCCAGCAGGGCGGCCGGCCCGTGCGACTGCCCCGCCAACGCCGCCCGGTGCCGCGGATCGTTGCCGAGCAGAGGGCGGGCGTACCCGGCGAAGACAACCGGCGGCACGGACCCGGCCGGCCGGGCCTCCCACAGCTCGTGCCGAAGCTCCTCCACCACCTCCGGATGATCCTGCGGATCGGGGTGCCGGATCAGTCGTTCGTGACCTCGGATCGCGCCCCGGGGGCCACCGAGCCCGCCCGCAGTGTTCACCACCGCACTGCCCACCGGCAGGCCCGCGGCCGAGTCGTTCGTCGGCTCCAGCACCGGACTGCCGCCCGGCAGCGCCACCCGCACCGGAAACTGCCCGAGCACCGAATCCCGATGCCCCTTCTCCGCGCGGCCACTCAACCCCAGCTCACCCGCACCGGCCAACACCAGGTGCACGCCGTACGCCCGCCCGGCCCGAGCCAGCCCGTCCAACTGGGCGGCCACCTCGGCGGCCAGCCGGTCCCGTTCGGCGAAGAGCAACGGCACATTATCCAACACGCACACGATCCGGGGCAGCGGCTGATGCTGACGCAACTCGGCGAAGCGTTGGCCGCCGGCCCGCGCCCCAGCCTCCGCCCTACGCTGCACCTCGGCCGTCAACTCGTCGAGCAGGTCCCGCACGTACTCCCGATCGGCGGCCATCGCCGCCGCACGCACCTGCGGAATCCACGACCGGTCCCGCTCGGTCTGCAGAAACTCCACGAACGACTCACCGTCGCCGAGATCCACCAGGTAGAGCACCAGCTCGTCCGGGCCGTAGCGGGCGGCGAGGCCAAGCATCGCGGTGGTCAGGAACGCCGCGCGACCCGCCGCGGACCGCCCACTGACCAGCCAGTGCGGGGTCAGCTCGGTGAAGCCCAGCGGCACCGACCGCCCGCCGGCGTCACCAACCGTGGTGGTCAGCCCGTCCGTGGAATCCGACTCCCACAGCCGGTCACCCGTCGCCGGCAGCAGAGCCGCCAACCCCAACCGTGAGCCGGCTTCCACCTGCTCGGCAAGCCGCCGACAGACCCCGTCGACCAGATCAGCCGGCGGGTCCGACTCCACGAAGACCGGTGAGTTCAACCCGCCCGGCGGATCCGCCCCGGGGCTGGCGAAGGACGCCGTCGGTGGGTCACCGAGCAGCGCGTACGAGTTGCGCAGCGCCAGCGGTGTGCTGTGCGGCAGCGGTGCCCGAACCGCGTGCGGACCGGCCGGAGGCCAGCCGGCCACCATCAGGTGCAGGCCGGCAGCAGGCCCCTGCTCGGCCAGCGCCTCGATCCGCGCCAGATCGGTCGGGCCGGTCGACTCCGGCAGAGCGGCGAACACGAGCAACAGCGTGCGGTCGTGGCGGCGTCGCCCACTCGCCCCCGGAGTGACCCACTGCTCCGCCTCCGTCAGCACCGCACGCAGACCCGCCACGTCCACCGCCGGCGGCGGCAGCAGGCCAGCATCAGCGAGCGCTCCGAACGGGGCCAGCGCCCCACCCGTGGCATCCACCGAGCGAATCAGCAACGCGCCCGCCGGCGTCGCCGCCAACAACCGCAGGAGTACGGCCCGGAGCAACCCGGCCACCCGTGGCTCCCGAGCGTCCGCGTCCACGCTCAGGTGACCCGTGCCGACAAGTGGCACCAACGCGGGAAAACGGGCGTCGTCCAACGGCGCCGCCGTGCCGACCCGGACGAACGGCGGCGGGCCGTCACCCGCCGGCGAGTCCACGGTGAGGGAATCCAACGCGGCGCCCGACCAACCCGGGGCCAACCGTGCGGCGGCCGCCCGCAGACGATCGGCCAGCTCGTACTGGCGGCGCTGGTCGGCAGGAGCCGGCCGCGTCTCGTCCAGAATCCCGGCGGCAGCGGTCGCGACGGCCGCCGCCCGGCGATGCAGAGCCGCGGCGCGGTTCGTGCGTGACTTCGGACCGGCCACCGCGTCCACCCCCTCTGCCCGAGGTTGGCAACCCCTCCCCGAGCAGAGACGGTATCCCAGTCGAGGCCGCTCATCCGGGAGGTGCCACGGCGCTGCGCCGGCGATGTCGTGGATCTCACCGATGGGTAGGGGTCCGTCACGATCCGCTGGATCTGAGGCATTGGCTCCGGGCCGTCCAGCCGATAACGTCAGGAGGTGGAATCAGTGCAGCCCCCCGCCGGTTCCCAGGTCTCCCGCGTACCGGCCCAGCGGACACCACCCGAGCAACTGCCGCCCGCGCCGGGGCTGCCGGAGTCGCAGCCGCCGCGCCGCCGAATGCGCACGGTGCTCACGGTCGTCGCCGGGGTGCTCGCGCTGCTCTGCCTCGGCGGCCTCGCCACCGGCCTTGTGCTGTACCACCGCGCGTCCGCCCCGGACCGCAGCGCGCCCGACGTGGTGGTGGTCAACTACCTTCAGGCAGCACTTGTCTCTCGGGATACGAACAGGGCAAAGTTGTTCACCTGCGACGACGGGGTCCCAGCGGTTGACGCGTTTGCCGCCCAAGTCGCCCAACGAGAGCGGGAGCTAGCCGTCTCGTTCTCGATCAATATCGAAAACGTCGTCGTTTCAAAGACCACCGCTGTCAACGCATCGGTTACCGCCGTTATACGGCGAAGCGCCTCGGTCGACGGGGTTCATCAAAGCTTGGCAGACACTTGGCGGTTCGATCTAAGGGACAGCGAGGGCTGGCGCGTCTGCCTCGGCGCAAGGATCAGCTGATTTCATTCGATCCACAGCAGATGGACTGGAACCTCCAACGTGCTGGGTGACTGGCCGCGCCAGGCCCAGCGGTACCACTCCGCCTCCGGCGTGATCCGGACGCAGATGTCCCCCTCGGCACCGGAGTAGGTTTCGGTGACCGCTCGCAGGTCGCGATGCTCCAGACCGCCCTCGACGTGCACCACCCGACGGCCGGTGAGGGCGTCGGCCTCGAAGACGGGTGTCGGGGTCCGGTGCGCGGGGCCGTCCAGCGAGACCAATCGGATGCCGGTTTCGCGGGGAGCCTCGGACTCCGGCCGACTGCCAACAGTTTCCACCCAGACCCGTTCCACCGGCACCAGCGGCGCGAAGACCTCGACCTGGTCGGCCTCGGCTCGGTACCACTCGTGCTCGGGGATCACGGGCACGTAGGTCCGGGCGCTCTGCACCACCCGGTCGTCCGCGCGGAGGTCTCCCCGCCAGCCCAACCCCGGCAGACCGACAAGCACTCGTCGCCCTCGCAGCTCCACCCGTTCGGTGGCGGGCACGACAGCCAGTGGGCGGGGTGGCCGGGGCGCCCAGTCGGGCTGGTCGGCGAACGGGTCCGGGAGCGGTCCGGTCATGCCCGCGGTGGCCTCACTCGGCGGCGCGCAGCGGGGCACCCCGCTCGCGCATGAACGGGATCGGATCGATGGCACCGCGGCTGGACCGGTCACCGCGCAGGTGCACCTCGAAGTGCAGGTGTGGGCCCGAGGAGTTCCCGCTGCTACCGACCTGCCCGATGACCTCGCCGGCCGGCACGATCTGGTCCGGCGCGACCCTGGGGCGGACCACCATGTGGCAGTACCTGGTGATGATGCCGCCAGAATGGAGCAGGTCGACGAACCACCCGCAGCCACCCTTGCCGGGGTACCCGTCCACGTCGCAGGTCCGCCGTCCACCCTTGTCCGGATCGCAACGGGCCACCAGCACCCGCCCGGCCGCCGCGGCTCGGATCTCAGTGCCCTTGGCCGCCCCGATGTCGACCCCGTTGTGGCTGGGGCGGTCGGCGGTCCGGAATCCGGAACCGACATCGCCAGGGATCGGTGCGGTCCAACCGGAGGCGGCAATCTCGCCGCGCTCGGCCGCGTTGCACACCGCCTTGCCATTGATCTCGACGGTGCGGGCTGCCCCACCGGCCAGGGCGTCGACGAGCTTGCTGGCCAACTCCTCGTGCTTGGCGTACGCGTCCGGATAGGCGCTGATCTGTACCTGCTGCGCCACCACTGTCAGCGGCCGGCGTTGCCAACTCCGCACCTTGACGAGCTTCTCGTAGAACTTGCGAGCCGTGTACGCGGGCGTCATCCGCTCGGCGACGGAGCCCCACCCCGGCCGCTGCTGAAAAAGGCCCAGCGAGTCGTGGTCGGCCCCGACGCCCTCGTGCGGCAGTGCCAGCGAGGCCGGAACGTCGCTGTTCGCCAGGTTGCGCAGGGCGGACTCCTGCATCGCGGTGGCCAGGGCGATCACCCACCCTCGCGTGGGCACCCCCAGATCCTGGCCGACCTTGATGATGATCGCGGCGTTGCGGACCTGTGCGTCGCCGTACTCGGTGAACCTCGGCAACTCGCCGGCGATGTCCACCGGGCGGACCGGACCACACCCCCAACCGGCCAAGGTGTCCCCGCTCTCCGCGTCGCCACCAAGCCCACTGAGGAAGAACGCCGCGGTGCCGCCGGTGCAGCAGAGCAGGAGCAGCACCCCTGTGACCATCGTGGCGATCACTCCGATGCGCAGTGGCCGGCGAAGGGGGGCCGCGCCCCCGGCGACGCTCATAGCCGCTCCCAATCCACCACGTCGACCAACCAGCCGTCCTTCGCGGCGACCATCTCAAGCCGGAGCCGACCGCTGTCCAGCGGCAGCAACACCTCGACGAACGTCTCGGTGCGTGCCCGCACGTCCGGTGGCCCGGTGACCTTCTCGGCCGGAACTCCGCCCGGCTCGACGCCGGACAGCTTCTCGGTCAGCGCCGGCGTCGACAACGGCCGCAAGCCGGCCTGCCACTGGTCGGCGACCATACCGGGACTGCCGAGCCAGGCCTTGGCGAACCGGTCGGCGGTCTGCTCGGGTGTGCGGGCGCCCGCCGGAGTGCTCGGCGACGGCGGAGCCTCGGTGGACGTCACCCCGTCGTCACCGGCCGTCGGGTCCACGGTGGTGATCGGCCGCTCCGGCCGGTTACTCAGGCCGTCCGCCGGATCGGGCGGACCCGAGACCAGGCGGGCAGCCCCTATCACACCGAAGATGAGCACTGCGATCACCAGCGCCACCCCCAGTCGGGACCGTAGCGCCCGGGTGAAGAGGAACTCCAGGGCCCGTCGCATCGCCGTCACCGGGCCTCTGAACGCACCCGCGGTCCGGCGCGGTCTGGCGCACGCTCCGTGGAGCCTGGCCGGTAGACCACGAACGACGGGTTCTCGGCCGGCACATCCGGTTCGGTCCAGGTCGCCGGCTGCCGGCGCCGAGGCTGGGGCGGGACTTGACTTTTCCTGGCGCCGGTCTCCTCGCTGGTAGCCTCGTCGGCGCGCTCCCGACCGTCCGGGCGTGCGATGCCGGGACGCTGGGCCTCCAGCGGAGTGGTTGGCGTCGACACCGGATCCTCCCTGCGTGCCTCGGGGCGCAGCCGGGTCTGCTCGGCGTCCAGCGACCGACGACGTCCACCCGTCGGCTCGGCCGTGCCGCCGGGCTCGACCACGTCGATCCGCGCCGCGACCCGCATGTCCCGGAAGAAGCGACGGTGCCAGGAGCCGGCCGAGCTGACCGCCTCGCTGCTGTCCTTGCCGCCGAGTTGGGTGATCCGCCGGTACGGCCGCAGCAACAGCCAGCCGACCACCCCACAGAGCCAGACCAGCACCACCTGAAGCCAGCCGGGCAGGGTGGGTGTGCTCATGATCAGATCGACGGCAAAGAGGTAGATCGCGGCCCCGGTGCCGAAGATGGCGATGTTGAAGACCGCGGCGACCACGGCGTTCGCCAAGCGCCGCAGCCCGGCGCTGGCCGGTCGGAGCAGGCCGACCGTGCCCAGGATGGGTGCCGCGATGACGGCCCACCGGAAGATCAGGAAGCCCAGCAGGACCAGCAGCGACGCGGTCAGGTCGAACATGGCGAAGAGCACCGAGGCCAGCACGGCGATGAACCCCGCGCCGACCCGGTCCATGTCGCGTACTCCCTGGAGGTACTCGTAGGCCTCCGGATCCTCGGTCTGGATCTGCTGGGCCACCCGCGCCCACTGCTGCTGCTTCGCCTTGATCGTGGGTTCCCGGGTGGCCGGGTTGGCGCGCATGGATTGGGCTTCGCCCCAGGTCAGGGAACGTGAATCGTATAAGGCCGGTCCGTACTTCTTGGCGGTCTCGCTATCCGCCGAACCCAACACTCCACGGAGCCAATTTCGATAGAGCATGGTCTCGGTTGAGGTGTCGCTGGCTCGGACGGCAGGCGTCCGAAGATCTTTGCACCGGTCAGGGTCGATGCATCGCCCGGGCGCCGGTTCCTTTGCCTGTGGGCCGACGGCGTCATGCACCACCCCGAGACTGGTGACGAGTGCACCGTCCGCGACATTGGCTGATTTGACTGGCCATGCGGCAAGCGCCGTGACCGCGACCATAACCAGCAGAGCCCAACCCGCAGTGGTCATTGCGTTACTCATGTCCGACTGGCGGGAGCGCCAGAGGAGGTACAGCCCTACTACGCAAAGGGTGACGATCCCGAAGACGCTGAATACCTTCTCGTATACGGCCTTGGTTGCTTGCTCCACCAGCGGGTCGGCCCAACCCCACATCGAACCGGGATCCCAGGCGCGCTCTCTGAGTGCGTTCGATGCGCCGATGATGGCCGTAGCGGCCATGAACTCGCCGTTCGCGATCGTGGTGGTGAACTTGTAGTCCGGATGAAGCACGCTCGACGCGCATCCACCCTCGATGTCGTAGGTGTTGTAGCTGTAGCCCGCGTATCCGTAGAGGCTGTACCGACCTGCTACTCCATTTGCCGCCTCTGTCGGTGGCGCGGCGGCGAACCAGCCGGCGAGTCCGGAGTCCGGCGTACCTGGGGTCGGCGCGTTGCGGCACTTGACCTCGTCCTCGCTGACCGCTTGCAGCTTCGCCACGCAGGCGCGGAAGTCGGCCTGCCATTCGGCGGTCGTGCAGAGGTCAGCGCGGGCCTGGGCGGCAGGCGGTGCGGCGGCTGCGGCCCCCCCGCCGAGCAGCGGCCAGGTGAGGGCGGCCCCGGCCAGTACGCCGAGGGCGAGCAGGAACGACCCGATCCTTGCCCAAGCCCCCGGGCCTGGGGCACGGTCCCCGGCCGGCCTGCGGCGAGCCCGCCCGACGACCGGCCGCGTTGGAGGTTCGGTCGGATGCGGCACCGGAATCCGGCCGAACCTCCGCCTGGACTCCGTCTCGGCTCGACCGAGGACCCTGACCCAGGCCCTAGCCATGTCATGCCTCCAGGTCTGGCAGGGGGATGCTTGGCAGCACTCCGGCCGCCGCGGCGATCGCGGCGGGCGTCGTGTCGAGGTGGTCCAGCAGCCCTTCGACGTACGAGACGTCGACGCGGACCTTCTGCACGCGGCCGTCGACGTCACGCATCACGAACTCGCGGAAGCCGAGCCGGCTGGACGAGCTGGTGTCGGCGGCGGAGAGTGAGGCGAGGGTGGCTTCGTAGCCGTCGTTGACCGGCACCCGCAGCAGCCGCAGCGCTTCGGAGGCGATTTCGGCGTCCTCGGCGATCCGGCCGACGAAGACGGTGGAGACCAGGTTTTGCACGTCGAGGCCGAGGATGTCGCGCGGGTTCTGCGAGGCGACCAGCGCGGCGAGGTTCCATTTGCGGGAGTCCCGGGCGAGCCGGACCAGGAACGACCGCCCGGATCGCCAGCCCTCCATGAAGTGCGCCTCGTCCAGGCCGACGAGTTTGCGCGACGACATCGACCCGCCGTAGCAGCGGCGGACGGCGAGCCGGTGCGCGGTGTGCAGCATCGGCAGGGCGAGGGACTCCTCGGCCGACCAGTACTCCCGTTCGATCTTGAGGTCGGGCAACCGCAGCCCGGCCATGGTGATCACGGTGAGTGCGGCGTCGGCGCCGAGCAGCCCCTCCGGTGGCCGGCCGAAGAACAGCATCGCCAGGGGCATCTCGGCGGTGTCCAGCAGGAGGTTGGCCAGCTCCTTGCCGGCGTCGTCGTCGAGGCGGCCGAGGCAGCTCACCACGTCGTCCAGAGTGGACGTCTCCTCAGCGGGGACCTGGCGGACCGCGTGCCGGAACAGGGTGGCGGTCGACGCCTCCCGGGCCACCTGCGGCGGAACGAGCATCATGCAGATGTCCTGGACCAGCATCCGCCGCTCGGCTCGGGCGTTGGAGACCGCGATCTCGAACTCCCGGTCGCCGGCGGCGCCGGCGGCGAACTCGGTGCGCAGTGGTGTGGGGATGAGCGAGTAGGGCGCCAGCGTGCCGTGCTCCGACCCGGTCAGGTTCAACACCCGGGAGTACGGTCGCAGCTCGGGCATCGCGCAGAGTCGGGCCAGCGGCCCGGACGGGTCGAGCAGGGTCACCTGGACGCCTCTGCGGGCAGCCAGGTAGCCCAGTGCGCCGAGCAGTGTCGACTTGCCACCGCCCGGTTCGGCGACGAAGACCGCGAGCCCGGAGCGTTCCCGGACCTCCATGGGGAAGTGCAGGTCGAGGAAGACCGGGCGGCGGCAGGTGCCGGCGGTCCGGCCGATCAGGTCGCCCCGCCGGTCGCCCACGTTCGAGGCGGCCTGGGGGAGCGCGGCGGCGAGCAACGGCACCGGCATGCGGCGGACGTAGCCGGTGTTGGCGATCGGCTCGCCGGGGATGAACTCGCGGGCCAGCCAGTCCTGGTTTTTCGGGTGCTGTAGGGAGATGCGCAGCTCCCGGGAGTAGAGCTGGATGAGTCGGCGGGCGCGCTCCAGGCACTCTTCCCTGGTGCGGCCGCCGACGGCGATGCGATGCCAGCCGTGTGCACGGGCCGAGTCGACCGGCAGACCGGTCGTCATCTCGTCACCGATCACCAGCGCGCGCTTGGCCAGCCGCTCCAGCTCCGGGGGTGCGTCGATGCCGTGCTCGGCGTAGTCGAGTTGCTGCGAGCGGATCATCCGCAGCCGGTGCTCGAGATTGCGGAAGGAGTCGCCGGAGCCGAGGATGTCGACGCGGGTGGAGATCTCCATCGGCCACGGCAGCCGCTCGTGGAAGTGCAGCCAGGGCTCGTGCCGCTCGGGGATCTCCAGTGGCTCCATCCGGCCCACGGCGAGCACTGCGACGTGGCGTTCCTCGCCGGTCATCCGGTTGACGAGTTTCACCGTCGAGCCGTACGGGGTGCGGTAGCGCTCGACCTGCTCGGTAAGTGCGAGCAGGTCACCGCGCTCCCAGCGCCCGTCGGTGACCGGGGAGAGCGTGCCGGGCGGTGCCATGCACAGCGCCACCGAGCGGTAGAGCAGCCACTCCAACTCCTGGGCGGTGACCCGACGGCCGCGCATGCCGAACGCGCCGAGCACCTCGTCGAACTGCTCCACGGTGCGCCCCAGCTTGCGGCGTTCGCCCTCGGCGGTGCCCCGCCCGAAGGTGCGTAGCAGGCGTTCGGTGAGCGAGTCGCCGAGGGACCGCCGGGCGAAGGTGACGCCCAGGTAGGTCTGCCCCTCGGCGTGGTTGACAGCCATCAGGTGCCGCTGGGCGGCGACCAGGTGATCGGCCCAACTGGTGGTGCCGGGGACGTCGGCGAGGGGTGCGCGGGTATGTGCGTCGATGGTGCGTGCCCACTCGTCGGCGGGGAACGGCCGGGTGGTGCGGCGCAGGTGCAGCCGGAAGCCCGCCAGGCCGGCGTACTGCTCGGAGATGGCCGACAGCAGTGCCTCGCGCTCGGCGTCCGGCCGGAATGCCCAGCGGACCTCGGGCAGCCAATACCAGGCGGTGACGGTGTTGGGGGTGAAGGTCAGGTGGCCGGCGATCTCGGTGATGGCCAGCTCGACCGACGGGTCCCGATCCCCGAATTTGATCTTCGGGGCGCGGACCCGGGTGGGCTTGGTCGGTCGGTCCGGACGGCTGGCGGCGCGCTGCCGGGGCGGGGCGATCTCCCGCCCGCTCGGCTCGGTGCCGGAGGCCCCGGGTCGGTCCGAGTCGGTGGTGCGGCGCCCCGTGCCCTCCAGCGCCGGCCGGTCCGTGCGGCCGGTGCTGACCGGCTGGTCGGCCGGGGCCGGTTGAGCTGTCGGCCGGTCGGACCGGGGTGCTGGCCGGCTGAGTGGCGCGGCAGCGGAGCGGCTGTCCGGGGGGGTGCTGACCGGACCGGTGCTTGCCGGTGGTCGGACCGGACCGGTGCTTGCCGCTGGCGTGGTGACGGTCGGGTCGGGCTCGTCCGCTGGGCGGAGCATCGGCAGCCGATCGCCGGCCTGGTGCGGGACCCGGGACTCGCTGGCCGGGTGACCGCCGGCGTGTCGTGGCTCGACGGGCCGGCGGGCGCTGCGCGGCCTGTCGTCGGGCGTCCATGGTGGTTCGAGTTCGGGAACCGGGCGGGCCGGTGCCGGGCTGGCCGTCGGCGGCTGGGCTGGGATCGCCTGCTGCTCCCGGGTGCTCGGCCCGGCCGGCAGGGCTCGCGCGGCATTGGGCCGTGCCCCGCCGAACAGGTCCAGGAAGGGCGAGTCGATGTCGGCGTTGTCGCCGGCCGAGACCGCACTGGGCTCCGCGGGTGGTGTCCGACGGGGGATCGGTCGGGGTGCCTGGAACACACCCACCGCACCGTGCCCGGGCGACGTCACCAGCGCGGGATCGAGCGCTACCTCGTCCTCGTCTTCGGCGTAGTCGAATGATTGCGCACGGTGACCGGCGGGCACGGCCGAGTGGCCGGCCGGGGGACCCGGCGTGGACGAGCGACTCATGCGACGGCCCTCGAAACCGGCGGAAGGCTGGCCGGCCTGCGGCGGGCCCGAACGACGACCGGCGGCGTTGCGGTTTCGCCCGGATGCCGCACCGGTATCCGAACGAGACCGCGCATTGCCGGATCGCCGCCCGGACTCCGACTCGGCACTACCGCCCTTACGAAACAGGCCCTACCCGCGTCGTGCCACGGACCGATCGGTGTACGCCCGGTCATGCCAGCTCCTCCCGGATCCTGATCCGGCTGCCGACCAGGCGCGGGTCGCGCTGCTCGATCGCCGGCTCCCGAGTGCGTCGCCAGTCGGTCAGCGCGGTGCGGATGACCACCCGCGCCGGCCGGTCGGGGTCGACGTGCCGGAAGATGAACGACGTGGTCACGATGGCGAGCGCGATCTCCCAGGCCGGGAAGAGCTCGACCGTCAACGTGAACAGCCAGTGGATGAACATGTAGAGGGGGACCAGCAGGATGAAGAGCCCGTACTGGGCGTAGGGCAGGTGGACCGGAAGGGTGTAACCGGGCGGCCCGAGGTAGACCAGGCGGGCCCGGTAGATGTCGTCGTCGGTGCGTAGCCGCATCTGGTGAACGCGCCTATTCGAAGATCAGGTCGATCAGGTAATCGCCGACGAAGAAGAGTGTTGCCGCGCCGGCGATGAAGGCGAGCCCGACGATCGCGATCGCGGAGCTGGTCAGCACCTTGGAGATCTCGCCCCGGCTGGCCCGGCCGATGAAGATGACGCCCAGGACGGCCAGCAGGATCGGCGCGATCTTGCTGGCGAAGAAGGTGACCACACTGTTGGTGTCGATCCCCTTCGGTGCCGGCTCGGCGAGCGGAGTCGACGCCAGGGTGGAGAGCGCGTGGGCGACGCCGGACGACGCCGTCTCCATGAGCTCGAAGGCGATCACTGGAACCTCCCCATAGCGCGGCCGGCGGTGCCGCGGCGGTGCAAAAGGCGAGCCTGGCGGAAATCTGCTCCACAGGGCGCAGCGTTCTTGACCCTGCGTTCGTTACTCACCACGTAGCGTGGCGATGTTTGGGCGGATTTTTCCCGCTTCGGCCCTCCCTCCAAGCTTCGCCATCTCGATGCTGGCCAATTCCAAAGCGTACGGGCCGCCCCGGATTGCGACAAGCCGCGAAGAGGCTGCCCGATGCTGCCCGGATGACCGATCGTACACCTGTTCTAATGAGCACGTCAGAGATGCCCGGCGGGAGCCGACCCGGGTCGATTGGCGCCGTCGCCGCGACCGGTACCGTCTAGTCGTGACCGATCTGGTGCGGGCCTCGGGCCCGGTGGTGATGGGCGTCCTCAACGTCACACCGGACTCCTTCTCCGACGGCGGACGGTACGCCGACCTCGACTCGGCCGTCGGACACGGCGTCCGTCTGCGCGATGCCGGTGCGCACCTTGTCGACATCGGCGGTGAGTCGACCCGTCCGGGCGCCGAGCGGATCGACGCCGCGACCGAGGTGGCCCGGGTGTTGCCGGTCATCCGCGAGCTGACCGCCGCCGGCGTGGCGGTCAGCATCGACACCAGCCGCGCACGGGTGGCCGAGGCCGCCCTGTCCGTCGGGGCGGCGGTGGTCAACGACGTCTCCGGTGGGTTGGCCGACCCGGACATGGCCCGCGTGGTCCGCGACGCGCACTGCCCCTGGGTGTTGATGCACTGGCGTGGCCACTCCCGCGCGATGCGCGAGCTGGCCCACTACACCGACGTGGTGGCCGACGTGCGGGCCGAACTGGCCCAACGGATCGACGCGGCGCTGGCCGCCGGGGTGGCCGCCGATCGGATCATCGTCGACCCGGGGCTGGGTTTCGCCAAGACCGCCGCCCACAACTGGGAACTCAGCGCCCGTCTGCCGGAGCTGCTGGACCTCGGCTGCCCACTGCTCTTCGGGGCCAGCCGCAAGTCGTACCTCGGCGGGTTGCTCGCCGCCCCGGACGGTACCCCACGACCGACCGCCGAGCGGGAGGCGGCCACGGTGGCCACCAGCGTGCTCGCGGTCGCCGCGGGAGCCTGGGGTGTCCGCGTGCACGACGTGCGGGCCACCGCCGACGCCCTCGCGGTCTGGGCCGCGACCGGCAGGCCGCGCCTGGCCGTGCCGTCGCACGGCAAAGGGCGGGCACGACACGACCACGAGCAGGAGGTACGGCGATGACGACCGACCGGATCCACCTGACCGGCCTGCGGGCCCACGGCCGACACGGGGTGTACGACTTCGAGCGGGTCCAGGGGCAGGACTTCGTGGTCGACGCCGTCCTGGAGATGGACCTGACCCCGGCGGCGGCCAGCGACGACGTCATCGACACCGTCCACTACGGCGAGCTGGCCGAGCGCCTGGTCGCGGTGGTGACCGGCGAGCCGGTGAACCTGATCGAGACCCTGGCCGATCGACTCCTCGCGGTCTGCCTGGCCGACGAGCGGGTGGGCACCGCCACGATCACGGTGCACAAGCCGGAGGCGCCGGTGCCGCACGCGTTCACCGACGTGGCCGTCACCATGACCCGGACGCGGGCCCAGTGACCAGGGCGGTGCTGTCGCTCGGCAGCAACCTGGGCGACCGGCTGGGCCACCTGCGCACTGCCGTCGCCACGTTCGGCGACACCGTACTCGTGCTCTCCGGGGTGTACGAGACTCCACCGTGGGGCGACGCCGACCAGCCCGCGTACCTCAACGCGGTGTTGCTCGCCCAGGACGCGTGCGCGACCCCGCGCGACTGGCTGGAGCGGGCTCGCGACGCGGAGCGTGCGGCCGGTCGGGTCCGTGACCCGCAGCGGCGGTTCGGGCCGCGCACCCTGGACGTGGACGTGATCGCGGTCTGGGGCGACGACGACGAGCCGGTACTCAGCGACGACGAGGAGCTGACGCTGCCGCACCCTCGGGCGCACCTGCGCGCCTTCGTGCTGCGGCCGTGGATCGACATCCAGCCGTACGGTCGGCTGCCCGGTCACGGCTGGTTGACCGACCTGCTCACCACCGGCCCCGCAGCGGCCGACGCGCTGGAACTGCGTCCCCGGCCGGAGTTGGCGTTAGAGTCGACGGCATGACCGAGCGGAGCCGGCCGGCATGACGCAGGCGAAGTCCCCACCACCGGGCGGGTCCGACCCGGACCGGTCCCGGATGGGCCCCACCCGGATCTCGACACTGGTCGTGGCCGCCCTGGCCGCGGCGGCGGTGGCCTGGCTGCTGATCAGCTCCTTCTATTACAGCGGCATCCCCCGGCTGCCCTGGCTGCCGGTGGTGACGCTGGCCGGGCTGGCCGTGCTGGAGGCGTACGCCGCGATCAACACCCGGGGCCGGATCGAGCGCAAGCCCGGTCGGGACGCGGTCAACCCACTGCTGGTCGCCCGCTTCGTGGTGTTGGCCAAGGCGTCGGCGCTGGCCGCGGCCATCTTCGCCGGCTTCTACGCGGGGCTCGCCGGCTGGCTCTTCCTGGAGACCACACGCGCTGCCCTGGACGATCGACCGGCCGCGGGCGCGGGCCTGCTCGCCTCGCTGGCTCTGGTGGGTGCCGCGCTGTGGTTGGAGCACTCCTGCCGGGTGCCGGACCGCCCGGATGACGAACACGAACAGGACCCACGGGAGAGCCGTCCCGGCCAGCGCTGAGCAGGGGGTTACGCCCGGCTCCGGGCGCGGGTACGGTGCCTGCGATCGGAGAGCAAGGGCCGCCCACGGTCCGTCCGCGCGCCGGACCGGGGACGGCCGGGCCACTGGGGAGGCGGCGTCATGGGGTACGAAGAAGCGGGCCGGGACCGCTCGGCGGAGCCCTCGTCCGGGGTGCCCGCCGCCGTCCTGGAGAACGTCTTCGACGACCCCACCCACGGTGAGCCCGGCCGGGACCGGGTCGCCGTGCAGCTGGTCTGGGAGTTCGTGCTGCTGGCCGGGCTGGCGGCCCTGGGTTGGCTGCTCTGGCGGGAGGACCAGGCCGCCCTGCGCGCCGACAACCTGCGCACGTTGCTCGTCGACGCGGTCGGGTTGGGGTTGCTCGCCCTGGCCGCCGGGCTGAGCCTGCGTACCGCGGCACCGAACCTGGCCGTCGGGCCGGTCGCGGTCGCCACCGCCCTGCACTACGCCGAGCAGGGTGATCGGGGCCTGCCGGCGTCGGTCGGCCCGGCCGTGGCGGTCGCCGCGCTGGGTGGGCTCGCGCTGGCGTTGGTCGTGGTGGTGCTGCACGTGCCGGCGTGGGCCGCCAGCCTGGCCGGCGCGGCCGGTGTGGTGGTGTTCATCGAACGCCGTTCGGCGCCGGTGCTGGTGCAGGGCGACTACGACCCGGGGCGCAGCGCCGGATACCTCTTCGCCGGCTTCGCGGCGGTGGCCGTCCTCGGCGGGCTGTTCGGCGCGATCCGGGCGATCCGTCGCCTGGTCGGCCGCTATCGGCCGGTCGCCGACCCGGCCCGTCGGCGGGGCGCGGTCGCCGTCGTGGTCGCCGCGGCCGCGCTGGTCGGCTCCACCGTGTTGGCCGCCCTCGCCGGTGTGCTGATCGCGGCCGACCATCCCGAGCCGGTGGCACCCACCTCGGGGCTGGACTGGACGGTCCTGGCGATCGGCGTGGCCCTGCTCGCCGGCACCAGCGCGTACGGCCGTCGGGGCGGTGTGTTCGGCACGGTGCTGGCGGTCAGCCTGGTCACCGTCTTCCAGGCGTACGCGCCGGAGCGGGGCTGGACGGTGAGCACCTGGGCGGTCGGGGGCGTCGTGTTGGGCGTCGGGCTGCTGGTCACCCGGCTGGTCGAGACGTTCGGTCGGCCCCGACCCGGCAGCACCGACAAATCCGAACCGGTCGCCGACGGCACGATCAGCACGGGTTGGACCATGCCGCAGTCCCAGTCCGTCGACAACTGGCCTCCGACGCTGCCGACGCCGGCCGCGCCGCAACCGGTCGACCCGTGGCGGGATCCGCGCTGGGAGGACAGCCCGCGTCGGTGGGACGTCGACGAGCGGTGACCACGGTGGCGTCCGCCGAGCCGGAGCTGATCTCGACAGTTAGGCTCGGCGACATGACCGACACACCTGCCGCCGCCCCCGGCGGAACCTCGTTCGCCGAACTCGACGCGCTGTCCACCGAGGAACTGCGGGAGCGGGCGTTCGCCCTGGCCCGGGAGCGTCGCGACGTCAAGTTCTACTGGTCGGTGCTGCGGCACCTGCCGAACGCGGACGAGGCCACGGTGCTGGACGGCGCACCGAACTCGATCGGCCCGACCATCGACGAGGCCAACGCGCTGTGGCGGGAGCTGACCGGTCACGGCTATGAGGAGTCCGCGCCGCTGCTGCGGGCCGCCTTCATCGACTACCTGCTGAAGCACTGAGCCGCTCGGGGCAGCCCAGGTCCGCCCGAACGACGGGTTCGGGGCCTGGGCGAATGGCGTCGTTCTTCCACCGCTCCGGCCCGGTCAGCCGTTACGGTACGGCGGCCGGCACCGGCGCGCTCGCCGTGTTGTTGCTGGTCGGGATCTGCGGCAGTCCGGCGTACACCGGTTGGGCCGCCACCCAGACCGACCCGGACTCGGGCGGCGCCTTCTACCTGCGCCTGCTCGCGTGGCCGGCCTGGCGGCTGCACGCGGACGGGCAGGCCGGCGGTCTGTTCGCCGCCGACCTGCGCGCCGTGCTGCTGGTGGTCCTCGCGGTGGCGCTGCTCTACCTGCTGCCCGCCGCGCAGGTGGCCCGGGTGCCCGGCTCGGTCAGCCAGTTCCTCTCCGGCTGGGCCGCGTACGTGCTCGCCGGCGGGCTCGCCGCCGTGTTGGCGGCGCTGCTCGGCCCGGATCCGTCACTGCTGGTCGCCCTGCGGGACGCCAGCACCGGCGCCGGCTACGGCTTCCTCACCGGCTGGATCATCGGCACCGCCAGCCTCGGCGGTCGCGCCTGAGCTGGCCCGGCGCGGGCGGCCGGGACCGGGCCGCCGACGGCGGCAGCCCGGTCATCCGTCCGGTCAGTTCGGCGCTCGGCCCAGGTCGAGCAGGCGGTGTCGACTGAGCGCACCCACCGGTCGGCCGGCGTCGGTCACCACGAGCTGGTCCCGTCCCGAGGTGAGCAGCACCGCCAGCGCGTCGTACGCGGTGCCGTCCAGTGCCACTGTGGGCAGGTCCGCCGCCGCGTCGCCGGGTACGGGTTCCAGTAACTCCCGGTCGAGTGGGGTCACCGCCAGCCGGCGGATGCCCCGGTCGGCCCCGACGAACTCGCGGACGAACGGGGTGGCTGGTGCGCCGAGCAGCGCGGCAGGCGTGTCGTACTGCTCCAGGTGCGCGCCCTCGGAGAGCACCGCGATCCGGTCGCCGAGCCGGACCGCCTCGTCGAGGTCGTGGGTGACCAGGACGATCGTCTTACGGACCTCGGCCTGAAGCCGGAGGAACTCCTCCTGGAGTCGGGTCCGGACGATCGGGTCGACGGCCGAGAACGGCTCGTCCATCAGCAGCACCACCGGGTCGGCGGCGAGCGCGCGGGCCACCCCGACCCGCTGCCGCTGGCCGCCGGAGAGCTCGTGCGGATAGCGGCCGCCGAACTGGGCCGGATCCAGCCCGACCAGGTCGAGCAACTCGTCGACCCGGGCCCGGGTCTGGCGCTTGGGCCACCGGAGCAGGCCCGGCACTGTGGCTACGTTGGTCCGGACCGTCTGGTGTGGAAACAGGCCGACGTTCTGGATCACGTACCCGATGCGGCGGCGCAGTCGCACCGGGTCGGCGTCCGTGACGTCCTCGTCGCCGAGCGTGATCCGGCCGGCGGTCGGCTCGATCAGGCGATTGATCATGCGCAGTACCGTCGACTTGCCGCAGCCGGACGGGCCGATCAGCACCACCAGCTCGCCGGCCCGGACGTCCAGGCTGAGGTCCCGCACGGCCTCGGTGCCGTTCGGGTAGCGCTTCTGGATGCCCTGTAGGGAGATCGACGCCGCGCGAGGGGATGAGGCCACGCCGGCAGCCTCCGGGGTAACGTCCACGTATGTCCTTCCGCCTGAGCTACCGGGCCGACCCGGGTAACCCCTGGTTCTCCTGGCAGTACGTGCGGGACAACTCTGACACGATCCTCGCCGCCGTGCGTGAACACGCCACCCTCACCGGGCGGGCGGTGCTGCTGGCCGTGTTGATCGCTCTGCCGTTGTCCGTGCTGGCGTACTGGTTCCGGCCGCTCGCCGGTCCGATCCTCGCCGTCAGCGGGATCGTCTACACCATCCCGTCGTTGGCGCTCTTCGCGTTCATCGCGCCCTACCTGGGCACCGGAACGACCACAGTGCTGGTCGGGCTGGTCCTCTACGCGCTGCTGCTGATCGTGCGCAACGTGGTGGCCGGGCTCAACCAGGTGCCCCCGGAGGTCGGCGAGGCAGCCGAGGGGATGGGCTACGGCCGGTGGGGTCGGCTGTTCCGGATCGACCTGCCGTTGGCGCTCCCGGGCATCGTGACCGGCGTACGACTGGCGACCGTCTCGACGGTGGCATTGGTCACAGTCGGCGTCCTGGTCGGGCACGGCGGCCTCGGGCAGTTGATCTTCGCGGGCTTCCAGAACAACCTCTACAAGGCGGAGATCATGACCGCCGCCCTGCTCTGCGTGGCGCTCGCACTCGTGCTCGACCTCCTGCTCGTCCTGGTCGCCCGGCTGGTGACCCCCTGGTCCGCCCGGAGGGCACGGTGACCGTCGCGGAGAACCCGATCGGCCAGGCGATCACCTGGATCAACGACCCACTCAACTGGACCAACCCGGGCGGCATGCTGGACCGCCTCGGCGAACACCTGACGATCTCGGCCCTGGCGGTGGCGCTCGGCTGCCTGGTGGCCTGGCCGCTGGGGCTCTGGCTGGGGCACCTCGGCCGGGGCGGTGGCCTGGTGGTGCTGGTGTCCAACGCCACCCTGGCCATCCCCACCCTGGCCCTGCTGACCATCCTGCCGGTGGCCTTCGCCAGCGGCTTCGGGCGGACGCCGGTCGTGGTGGCGCTCGCCGTCTTCGCCGTGCCGCCGCTGCTGGCCAACGCGTACACCGGGGTGCGGCAGGTGGACCCTGAGGCCCGCGACGCGGCCCGGGGGATGGGCCTGTCCGGCGGGCAGTTGCTGCGCCGCGTCGAGTTGCCGCTCGCGGTGCCCTACCTGGCCGCCGGCTTCCGGACCGCCGCGGTCCAGGTGATCGCGACCGCCGCGCTGGCCTCGTTCGTCAACGGCGGCGGCCTCGGCCAGATCATCCGGACCGGCTTCGGCATCGGTATCGCGGCCGGCGGCGGGCAGATCGTCGCCGGCGGTGTGCTGGTGGCCGGTCTGGCGCTGCTGGCCGAGGTGGTCCTCGGCGGTGTCGAACGCCTGGTCACCCCCCGCCCGCTGCGGCGCGGGCGACAGCGGCTGGGTCGGCCCCGAGCCGCGGACGCCACCGGGCACGCCTGACCCGTCCGGGTGAGCCCCGCGTCAAGCTGGCCACCGACACCGGTCCGATCGGTGACGATGGGGTGACGAAGTCCATCCCAGGTTGTCGGTCGGTTGCGGAGCATGTTGGGTGGACATTCGCGGGCGACCGACAGTCAGGATCGCCCGTCGGACACGCGGCCGGCCCGGGACGGGCCGCGCCGGGACACGGAAGGCGGGCACATGCGCGCACGTACACGTCTGGCGATCGGCGCCATCGGCGCCGTCGCCGGGGCAGCGCTTCTCACCGGTTGTGGTGACGCCGGCTCGTCCGGCACCGACGCACCCCAGCAGAGCGCCTCCGGCGCCGGGTGCGCCCCGGTCGCCGGCAAGCAGCTCATCGCTCTTCAGGACGACAAGAAGCTCCAGAACTCCGACAACGTCATTCCCGCGGTCAACAGCAAGGCGGCCAACCCGCAGCTGATCGCCGCACTGGACAAGGTCTCCGCGGCCCTCGACACGCCGAAGCTGATCCAGCTCAACAAGGCCGTCAACGAGGACCGCAAGACCGCCAAGGTGGCGGCCGAGGAGTTCGCCAGCGCCAACAACATCACCGCGGGCATCGCCAAGGGGTCGGGCGGCGACATCGTGGTGGGCGCCGCCAACTTCGCCGAGAGCCAGATCCTGGGCGAGCTGTACCGGATCGCGCTCACCGCCGCCGGCTACCAGGTCAAGGTGCAGCAGATCGGCAACCGCGAGCTGTACGAGCCGGCGCTGGTGAAGGGCGAGATCCAGGTCGTCCCGGAGTACGCGGCGACGATGGCCGAGTTCCTCAACACCAAGGCCAAGGGCGGCACTCCTCCGCCGATCTCCTCGCCCGACATCAACACCACGGTGACCGCGCTCAAGGCTGAGGGCGACAAGGTGGGCCTCACCTTCGGCGCTCCGGCCGCAGCGCAGGACCAGAACGCCTTCGCCGTCACCCAGGAGTTCGCCGACAAGCACGGCGTGCGGACCCTCTCCGAGTTCGCCGCGAAGTGCTCGGGCAGCGCGACGAAGCTGGGCGGCCCGCCGGAGTGCGAGCAGCGTCCGTTCTGCAAGCCGGGCCTGGAGAAGACGTACGGGCTGAAGGTCGGCTCGTTCTCCTCACTGGACCAGGGCGGACCGCTGACCAAGAGCGGTCTGCGGGACGGCTCGATCAGCGTGGGCCTGATCTTCTCCTCGGACGGCGCGTTCGCCACCAGCTGAGCCCTCACCGGGCGTGCCACGGACGCCCCCGCCCCGACCGGGCGGGGGCGTCCGCGCGTCCGGGGACCCCGTTCCCTCCGACGAACCTCGTCGGTAGGCTGCACATCCATGCCAGCCCCGGTCACCTCTGACACCCGGCGTCGACCATCGCTGCTGACAGTGCTCTTCTGGGCGGGGGTGGCTCTCGCGCCGGTCGCGGCGCTGATCCTGCTGGTCGCCGACGGTAACGGCCCGCTGCGCTTCGCCGCGGTGCTCGCCATCGTCTCCGTGGTGCTGATCGGCCTCTCCATCGCGCTGCGGGCCGACGATGCCGGTGCCTCGGCCCGGGCCGACGAGCTACAGGACGAGATCGAGGAGCTGCGTACCCAGATCGCGAGCGCCGCGCAGCGCGGTAGTCAGGCCCTCGACCAGGCACACCGGGCACAGGAGGGGATCGCCGCCGTCCGCCGCCGTCTCGACGCCAGCGGTGCCGCTCCCGTCGGTGCCGCACCCGTCGCTGCCGCCGCCGCACCCGTCGCTGCCGCCGCCGCTCCGGTGGCGGAGCCGGCGGGTGCCGGCCGGGCGCGGGTGCCGAGCGTCGAGCCGCCGGGGGACGACGCTCCGGCGGCCCGTAGCCGCGTTTCGGCACCGGGTGACGCGCCGCCGGGCCGCGCCCGGGTGTCCGGCCCGGACGACGCGTCCCGGTGGGGTCAGCCCGCACATCCGGACGACGGACCGGCCCACCCCCGGGAGGCCGCCGAGCCGCGGGCGACGGCGGGCACGTACGGCGCACAACGACCAGCCGACGCCACGTACGGCTCAGCGCGTCGCCAGGAGCACGACCGCCCCGAACCGGCGCACCGACCCCTCGGCGTGGTCCGGCACACCGAAACCGTGCACGTCACCACCCGGCACACTGTGGTCGACGGCGGGCCCGCCGAGCCGAGTGGGCGCTACGGCGCCGAGCCGGGGCGATACGGCGCCGAGCCGGGTGGGCGCTACGGCGCCGAGCACCCGGGCCGGTGGACCCCGCCGGCGCAGGAGTGGACCCGGGGTGGCGGTGTGGATGAGCGTGCCCGCACTGCCGGTCGACCGGCGGGTGAGCCGGGGGAGCGCCCGCGGGCCGGGTACGGCGACGACCGGGCTCGCCCCGGTGACAACCGGGTGCGGGGGCCGCAGCCCCCGACCGGTGGCGGGCCCGAGTGGAGCGGCGCGCGGGAAGCGGACGGGCACGAGCCGGGCTGGACGGGTCGCCGCGACGAGCCGGAGTGGACCGATCCGCGCGACACGTACGACGAGCCCGGCCCGGCCGCCCGGCCGCAGCAGAGGCCGACCTCGGGCTCCTGGGACAACCCGGACGAGCGCGGTTGGTCGGAGCGGCGCGATCGGGCCAGCGCTGCCGCTCCGCAGCCCGGGCCGGCCCTGCGGGCCGACGACACGGGCGAGTACTGGTCGCAGTTGCGGGCCGGTGACCGGTGGGCCGCCGTCCGCGACGACGAGGACGGCCACGAACTGCGGGTCGGCGAACGCCGGGCCGAGGTGCGCACCGACGCGACAGGCACCGAGTACCGGATGGCCGACCGCTGGGCCGCCGTCCGGCACGAGGAGCCGCGCCGGCATGAGGAGCCGCGCCGGCACGAGGAGCCGCGCCGGCATGAGGAGCCGCGCCGGCATGAGGAGCCGCGCCGGCATGAGGAGCCGCGCCGTCACGAGGAGCCGCGCCGGCACGAGGAGCCGCGCCGGCACGAGGAGCCGCGCCGGCATGAGGAGCGCGAGTCGTACCAGCGGGACGAGCCGGCGCGTCGGCACGATCGCGACGGCGGCTGGCGGGCCGAACCGGCGGGCCGCCCGGCGCTACCGGTGGGCGGGGTGCCGGTGCCGGACGAGTGGCGTCCTCCGCGCCAGCGCGGCCACCAGGCGGAACCCGCACCCGAGCGGACCGGCCGGCGCCGGGTCGACGAGCGCTACGGCTACCCGCCGCAGGACGACGTGCCGCGTGCCGGCGGCACCCCGCCCGCAGAGCACTGGCGCTGACACCTCAGGCTGCCCGGCTCACTTGTCGATGTCGCCGACCACGAAGAACATCGAACCGAGAATCGCGATCAGGTCCGGCACCAGGCAGCCCGGGAGCAGGGTGGCCAACGCCTGCACGTTCGCGTACGAGGCGGTGCGCAACTTCAACCGCCACGGCGTCTTCTCACCCCGCGACACCAGGTAGTAGCCGTTGATGCCGAGCGGGTTCTCCGTCCAGGCGTACGTGTGCCCCTCCGGCGCCTTGAGCACCTTCGGCAGCCGGGTGTTGATCGGCCCGGTCAGCCGGTCCACCCGGTCCAGGCACTGCTCGGCGAGGTCCAGCGACGCGTACACCTGGTCCAGCAGCACCTCGAAGCGGGCGTGGCAGTCCCCGGCGGTCTTGGTGACCACCGGCACGTCCAACTCGTCGTAGGCCAGGTAGGGGTCGTCGCGGCGCAGGTCCAGGTCGAGCCCGGAGGCGCGGGCCACCGGGCCGGACGCGCCGAACGCGGCGGCGTCGGCGGCGGACAGCACGCCCACGCCCACGGTGCGGGCCAGGAAGATCTCGTTGCGCCGGATCAGGTGGTCCAGGTCGGGCAACCGGCGGCGGACCTCGCCGATGGCCGCGCGGGCCCGGCCGGTCCACCCGTACGGCACCTCCTCCTTGAGGCCGCCCACCCGGTTGAACATGTAGTGGATCCGGCCGCCGGAGACCTCCTCCATCACCGCCTGGATGGTCTCCCGTTCCCGGAAGGCGTAGAAGATCGGCGTGATCGCCCCGATCTCCAACGGGTAGGAGCCGAGGAACATCAGGTGGTTGAGCACCCGGTTCAGCTCCGCGAGGGCCATCCGCAGCCAGGTGGCCCGCTCCGGCACCTCCATGCCCATCAGGCGTTCCACGGCGAGCACCACACCCAGCTCGTTGGAGAACGCCGAGAGCCAGTCGTGCCGGTTGGCCAGCACGATGATCTGCCGGTAGTCGCGTACCTCGAAGAGCTTCTCCGCACCCCGGTGCATGTAACCGACGATCGGTTCGCAGGCGACCACCCGCTCCCCGTCGAGCACTAGCTTCAGCCGCAGCACACCGTGCGTGGAGGGGTGCTGCGGGCCGATGTTCAGCACCATGTCGGTGCCGAGCTGCTGGTCGCCGGTGCCGGCGATCAGCCCGGCCCCGGTGCCGACGGTCAGTTCACGAAGGTCCCCGGCGTCGGTGGTCATGCCCGTCATCGTGCCACGCCCGGCTCGTGCGGGATGCCGACCGGTTGGCGCAGCCACAGGTGCCCGCCGAGCCCGGCCGGGTCGGTCAGCTCGGCCACCGACGACGCGGCGGCCAACGCCCGCACGTACCCCGCCGGGTCGGTGCCGGCCATGCTCAGCGGCGGTCGGCCACCGTCGGCCCCGAGCGCCCGCAGCGCCTCGGCCTGCGAGATCAGGGAGTACGCACACCGGGCGACCGCCGCACCGGCGGAGGCGACCGAGTCCATGGCGACGTGCGCTGTCACGTCACTCGACCCGTCCGGCACCGGAGGCACCTGCCGCCCAGCCCGGTAACCGGTCAACGTCCCGTCGACGGGCCTGCTCTCCCGCAGGTGCCCGTAGTCGACGGCGACCGCCAGCCCTCGTTCGATCTTGTCTATCGCGTCGGCCCAGGCTTCGTCCCTCGTCCTTCCGATTTCGGCTCGTTGGTAGTCGCTGTGGGGGGTTTCGGGGCAGCCCGGCCGGCTCCGGGCGGTCAGGCTTGATCCCTGCGCCGGCCGGGCTGCCCCGAAACCCGACTCGCTTCCGCTGGTCGGGTCTGTCCCGGACACCCCCGGACTCGGGGCACTGTCAGTGCTGGGTGGGCTCGCGGGGCTCAGCCACCACTTCGTCAACCAGTCGAGATCAGCGGGACTGACCGGGTCACCAATCGTTTCGGTGCCGCTTGCGGGGTCGACCAGCAGGTATCGCCAGCCGTCCTCGGTGTGTGCCGCCATGTCCAGGGGGACGTTGTCCAGCCACTCGGTGGCGATCAACAATCCGGTGATCCCCTCGGGGATCTCGGCTGTCCAGTTGATCTCTTCGGGCAGGTTGTCGGGGCGGTTCGCGTACTCCACTGCTGTGAAGCGCACCCGCTCCGCGAGCGACGGACGAACGGCGACCAGCGACGGCTCGTCGGGCGACAGCCGGGCGGAAACCCTGACCGCAACCCCGACGGCCTGGTGGATCGCACGCAGCAGTTCCCCTCGCCCGGCACCCACGTCGACAACATCGAGTCGGTCAGGGTGGCCGAGGGTCGCGTCGACCTGAGAGACAAGCCGTAGCAGCGCGGTGGCGAAGGCCGGGGAGGCGTGCACGCTGGTCCGGAAGTGGTCCGCCGGCCCGGCGTCGGCGACGAAGAAGCCGTGCGGCCCGTAGAGGGCCCGGCTCATCGCGTCCCGCCACCGGACCGGCATCAGTTCACTCCGCGTTCAGGGTGTGTCACAGTGCCGACCCTACGGTCACCGGTTCCGGCGCGACTCGTGGTCCCCGGCCGCGCGGTCGTGGTTCACGCCCGGAAGAAGTAGTGCCCCGCGTCCAGGTCGGCGATCAGGTCGGGGTGGTCGGGGGTCCAGCCGAGCAACTCGCGCGTGACGGCGGACGACGTCGGGTTGTCCAGCTGCGCGATCGATCCGAGGAAGCCGAAGTAGCCGTGCGCCTTGTCGGGGCTGATGCTCCGGACCGGGATGTCGAGGTTGCGGCCGATGGTCTCGGCGATCTGCCGGAAGGGGACTCCTGCGTCGCCGACAGCGTGCAGGCGCGCACCGGCCGGGGCCTTTCCAGGGCGAGTCGGTAGAGCTCGGCCGCGTCGAGCGTGTGCACCGCCGGCCACTGGTTGGTGCCCTCACCGACGTACGCGGCGTACCCGTGCTGCCGGGCCGACGCGATGATGGCGGTGATGAAGCCGACGTGGTCCAGAGAGCTGTGCACGACGGGGAGCCGGACGACGGAGGAGCGCACCCCGCGGGAGGCGAGGCCAGCCACGAAGTTGTCCGCGTCGATCCGGTAGCCACCGGTGGGGAAGGGGTCGTGTTCGGTGCCGGGGCGGCCGACGATGCCGCTCATCACGAGCATGGCGGTCCCGCCCGTGCCGACCAGGGGCTTGCCGGAGCCGGCCAGACCGTCGGCGAGTGCCGTGAGAGCCGCCAGGTCGACCTCGGCTGCGGCGGCCAGGTCGCCGCTCACCAGGAGGTCGTGGCGGAACGACAGATGGATCACTCCGTCGGAGCTGGCTGCCTCCGCCCGAAGCGCGTCGAGGTCGGACAGGTCGCCACGGCGTACCTCGGCGCCGAGACGGACGCCGGGCCGTTCGAGGCGGTGGTCGCCGCCTTCCGCCAGGTGGGGGAGCAGATCTTCACCAACCGCCTCGAACTGGTCCGGATGCGCCAGTGGATCATTGCCGGTAGTCCCGAGTCGCAGGAGCGTGAGCTGCGCAAGACGAACTCGCTGACGGCCGCGGTCGCCGCCGCTCTGCGTGCCAAGGGCCTCAGCGAGACGACCGCCGCTCTGGCGACCGAGTCCGGCGTGATGGTCTTCCGGGTGGCGCTCGCCCGCTGGGTCGGCCCCGAGAGCGATGGCGGCTCGTTCGCCGACCTGATCGCCGAGGTGGCTACCGAACTACGCACGCTCACGACGGCCCCGGGGCTGAGCCCGACCGTTCACCACCGGGCCCTTCCTTCGGTGGTGAACGTTTTCACACTCCTGTTTCGGCCCCGTGACGCGGGCGCATACTTGCGATCGACCGGTACCCCTTCTCGTGGACTGGATCGTCGTCATGAGCGCACCGCTGCGCCCGCGCCCGGCCGCCCAGTTTGGGCCTGCCACACCGCGGGACCGCGCCGTCACCGGCGCCCCTCCCTCCCGTCTGCTCACCGTCGGTGTCGTTGGCGCCGGTCGGGTCGGAGCAGTCCTGGGTGCCGCACTCGTCGCCGCCGGGCACCGGGTGGTCGCCGTCTCCGGCGACTCCGGGGCCAGCCGGGCCCGCCTCGCCCTGCTGCTGCCCGAGGTGCCCCGCCGCCCGGCTGCCGCCGTCGCCCAGGCCGCCGCCGACCTGCTGCTGATCGCGGTGCCGGACGACACGTTGGCCGGTGTGGTGGCCGACCTCGCGGAGCGGGGCGCGCTGCGTCCGGACCAGATCGTCGCGCACACCTCGGGCGCGCACGGCCTGGCCGTGCTGGGGCCGGCCGCCGCGGTCGGCGCCCGCCCGCTCGCCCTGCACCCCGCGATGACCTTCACCGGTACGCCGGACGACCTGGCCCGGCTGGACGGCATCTCGTACGGGGTGACCGCCCCGGCGGAGTTGCGCCCCCTCGCCGCCCGGCTGGTCGCCGACCTGGGTGGGGTGCCCGAATGGGTGGCCGAGTCGGACCGCCCGCTGTACCACGCCGCGCTGGCCCACGGCGCTAACCACCTGGTGACCCTGGTGAACGAGGCGACCGACCGGCTGCGTGACGCCGGGGTGGCCCGACCGGAGAAGGTGCTGGCCCCGCTGCTGCGGGCCGCCCTGGAAAACGCGCTGCGGCTCGGCGACGACGCGTTGACCGGCCCGGTCTCGCGGGGCGACGCGGGCACCGTCCAGCGGCACCTGGCCCGGTTGGCCGCCACCGCACCGGAGTCCGTCCCCGCCTATCTCGCGTTGGCCCGGCGTACCGCCGACCGGGCGATCGCCGCCGGCCGACTGCGGCCGGTGGACGCGCAGTCGCTGCTCGGCGTGCTCGCCGACACCGCCCGGGAGGTGGCCGCGTGAGCGCGAGGAGTGAGCCGATCTTGCGAGCCCCACAGTCGCACACCGAGGGGAGCACCGTGACACAGCTCGTGCACACGCGCGCCGAACTGGCCGAGGCCCGGGCCGGGCTGAAGGGCACCGTCGGTGTGGTGATGACGATGGGCGCGTTGCACTCCGGGCACGAGACGTTGCTGCGCGCGGCCCGGGAACAGGCCGACCACGTGCTGGTGACGATCTTCGTGAACCCGTTGCAGTTCGGGCCGAACGAGGACTTCGACAGGTACCCGCGCACCCTCGACGCCGATCTGGAGGTGTGCCGGCGGGCGGGCGCGGACCTCGTCTTCGCCCCGTCGGTGGCGGACATGTACCCGGACGGTCAACCCCGCGTACGCCTCGACCCGGGCCCGCTCGGCGCGGAGTTGGAGGGCGCGAGCCGCCCCGGCTTCTTCCACGGCGTGCTCACCGTGGTGCTGAAGCTGCTCCAGCTCACCCGACCGGACCTGACGTTCTTCGGCGAGAAGGACTACCAGCAGCTCACCCTGGTCCGGCGGATGACCCGGGACCTGGACGTGCCGGTCGAGGTGGTCGGCGTGCCGACCGTCCGGGAGCCGGACGGGTTGGCGCTGTCCAGCCGCAACCGCTACCTGAGCGAGTCGGAGCGGGCCGCCGCGCTGAGCCTGTCCGCCGCGTTGCGGGCCGGTGCCCGGGCCGCCGAGGACGGCCTGGACGCGGGTGCGGTGCTGACCGCCGCGCACACCGCGTTCGGCGCCGGTACGCCGGGAGCACGCCTCGACTACCTGGTGCTCACCGATCCCGAGCTGGAGCCGGGGCCGGTCAGCGGGCCGGCGCGGCTGGTGATCGCCGCGTGGGTGGGTGCCACCCGCCTGATCGACAACGCGGCCGTCCACCTCGCCCCGCGCCCCTGACCCGGCCGCCACCCTCCACCAATCCCCGAAAGGCCACCCCGATGTTCCGGACCATGCTCAAGTCGAAGATCCACCGAGCCACCGTGACCCAGGCCGACCTGCACTACGTCGGTTCCGTGACGGTGGACGAGGATCTGCTCGACGCCGCCGACCTGCTCCCCGGCGAGCAGGTGGCGATCGTGGACATCACCAACGGTGCCCGGCTGGAGACGTACGTGATCCCCGGAGTGCGGGGCAGCGGCGTGATCGGCATCAACGGTGCCGCCGCGCACCTGGTGCACCCCGGTGACCTGGTCATCCTGATCTCGTACGGCCAGATGGACGACGCCGAGGCGCGGTCGTACCGGCCACTGGTGGTGCACGTGGACGCCGACAACCGGGTGATCGAGTTGGGCGGGGACCCGGCCGGTGTGGCACCGGGCATGGCCGGAGATCCGGTGCCCAGCCCGTTCGCCGTGTCCGGAGTCTGATCTCGCGCGACGAGATTCCGGTCTGTTACCAGAAGGTCATTACCGGTTACCCTTGGCGCGCTGGCGGAAGCCGGTCGGTGGCTGGGGGAGGCCGCTATGCGCAGTGCCACGACGACCCTGTTCGCCGCCGCCGTGGCGGCGGTGCTGCTGGCGGGCTGTGCCGGGTCCGGTGACCTGGACGGTGACCTGACCGACGACTGGGCGGCCCTGCCGCAGGCGTCGGCGTTCACCCCGGCCGCCGGCGTCTGCCAGGCCGCCGACTTCACCGATGTGGTCACCCTCGCCGCCTACGAGCCGGTGGACTGCGCCGGCCCGCACCGGGTGGAGACCGTGCACGTGGGGGCGTTTCCGGTCGAACGGTCGAGCGTCCCGGCGGGTGGCTCGGCGGAGTTGCGGGGCGCGTTCACCGAGTGCGACACCCGGGCGACCGGGTACGTGGGCGACGACTGGCGGGCCGGCCGGCTGCGGTTGTCGGTGGCGTTGCCCTCCGGGCCGGGCTGGACGGCCGGTTCCCGTTGGTTCCGGTGCGACCTCACCGAGCTGACCACCGTCGAGTCCGCGGCCACAGTGGTGGTCCGGTCGGGCAGTCTGCGGGACGCGTTGAAGGGGGCACCTGGGCTGCGGCTCGGTTGCCAGCAGACCCGCACCGCGGCCGGTGCGGGCGTGCAGACGCTGGTCCCGGTGGAGTGCGCGCAACAGCACGACGCCGAGTTCGTCGGGGTGTGGCGCGCACCGGAGATGGCGTACCCGACCCGGGGCGCCGACTGGACGCGGCTCTACACCGGCTGTCGTGGCATCCTCGGCCGGTACGTGGGCGTACCGGACGACACGAAACTGCGTTTGCGCAGCGGTGTGGTGGTCCGCCCACCGGGTGCGGGGCGCTGGCGGGTCGGCGACCGGGGTGTCCGCTGTTACCTCTGGCTCAGCGACCGTACGGTGACCGCCTCGCTGAAGGGCGCGGGCCCGGCCGGTCTTCCCATCCGGACGAAGTGACAGCGGCCCGCCGGCCGGCGCGGCACGGGCGGTGCCGGACGGGGTAGCCCAAAACACTCGTCGCGCCCCCGCCGCCCCGAGCGAGGATGCTTCGGGTTGACTGGGGGGATGGACTTTCCCACCGTCGACCTGCCGGCCCTGCCCGCGTTGTTGGCCGCGCCCGCGCCCGGCTGGGTGGAGACCACCGACGTGATCGTTGTGGGTTCCGGGGTGGCCGGGTTGACCGCCGCGCTGCACCTGCGTGAGGCGGGCCTGCACGTCACGGTGGTCACCAAGGTCAACATCGACGACGGCTCGACGCGCTGGGCGCAGGGCGGCATCGCCGCCGTGCTCGACCCGACCGACACCCCCGCGGCACATGCCCGCGACACCGAGATCGCCGGCGTTGGGCTCTGCGACCCGGCGGCGGTCCGGGCGCTCGTCGAGGAGGGCCCGACCCGGCTGCGGGAGTTGATGCGCGTCGGTGCCGAGTTCGATCGCCACCCGGACGGCTCCCTGATGCTGACCCGTGAGGGCGGGCACCGGGCGGACCGGATCGTGCACGCCGGCGGTGATGCCACCGGTGCGGAGGTGCAGCGGGCCCTGCACGCCGCGGTGCAACGCGACCCGTGGATCCGCCTGGTCGAGCACGCCCTGGTCCTGGATCTGCTGCGCGCGCCGGGCGACGGCCCGGACGGGCTCGGCCCGGCCTGCGGGATCACCCTGCACGTGCTCGGCGAGGGCAGCGAGGACGGCGTCGGCGCGCTGCTGGCCCGTGCGGTGGTGCTCGCCACCGGCGGGATGGGGCAGATCTTCGCGGCCACCACCAACCCGGCGGTCTCCACCGGCGACGGGGTGGCTCTGGCGCTGCGGGCCGGCGCGGCGGTGACAGACGTGGAGTTCGTCCAGTTCCATCCGACCGCCCTGATCACCCCGCCCGGCGCGGGAGTGCCCGGCGCCGGGCACGCGCAGCAGCCGCTGGTCTCCGAGGCGCTGCGCGGCGAGGGCGCCCATCTGGTGGACGCCGATGGCAAGCGGTTCATGGTGGGCCAGCACGAGTTGGCCGAGCTGGCACCCCGGGACGTGGTGGCCAAGGGCATCCACCGGGTGTTGCTGGCCACCGGCGCGGACCACGTCTTCCTCGACGCACGGCACCTGGGCGGGGATTTCCTGGCCGGGCGGTTCCCCACGATCGTGGCGTCCTGCCTGGCGATCGGCGTGGACCCGGCGACCGACCTGATCCCGGTGGCGCCGGCCGCCCACTACGCCTCCGGCGGCGTCCGCACCGATCTGCGGGGCCGCACCTCGATCCCCGGCCTGTACGCCTGCGGCGAGGTGGCCTGCACGGGTGTGCACGGCGCGAACCGGCTGGCCAGCAACTCGCTGCTGGAGGGCCTGGTCTTCTCCCGGCGGATCGCCGAGGACATCGCGGCCGGCCTGCCCGAGCAGGCGCAGCCGGCGGACACCGGCGCCTGGCGCGGAGGCGCGGGCTGGGTGCTGCCCGCGGAGGCGACGCCGACCCTGCAACGGGCGATGACCCGGGGCGCCGGGGTGCTCCGATCCGCGGCGACGCTCGCCGAGGCGGCCGGGACACTGCGGGAGTTGGGCGTCGCCCGGGGTCGGCCCCGGACCGCCGACTGGGAGGCGACGAACCTGCTCACCGTGGCGTCGACGCTTGTCGCCGCCGCGTACGCGCGGGGTGAGACCCGGGGTTGCCACTGGCGGGAGGACTTCCCGACGGCCGACGAGCGGTGGCTGGGCCACCTCGTCGGGTCGGTCGGGGCAGGAGGCCGGGTGGGCCAAGAGTGGGAGGGGAACTCACAGTGAGCGCGAGGAGTGAGCCGGTTTTGCGAGCCCCGCAGTCGCGAACGGAGACGGCATTGACGGGATCGACAGAGGCGGCGTTGCGGGCAGCCGGGCTGGATCCGGTGCAGGTGCGTCAGGTGATCGAGGCCGCGCTGGTCGAGGACCTGGGCCCGGACTTCCTGGACGTCACGAGTGTGGCCACCATTCCGGCGGAGCAGACCGACACCGCAGACCTGGTGGCCCGCGCGGATGGTGTGCTGGCCGGGACGGCCGTGGCCGCCGCCGTGTTCGAGCTGGTGGGGGAGGTGACCGGCTTCGGTCGTACCGTCGAGGTGTCGGTGTCGGCCCGCGACGGCGAGCGGGTGGCCCGCGGCGACGTGCTGGCGACGGTGACCGGCCCGACCCGGCTGCTGCTGACGGCCGAGCGGACGGCGCTCAACCTGCTCTGTCGGATGTCCGGGGTGGCCACCCACACCCGGGCCTGGGCGGACGCGTTGGCCGGCACGAAGGCGATGGTGCTGGACACCCGCAAGACGACGCCGGGCCTGCGGGCGCTGGAGAAGTACGCGGTGCGCGCCGGCGGGGGCACCAACAAGCGGATGGGCCTCTACGACGTGGCCATGATCAAGGACAACCACAAGCTGGCGGCCGGAGGCATCACACCGGCGTACCGGCGGGTCCGGGAGGCATTCCCGGAGGTGCCGGTGCAGGTCGAGGTGACGACTGTCGACGAGGCGGTGGAGGCGGTGGAGGCCGGCGCGGACTTCCTGCTCTGCGACAACATGACGCCGGAGGTGTTGGCCGAGGCGGTGGCCGCCGTGGGCGACCGGGCCGAGTTGGAGGCGACCGGCGGACTGACCCTGGAGGTGGCGGGGCGGTATGCGGCCACCGGCGTCGACTTCCTCTCGGTGGGCGCGCTGACCCACTCGTCGCCGATCCTGGACATCGCGCTGGACCTGCGCACCGAGTAGGGCCCCGGTGGCGCCGGGCCCGCCGCGGGCGGCCAGTGGCCTGGACGCAGGCCCTGGTTGTCTAGGCTGCGTGCGTGCTGCTCTGCATCGACATCGGAAACACCAACACCGTGCTGGCGACCTTCGACGGCGACAAGCTGGTGCACTCCTGGCGGATCAAGACCGATGCCCGCTCGACGGCGGACGAGTTGGGTCTGATGTTCCGGGGGCTGCTCGCCGGGGACAACGTCGAGATCACCGGCGTGGCCGCCTGCTCGACGGTGCCGGCCGCGCTGCGCTCGCTGCGCACCATGCTCGGCCGCTACTACGCGGACCTGCCGAGCGTGATCGTCGAGCCGGGTGTGCGGACCGGGGTGCAGTTGGCGATCGACAACCCGAAGGAGGTGGGCGCCGACCGGGTGGTGAACACGCTTGCCGCGTACTCCCTCTACGGCGGGCCGTCGATCGTTGTGGACTTCGGCACCACCACCAACTTCGACGTGATCAGCGGTCGGGGCGAGTTCCTCGGCGGGGCGTTCGCCCCGGGCATCGAGATCTCCTTCGACGCGTTGGCCGCCCGCGCCGCCCAACTGCGCAAGGTCGAGGCCACCAAGCCCCGTTCGGTGATCGGCAAGAACACCGTGGAGTGCCTCCAGGCCGGCCTCTACTTCGGGTTCGCCGGGCAGGTGGACCGGATCGTCGAGCGGATGACCGAGGAGTTGGGTGAGGTGAAGGCGGTGATCGCCACCGGCGGCCTGGCCTCCCTGGTGATCAACGAGTGCCGCACCATCACCCACCACGAGCCGATGATCACGCTGATCGGCCTCCGGATGGTCTACGAACGCAACCTCTGACTCGTCAGTGCCGTCGGGCGCGCAGCACCACCGTCCGGTACGGCAGCTCGACGGTCTCCCGGCCGGCCAGGTCGGGGTGGGTGGCCAGGAGTTCGGTCAGCTCCTCCTCGACCCGTCGCCGATCCGTCTCGGAGGCGGTGAGCCAGTAGGAGCGGGTGCGGATCATGCCGCGTAGCTCGTCCGGGGTGCGGGTCGTGCGGTGTGCGAACTCGCGCGTCTCGATGGCGCCGAACGAGGGGCCGAAGTCCGCGTACTTCACGGTGACGGTGTTGCCCGACTTGTCGTCGAGGTGGGCGATCCGGCCCAGTTCCGCCACCCAGTCGACGCTGTCGTCCCGGATGTTCCAGATGGGGGCGAAGGTGCCGCCGGGGCGCAGCACCCGGGCGATCTCGGCGTGCGCCGGCTCCCTGTCGAACCAGTGGTACGCCGTGCCGACCAGCACCGCGTCCGCCGCCGCGTCGGGCAGCGGCACGGCCTCGGCGCTGCCCGCCAGGGCCGTCGTGCCCGGGGTGCTGCGGGCGAGTTGCGCCCGCATCCCCGGATCTGGCTCCACGGGTACGACCTGGTGGCCCAGGGCCCGCACGGCGCGGGTCAGGATGCCGGTGCCCGCGCCGAGATCGACGACCCGGGCGTTGCTCAACCCGTCGAGGGCCCAACCGACCGCCTTCTCGGGATAGCGGGGTCGAAACCGATCATAATCGCTCGCTGCGGCCCCGAACGAGAGGGCGTGAGTGTGATCGACCATGGCGGGCAGGTTATCCGGTAACGGCCTCCGGAACGCTTGAGTACGCTCGGGCCTGACCCCCTGTATCTCCCTTGACGAGGAAGCGTGCCGTGAGCGAGCAGAACGCCGTGCCAGTGGACCCCGCCGACGACCTTCCCGAGCAGATGAAGGTCCGCCGGGAGAAGCGGGACCGGATGCTCGCCGAGGGCGTCGAGCCCTACCCTGTCGGTTTCGCCCGGACGACCACCCTGGCGGAGGTCCGGGCGCGCTACGCCGACCTGCCGACCGACACCGCGACCGGCGACCAGGTCGCGGTCACCGGCCGGGTGATCTTCGTACGCAACACCGGCAAGCTGTGCTTCGCGACCCTGCGCGACGGCGACGGCACCGAGTTGCAGGCGATGCTCTCCCTGGACCGGGTCGGGCCGGAGCGGCTGGAGGCCTGGAAGCGCCTGGTCGACCTCGGCGACCACGTCGGCGTCACCGGTGAGGTGATCACCAGCCGCCGGGGTGAGCTGTCGGTGCTGGCGCAGCAGTGGGAGATGACCGCCAAGGCGCTGCGACCGTTGCCGGTGGCGCACAAGCCGCTCTCCGAGGAGGCCCGCGTCCGGCAGCGTTACGTCGACCTGATCGTCCGGCCGCAGGCGCGGGAGATGGTCCGTACCCGAGCCGCCACCGTACGCAGTCTGCGCGATTCACTCCACGGGCAGGGCTTCATCGAGGTGGAAACACCGATGTTGCAACTGCTGCATGGCGGGGCGGCGGCCCGGCCGTTCGTGACCCACAGCAATGCGTTGAGTACTGATCTGTATCTGCGAATCGCTCCGGAACTGTTTCTCAAGCGCGCCGTGGTCGGCGGTGTCGACCGAGTCTTCGAGATCAACCGCAACTTCCGTAATGAGGGTGTCGACTCTTCGCACTCGCCCGAGTTCGCGATGCTGGAGACGTACCAGGCGTACGGCGACTACGACACGATCGCCGAGTTGACCCGCAATCTCGTGCAACAGGCGGCGATCGCGGTCAGTGGCTCGATGGTGGTGACCCACGCCGACGGGCGGGAGTTCGACCTGGGCGGCGAGTGGCGGTCGGTCACGCTGTTCGGCGTACTTTCCGAAGCGCTCGGCGAGGAGGTCACGGTCCGCACCGACCGAACCCGCCTGGTCGAGTACGCGGACAAGGTGGGATTGGCGGTGGACCCGAAGTGGGGGCCCGGCAAGCTGGCCGAGGAACTGTTCGAGGAACTGGTCGTCCCCAGCCTGGAGGCGCCCACCTTCGTGCGGGACTACCCGGAGGAGACCAGCCCGCTCACCCGGGCCCACCGCAGCGAGCCGGGGCTGGCCGAGAAGTGGGACCTCTACGTGCTCGGCTTCGAGTTGGGCACCGGGTACTCCGAGCTGGTCGACCCGGTCGTGCAGCGGGAGCGGCTGGTGGCCCAGGCGCAGCTGGCGGCCCGTGGCGACGACGAGGCGATGCGTCTCGACGAGGACTTTCTCCGGGCGATGGAGTACGGAATGCCGCCGGCTGGCGGTATGGGAATGGGAATCGACAGGCTGTTGATGGCCCTGACCGGCCTCGGAATTCGGGAAACGATCCTCTTCCCCTTGGTCCGCCCGGAGTAGTCGCGCCCGGCACGCGCAGAGACGTAACGGCATCCTATTGACGCGGCAAGCACTCCGGGGGTTATTGTGCTCTCGTTAGCAGGAGTGCCCTGCTCGAAAGGAATGTGGGACGTGGCCAAGCAGATCATTCACAAGCTGGTCGATGACCTGGACGGCGGGGACGCGGACGAGACCGTCAAGTTCGCCCTCGACGGCGTTCAGTACGAGATCGACCTGTCGAGTGCCAACGCGGCTAAATTGCGCGACGCTTTTGCCTCGTACGTGGGCGCCGGCACCAAGGTCGGCCGGGGCGGCGTGGTGATCGGTGGACGGGCTGCCCGCGGTCGGGGCGGCGCGACGGCCGATCGCGAACAGAACAAGGCGATCCGGGAGTGGGCCAAGAAGGCCGGCAAGGACATCTCGGACCGGGGTCGTATCCCGCAGGAGATCGTCGACGAGTACCACGCGAAGCGCTGATCCAGCACCAGTAGGTGGCCAGCGCCACCGCGGGCGACACCGACGCCGGGCCGGAGGAGTTCTCCGGGCCGGCGTCGCCGTGTCTGCGGGCCGGCGTCGCCGTGTCTGCGGGCCGGGAAGCATTCCGTGTCCGCCGGCGTTGTCCACAACCAGTGGAGCAACTATCCACAGCCTGTGGACAACCTTCCCCAGGCTCGGTTCGCGGCGTTGCCGCGACCGGCGGTCCGCCCTCCCGAGGGCTTCCGGAACGCCTCCGAAGCCCGGATCGGGCGTTGGTCGCCCCAGTCGGATTTCGCTCTGCGCGTAGCGACAGGACTACCGGAACACCTCCTGAGCGCGGACGGTTGTCCAAAACGACGTGCAACCGACCCAGACCGGAGACACACGACCTCAGCTGAGTCGGTCAGCGACGATAGAGTAAGGAGGCACGGACGCCCGTCCCGGACGTTCGTGCACCGGCCCCGCCAAGATCTTGACCATCAAGGCGCACGGCACGTGAGGAGCACGAGGGCATGTTCGAGCGGTTCACCGACCGAGCGCGACGGGTTGTCGTCCTGGCCCAAGAAGAGGCCCGGATGCTCAACCACAACTACATCGGTACGGAACACATCCTGCTGGGCCTGATCCACGAAGGTGAAGGCGTCGCGGCAAAGGCCCTGGAGAGCCTCGGCATCTCCCTGGAGGGCGTCCGCCAGCAGGTCGAGGAGATCATCGGCCAGGGTCAGCAGGCGCCGAGCGGGCACATCCCGTTCACGCCGCGGGCCAAGAAGGTGCTGGAGCTGTCGCTGCGCGAGGCGCTGCAGCTCGGCCACAACTACATCGGCACTGAGCACATCCTGCTCGGGCTGATCCGTGAGGGCGAGGGCGTCGCCGCCCAGGTGCTGGTCAAGCTCGGCGCCGACCTCAACCGGGTCCGCCAGCAGGTGATCCAGCTGCTCTCCGGCTACCAGGGCAAGGAGCCTGCCGCGGCGGGCGCCGCGCCGGGTGAGGCCGCGCCGTCGACCAGCCTGGTGCTGGACCAGTTCGGCCGCAACCTGACCCAGGCCGCCCGCGAGGGCAAGCTCGACCCGGTCATCGGGCGCGAGAAGGAAATCGAGCGGGTCATGCAGGTGCTCTCCCGCCGTACCAAGAACAACCCGGTCCTGATCGGTGAGCCCGGCGTCGGTAAGACCGCCGTGGTGGAGGGGCTCTCCCAAAAGATCATCAAGGGCGAGGTGCCCGAGACTCTGAAGGACAAGCAGCTCTACACGCTCGACCTGGGTGCGCTGGTCGCCGGTTCCCGCTACCGCGGTGACTTCGAGGAGCGCCTCAAGAAGGTGCTCAAGGAGATCCGCACCCGCGGCGACATCATCCTGTTCATCGACGAGATCCACACCCTGGTGGGTGCGGGTGCCGCCGAGGGCGCGATCGACGCCGCCAGCATCCTCAAGCCGATGCTGGCCCGTGGTGAGCTACAGACCATCGGTGCCACCACCCTGGATGAATACCGCAAGCACCTGGAAAAGGATGCCGCTCTCGAGCGTCGGTTCCAGCCGATCCAGGTGGGTGAGCCGTCGCTGGCGCACACCATCGAGATCCTCAAGGGCCTGCGTGACCGTTACGAGGCGCACCACCGGGTGAGCATCACCGACGCCGCTCTCGTGGCTGCGGCGACGCTTGCCGACCGGTACATCTCCGACCGCTTCCTGCCGGACAAGGCGATCGACCTGATCGACGAGGCCGGTGCCCGGATGCGGATCCGTCGGATGACCGCGCCGCCAGACCTGCGCGACTTCGACGAGCGCATCGCCCAGGTGCGTCGCGACAAGGAGTCCGCGATCGACGCTCAGGACTTCGAGCGTGCCGCCCAGCTGCGTGACAAGGAGAAGCAGCTCCTCGGTCAGAAGGCTCAGCGGGAGAAGGAGTGGAAGGCCGGTGACCTGGACGTCGTCAGCGAGGTTGACGACGAGCAGATCGCCGAGGTTCTCGGCAACTGGACCGGCATCCCGGTCTACAAGCTGACCGAGGAGGAGACCTCGCGCCTGCTGCGCATGGAGGACGAGCTGCACAAGCGCGTCATCGGCCAGGAGGATGCGGTCAAGGCGGTCTCGAAGGCGATCCGGCGTACCCGGGCCGGCCTGAAGGACCCGAAGCGCCCGTCGGGCTCGTTCATCTTCGCCGGCCCCTCCGGTGTGGGTAAGACCGAGCTGTCCAAGGCGCTCGCCGAGTTCCTCTTCGGCAGCGAGGACGCCCTCATCCAGCTGGACATGTCCGAGTTCCACGACCGCTACACGGTCTCCCGGCTCGTGGGTGCCCCTCCCGGCTACGTCGGTTACGACGAGGGCGGGCAGCTGACCGAGAAGGTGCGGCGTCGGCCGTTCTCGGTGGTCCTCTTCGACGAGATCGAAAAGGCCCACCCGGACGTGTTCAACACGCTGCTCCAGATCCTCGAAGACGGTCGGCTCACCGACGGTCAGGGTCGGATCGTGGACTTCAAGAACACGGTCATCATCCTGACCACCAACCTGGGCACCCGCGACGTCGCCAAGGCGGTTTCGCTGGGCTTCCAGCAGTCGGAGGACTCCGAGTCCAACTACGACCGGATGAAGCAGAAGGTCAACGACGAGCTCAAGCAGCACTTCCGGCCTGAGTTCCTCAACCGGATCGACGACACCATCGTCTTCCACCAGCTGCGCCAGACCGAGATCCTCTCGATCGTGGACATCATGATCCAGCGGATCGAGGGCCAGCTGCGCAACAAGGACATGGGTCTGGAACTGACCGACAACGCCAAGAAGTACCTGGCGGCGAAGGGCTTCGACCCGGTGCTCGGTGCCCGTCCGCTTCGTCGCACGATCCAACGCGACATCGAGGACAACCTCTCCGAGCGGATCCTGTTCAACGAGCTGACCCCGGGTCAGATCGTCGTGGTGGACTGCGAAGGCGACCCGAACGACATCGACAAGTCCAAGCTCGTCTTCCACGGCGCGGACAAGCCGGTCGAAGTTCCGGACGCTGTCCCGGCCGACCTGGGTGGCACTGCCGCTGGCACCGCCGCCGCAGGCGCGGACGAGTAACACAACCAGCACAGCAAGGGGCGGGGCCCCGATGGCGTAAGCCATCGGGGCCCCGCCCTTTTCGCGCTACACCCACAGGTCACACCCGCTCATCGAGCCACCCCGCGTCGGCCCACGCCAGTCGGCTCTGCCCGCGTCCAACGCAATGCGTCCTGCGCTCTGCCCTCTGCGCTCTGCCCTCTGTGTCCCGGGTCCTGCGTTCCGGGCCCTGCGCCCACCGCCCCGCGTCCCGCGCCTCACCCCGTGCGCCGCGATGCTCGCGCCCTGCGCCCGGCTGCACAAGATCCGCGCAACATCAGGGAAAGTGCTGCCTCAAGGCATCCGGAGGCAGCACTTTCCCTGATGTTGCGGCGTGATCGGGCGGCGGGGCTGATCCGGGGCGGCGGGGCTGCTCGTCAACCCGCATTCCTCGTCGATCATGGAGTTGTGGTGGGTGACAAAGCGCTCTAACGGCATCAAACCGGGCACCACAACTCCATGATCGACGAGACCGAACTGCTCCTTCTCCGCGACCTGTGCACTTTCTGTCTCGGCATGAGGGGACATTCGGGGCATAGCGGCGACCGAAAGTGCAAGATCGGCGCGGGTGGGGCGTTCCTGGGGTGACGAACGTGAGGAGGCGGGAGTTTCGCGCGACTCAGTTGACCCTTAGCGCAGCTGTGGCTCGGGCACGATCTTTGGGTTCCGTCGCCTGCCGGGCGGGAGAACATGCTCGGGCGCGGCAGGTGGGCATGCGGGGCATGTGGGGCAGGTGGGCAGGTGTTGGCGGGACCTCTCGGTGGGACGGGGGCGTATCTGGGGACCGCGCGTGCTGGCCGCCCGAAGGGGGAGTCTGGCGAGCGCGGGCCTGGCATGGCCTGGGCCGTCTGGAGTGGGTCAGGTGGTCAGGTCGGCGGTGGGGAGAGAGGGGCCGTCGCCGACGAGGCGGAAGTAATCGGTGCCGGCCGGTTCGACAAGGCCGTCCTGCACCAGGCCGGCCAGGGCGCGGGCGCGCTGCACGTCATCGGTCCAGACCTGGTCCAGCCGTTCGTGCGGCACCGGTCCGGCGGTCTCCCGGAGCACCCCGAGCAGCAGGCCGCGTACCTGTCGGTCGGTGCCCGCGTACCGCTGGGGTCGGCGGGTTGGGCCGGTCGGGGCCTCCTGGCCGGAGGCCCGCCACGCGCAGATCGACTCGACCGGGCAGGCCGTGCAGCGCGGTGACCGGGCGGTGCAGATGACCGCCCCCAGCTCCATGAACGCGGCGCTGGCCAGCGCGGCCGCGGCCGGCTGCGCTGGGAGTAGCTCCTCGGTGGCGACCAGGTCGGCTGGTCGGGTGACCGGTCCGGCGTCCGGCTCGCCGGCAACGGCCCGGCAGACCACCCGACGCACGTTGGTGTCGACCACCGGGTGCCGCTGCCCGTACGCGAAGGCTGCCACCGCCCGCGCCGTGTACGTGCCAACCCCGGGCAGGGCCAGCAGTTGTTCCAGGCGGTCCGGCACCTGACCGCCGTGCCGGTCGACGATCGCGACAGCGCATTCCCGCAGCCGGAGCGCCCGACGGGGATAACCGAGGCGTCCCCACATCCGGATCGCCTCGGCGGGGGTGTCCGCGGCCAGCGCCGCCGGCTCCGGCCAGCGGGCCAGCCATGCCTGCCAGGCCGGCACCACGCGGACCACGGGTGTCTGCTGGAGCATGACCTCGCTGACCAGGATGGCCCACGGGCTGGTGCCCGGCGCACGCCACGGAAGGTCGCGGGCGTGCTGCTGGAACCATCGGCTGACCACTGTGGCGAAATCGGGTTGAGTCATGGCGCCGTCGATGATGTCACGTGGCGCGGTCCCGCTGGATGGGCGGCTCGGGCGGGGTGTCGCCGTGGTGCCGGGCGGATCGGCGAGAATGCGCGGATGAACGAGCTCGCGATCACCGTCATCGGCCGGGACCGGCCGGGCATCGTGGCCGACGTCGCCGAGGTGCTCGCCCGACTGGGCGCGAATCTCACCGACAGCACGATGACACGGCTGCGGGGGCATTTCGCGATGACCCTGATCTGCACCGGGCCGGCCGTCGCCGAGGTCGAGGCCGCGCTGGCGCCGTTGGCCGCCGAGGGTCAACTGCTGGCGACGGTACGCGCGGTGACTCCCGACGGCGAGGTGCCCGCGGTGGGTGAGCCGTACGTGATGGCGGTGCACGGTTCGGACCGGATGGGCATCGTGGCGGCGATGACGCGGGTGCTTGTCGACGCGGGCGGGAATGTCACAGACCTGAGCACCCGGTTGGCGGGTTCCCTCTACGTGGTGCTGGCCGAGGTCGAGTTGCCGGCCGGCGTGGCTGAGACACTTGTCGACCGGCTGCATCGGACGGCTGCCGAGCTGGGCGTGGAGGTCACGCTCCGTCCGGCGGACCCGGATCTGCTGTGACCGGCGCGGAGAGCGTCCCGGACGTCGGGGCGTACGCCGGTCTGGGCGGCTGGACACCGGAGGTGCTGGTCCTGCCGGGTGCGGTGCGGGCGGTGTTGTCCGCCCCGCACCCGGTGCTGAGTCAGGCCGCCGGAGAGGTCGATCCCACGGCGGACGAGACAGTCCAGCTCGCGGCCGACCTGGTGGCGACGATGCGGGTGTCGCCGGGCTGTGTCGGGCTGGCGGCACCGCAGGTGGGCGTGGGCGCTCGTGTCTTCGCCGTGGACGTGACCGGGCATCCGAAGGCGGTCACGGTGCACGGGACCTTCGTGTTGTGCAATGCGCGCGTGGTCGAGGCGACCCGGTGGAAACCGGGCCGGGAGGGTTGCATGTCGGTGCCGGACCTGACCGGGGACGTGAAGCGAGCCAGCCGGCTGGTGGTGGAGGGTGACCTGCCGGGCACCGGCACGCCGGTCCGGTTGGTGACCGACGGCTTCGAGGCGCGGGCGTTGCAGCACGAGATCGACCACTGCGCCGGGTTGCTCTTTCTGGATCGGGTGGCCGGTGCGCACGCCGTCTATCAGCGCAAGGTCTACCTCTGATCGGGCGTCGGACGACCGCCCCGTCCGTCCTGAGTGGAGGGTTGAGCGGGTGTCCCGGGAGGGCTCCGGCGCGTCGTGCTCCACTGGTGGGCGCAGCGCGGCTACGGTGGGGGGCATCATGCGTCTGACGGTCGGCCCCCTGCCACCCGCCGTGTACTGGCGGCGTCGCGTCGTCGTACTCGGAGCGGGGCTTCTCTTCCTGATTGTCCTGCTCTACTCCTGCACCAACTCGGGTCGCTCCGACGACCCGAAGACGGGGGCGGCGTCCACTGCCACGCCCACCGGGACGACAGGTCCCGACGGGCCGTTGCTGACGCCCCAGACCGGGGCTCCGCCGCCGTCCGCTTCCGCCGATGCCGGTGCGACGACCCCGAGCCCCGCGATCACCAGCAACACGCCGCCACCGGGTGCGGCGGCCGGTGCGGAGGACGACGGCACCTGCACCGACGCGGAGATCCGGGTGGTCTCGGCGGCGAGTCCGGTATCGGTCCAGCGGGGGGCGCTCGTCGACCTGGAACTCAAGATCAAAAACACGTCGGAGCGGACGTGCAGCCGGAACGTCGGCGCCGAGGCGCAGGAGATCTTCATCAAGTCCGGTGCGGAGAAGATCTGGTCCTCGGACACCTGCGGCAAGGTCCAGGGCTCGGACGTGCAGTCCTTCACCCCGAACTTCGAGCGCTCCTACAGCGTGGTGTGGAACGGGCGGGACACCAGCCGGTGCGACGGCAGTGGGCTGGCCGGCGGGCCGTTCCCGCCGACCGGCGCGTACGAGGTGTTCGCCCGGGTCGGCACGAAGCTCAGCGCGCCGGTGAAGCTCACCGTCACCGGCTGAGCCGGATCAGACGTACCGTTCCAGGATCGATGCCTCGGCGAGCCGGGACAGCCCTTCACGGACGCCACGGGCCCGGGCGTCACCGACCCCTTCGACGGCCTGTAGATCCTCGACCGTCGCGCCGAGCAGCCGTTGGAGGCTGCCGAAGTGCAACACGAGGCGGTCGACCACCGCCACCGGCAGCCGCGGCACCTTGGCCAGCAGCCGGAAGCCGCGAGGGCTGACCGCGGCGTCCAGTGCGTCGGACGCGGCCGGGTAGCCGATCGCCTTGGCCACCGACACCAGGTCGATCAGCTCGGTGGCGCCGAGCAGGTCCAGCTCGACAAGTGCCTCGTCCAGGGTGCGCGACTTGCGACCGACTGGCAGATAGTCCCGGATCACGAGTGTCCGGTCGGCGTCCACGCCGGCCATCAGCTCGTCGAGTTGCAGAGCCAACAGGCGACCGTCGGTGCCCAGCTCCACCACGTAGCCGGCGATCTCGTCGGCGATCCGGCGAACCATCTCCAGGCGCTGCACCACGGCCACCGCGTCCCGGACGGTGACGAGATCCTCGATCTCCAGTGCGGAGAGCGTGCCGGAGACCTCGTCCAGCCGGAGCTTGTATCGCTCAAGGGTGGCGAGCGCCTGGTTGGCCCGGGAGAGGATCGCCGCCGAGTCGTCGAGCACGTGCCGCTGGCCGTTGACGTATAGGCTGATGATCCGCATCGACTGGCTGACCGAGATGACCGGATAGCCGGTCTGCCGGGCCACCCGCTCGGCGGTGCGGTGCCGGGTGCCGGACTCTTCGGTAGGGATGGACGGGTCGGGCATCAGGTGCACGGCCGCCCGGACGATCCTGGTGCCGTCGCTGGAGAGCACGACGGCGCCGTCCATCTTGCACAGCTCCCGGACCCGCGTCGCGGAGAACTCCACGTCCAGCGGAAAGCCGCCGGTGCACAGGCCCTCGACGACCTTGTCGTAGCCGAGCACGATCAGCGCGCCGGTGCGGCCGCGCAGGATCCGCTCCAAACCGTCGCGCAGGGCGGTGCCCGGGGCCATCAGGGCGAGGTTGGCGCGCAGTGGGTCCCCGGCGCTCCCGGTGGCTCCCGCGGTCACGCTCACGCTGATCGTGCGGGCGGGCGAGCCCACGGCGCCGGTGCGGGCCTGGGGCGGCGCGCCGGCTGGCTTGGTGGTATCGCGGTCGATCGGCACGGGGACAGTCTACGGACTGCCGTGCGGTGGGTGCTGTCGTGGTTACTGTGATGTGTCACGATGCGGCCCTTCCAACCCGTTTCCTGGTTGCGACGTGCTGTCCGGTTTCGCCGTCTCCGTCGGCACGGTGGGTCACTCAGCGGACGCGCGAGCCGCATGGTGCAGTGCAGAACGGACATCCGTGACCTCGGTCACGCGCATCTGCTCGGGGCCGGCGCCGGTGCTGGTCGGGCCGCAGCCGGGCGGCACCAGGGCCACCTTGAACCCGAGCCGGGCCGCCTCCGCCAGCCGGCGAGGCACCGCACCGACCCGACGCACCTCACCCGTCAGACCCACCTCGCCGATCGCCACCAGGTGCGGCGCGATGGCCAGGTTGAGCCCGCCGGAGGCGACCGCCAACGCCACCGCCAGGTCGGCGGCCGGCTCCACCACCCGGATGCCACCGACAGTGGCGGCGAAGACCTCCCGGTCGTGCAGGGTCAGCCGCTCGGTGCGGCGTTGCAGCACCGCGAGCACCATCGCCAGGCGCGCTGAGTCGAGGCCGGAGACGGTGCGCCGGGGAGAACCGGCCACCGTCGCGCCGATCAGCGCCTGCACCTCGGTGACCAGGGCCCGCCGCCCCTCCATGGCCACCGTCACGCAGGTGCCCGGGACGGGCTCCGCGTAGCGGGTCAGGAAAAGCCCGGACGGGTCGGCCAGGCTGCTGATGCCGCCCTCGTGCATCTCGAAACAGCCGACCTCGTCGGCCGCGCCGAACCGGTTCTTCACACCGCGCACCAGGCGCAGCGAGGAGTGCTTGTCACCCTCGAAGTGCAACACCACGTCGACCAGGTGCTCCAGCACCCGTGGACCGGCCACCTGGCCGTCCTTGGTGACGTGCCCGACCAGCACGGTGGCGATGCCGCGCTCCTTGGCGACCGAGACCAGCGCGGCGGTGACCGCGCGCACCTGGGTCACCCCGCCGGGCACCCCCTCGGTGCCGGTGGTGGAGATGGTCTGCACCGAGTCGAGCACCAGCAGGCCGGGCTTGACCGCGTCGAGGTGGCCGAGCACCGACGCCAGGTCGCTCTCTGCCGCGAGGTAGAGCCTGTCGTGCAGGGTGCCCATCCGCTCGGCGCGCAACCGCACCTGACTGACCGACTCTTCGCCACTGACCACCAGCGAGGGGCTGCCGGCATTGACCGCCCACTGCTGGGCCACATCCAGCAGCAGTGTCGACTTGCCCACGCCGGGCTCGCCGGCGAGCAGCACCACGGCACCGGGCACCAGGCCGCCGCCGAGCACCCGGTCGAGCTCGCTCACCCCGGTGGGCACGGCGCGGGCCGGGGCGGCGCTGATGGTGGCGATCGGCCGGGCCGGCTCGGACGGCACCCGGGAGCTGACCACCCGACCGGAGACGGTCGGGCCGGTCACCGTGCTCTCGACCACAGCGCCCCACTCGCCGCACTCCGGGCAGCGCCCCACCCACTTGGGCGGCTGGTGCCCACAGGCGTCGCACTGGTAGGCCGGACGAGGCTCGCGGGCGGTGGACCGACCACGGGCGGCATTTGTCGTGCCGCCACGCGGAGGGGTCGATCGGGAGGTGGTCACATCAGGACGCTAGCCCTCGCGTACGACGAAAACACCCCGGCGTGGTGGTCACCACGCCGGGGCGTCTGTCGATGCGGAGGTCGTGTCACTCGTGGGACGTGCCGCCCTCGTCGCCCTCGTAGCCGCCCTCACGCTCGATGATCGGCGAGGGGGTTGCGGCCGGGGTGAGCGGCACCGCGATCGGCGCCTGGCCGGTCAGCTTGTTGCCGTTGCCGAAGTCGAAGGTCACCGAGACGTTCTGACCGGAGCGCAGCGCCTCGGTCAGGCCGATCAGCCGGAGCTGCGAGGTGGCTTCGGAGTTGAGCTGGAGGTAGCTCAGCGGAGCCAGCTCGATGCGGGCCAGCTCGCCGGGAGCCGCCGGGCTGGCCGAGCCTGAGGCCCGCGCCGACTCCGGAGCGGACGGCGTGGCCGAGGACGACCCGGTCTCGGACGGGGTCGCCGACGGGCTGGCCGGGCGGGATCCGGAGACCGACGGGCTCTGCGAGCCGGAGGGCGACGCGCTGCCGGACGACAATGCGCTGCCGGAGGGCGACGCGCTGGCCGACGCGCTCGCCGAGCCGCTGCCGATCCGTACCTCGCGAGCGCTCTCGCTGGTGACGGTGACGGTGACCGTCTCCTTGGAGTCGTTGTAGATCACGGCGTTGAGCGGGGCGTCCTGGCCGGCCTCGTAACCCTCGACGCCCGGGTAGTTCACCAGCAGGCCCCGCACGGAGAAGGAACCGTTGTTGGTTGTGAGGTTGACGCCCTGGACCGACGGCTCCTTCAACGCGGTCTCGGCGATCTGACCGGTGCCGCATCCGGACGCCAGCAGGCCGGTTGCCGCGATCCCGGACAGCAACAGGGCCGCCCGCCGGGATCCCCTGATCGAGCGCGTCACGTCGGTCCTCCTCGTCACAATCCCCACCCGGACCGCATGCCGGGCACGGTGGCCATACCCGCGCAGACCGCGCTCCAGGGTAGTTGGGGCTGATCGAGGCCCGCACGCGGACCCGGCAATGCCACCTGGCCGGGTGCCGTTCACACCACCCGACCACTCGCCACCAGCAGGACCACGTCGATCACTGCCACCAGCATCACCGCCCGGAAGGCCGCCACCGGCCGCCGGCCCGCCCGGACCGCCGAGCGTCCGGCGTACCAGCTCAGTGCCGGCACCACGGCGGCCGTGCCGACCGCCGCCAGCCCGATGGCCGACGGCGGCCCGGGTGGTCCGAGGACCAGGGTCGCGGTCGCCGCGAGCAGCAGGCCGCCCGCCGCCGCCCGGCTGCCGGCGGCCCCCAGCCGGTGGGGCAGGCCGCGCACGCCGGTCCGGGCGTCGTCGGCCAGGTCGGGCAGCACGTTGGCGAAGTGGGCCCCGGCTCCCAGGCAGGCCGCCGCCGTCACCAGCCAGACCGGTGGGGCCGGCTGGCCGGGCAGCGCCAGCACCACGAAGGCGGGCAGGGCGCCGAACGAGACGGCGTACGGCAGCGCCGAGAAGGCGGTGGCCTTGAGCGGCCAGTCGTAGAGCAGCGCGGAGACCAGGGCGACGGTCAGCCAGAACGCCGCCGCCGGGTTCGTGGTCAGCGCCAGCAGCGGGCAGGCGACCGCGGCCGCCGCCGCGGCCCAGGCCGTGACGCGCCGGCCGACCGCGCCGGCGGCGACAGGTTTGTCGGTACGCCCCACAGTGGCGTCCCGCTCGGCGTCCAGTGCGTCGTTGGTCCAGCCGACGGCGAGCTGACTGGCCAGCACGGCGAGCACCACCGAGACGACTCCGGACGCCCGGTGGCCCACTCCCCACGCCAGCAGACCGGCGACAGTGGTCACCGCTGCGGCCGGTTCTGGATGGCTTGCTCTGACCAGCCCTAACACCCTCGACGACATAAGGGAAGTCTGGTCGTTACCGAGCAGTCGTGCCACGCTCGGTGCCATGCGAGACGTGGCTGCGGCCGCGGCGCCCGCCGGCCCGAGGGTGTTGCCGCGTAACGACCCGCGCCAGTACGACGACCTGGCCGGTGAGTGGTGGCGGCCGGATGGCGCGTTCGCGATGCTGCACTGGCTCGCCGCGGCCCGCGCGGCACTGGTGCCACCGGCGACCCGCCCGGACGCGTTGCTCGTGGACCTGGGCTGCGGTGCCGGCCTGCTCGCGCCGCACCTGAGCGGCAAGGGCTACCGCCATGTCGGTGTGGATCTGACCCGCTCGGCGCTGGTCCAGGCGGCCGAGCACGGGGTGCGCGTCGTCCAGGGTGACGCGACGGCGGTGCCGCTCCCGGACGGCTGTGCCGACGTGGTGTCCGCTGGCGAGCTGCTGGAGCACGTGCCGGCCTGGCCGCGCGTGGTTGCCGAGGCGTGCCGGCTGCTGCGCCCGGGCGGCCTGCTCGTGCTGGACACCCTGAACGACACGGCGCTGGCCCGTCTCGTCGCGGTACGGATCGCCGAGCGGCTGCCGACGGTGCCGCGCGGCATCCACGATCCACGGTTGTTCGTGGATGCCCGGGCGTTGGTCGCCGAGTGTGCTCGACACGGCGTCGACCTGCGGGTGCGCGGCATCCGCCCGCAGGCCGGCGGCCTGGTCGCCTGGCTGCTGCGCCGCGCCGGCGCGGGCCGGCGAGGTGCGACGCCGGCCGGTCCCGCTCCGCGCGTCGTGCCCACCCGGTCCACCGCAGTGCTCTACCAGGGCTGGGGGGTCCGAAACGGATAGTCGGGCCGTGGCGGGGTACGGCACTGGAGAGGAGGAGGCGAGATGACGGTGCACGCGCTTGAGGCGGCCCGCCGGTTGGCACCCCGGTTCGCCGCGCGGGCGGCCCAGCACGACCGGGACGGTTCCTTTCCGGTGGACGACTTCCGTGATCTGCGGGAGGCCGGCCTGTTCGGGTTGCTGGTGCCCTGCGCGCTGGGAGGCATGGGAGCGACCTTCGCGGAGTACGCCGCAGTGGCCACTGAGCTTGCCCGGGGCAACGGGGCGACCGCACTGGTGTTCAACATGCACGCCTCGGTGACCGGCGCGCTGGGTGCGGTCACCGAGGAGTTGGCCGAGGCGTTGGGCGTGCCGGACGAGGCGCTGGCCGCCCGGGACCGGCTGCTCACCGCCGCCGCGGGTGGCTCCTGGTACGCGGTCGCGATGAGCGAGCGTGGCGCCGGCGCCCGGCTGTCCCAACTGAGCACCGTCTACGAGACGACCGACGAGGGCTGGCACCTCAAGGGCAGCAAGACCTTCTGTTCCGGTGCCGGGCACGCCGACGGCTACCTGGTGGCGGCGCGCAGCGCGGCCGACCAGTCGGTGGTCTCGCAGTTCCTGGTGCCGGCCGGTGACGGCCTGACCGTGGAGCCGACCTGGGACGCGCTCGGCATGCGGGCCACCTCCTCGCACGACCTGCACCTGGACGTCACGGTGCCCACGGACCGCCTGCTCGGCGGGGTCGAGGGTCTGGCGTTGGTGGTGGCCCAGTTGATGCCGCACTGGCTGGTGGCCAGTTACGCGGCCGTCTACGTCGGGGTCGCCCGGGCGGCGATCGACGCGGCGGTCGAGCATCTCAACGCCCGCAACCTGGCCGGTCTGCCGGCGGTGCGGGCCCGGCTGGGGCGAGCGGACGCCACGACCGCTGCCGCACAGCTGGTGGTCGCCGAGGCGGCCCGTCGGGTGGACGAGGCACCCGGCGACGAGGAGACCAACCGCTGGGTGTGGCGGGCGAAGCTGCTCGCCGGCACCACCGCCGCGGAGGTGGCGGCGTCGGTGCTGGAGGCGGCCGGCACCTCGGCGACCCGCCGTGGTCACCCGTTGGAGCGGCTCTACCGGGATGCCCGCTGCGGCTCTCTGCACCCGGCCACGTCGGACGTCTGCGCCGACTGGCTCGGCATCGCCGCGCTGGGCGGCGACCCGGATCGTGACGGATCGGCACCGCGTTGGTGAGCCGGCCGGACGAGGCTCACAGGAAAGAACGGCCAGCCGAGGTGGCTGGTGGGACGGCCAGGGGGAGGACAGCATCTGACGAGAGGTGGGGATCGTGTCCGTACCAGTGATCGCGGGGCTCGGGACTGCGCAGCCGCCGTCCGCTTCGCAGGACGAGTTGTGGGAGGGCTTCTTCTCCCGGCACTTCACCGGCACCACCCGGTCGTTGGCCCAGCGGATCTTCGCGAACTCCGGGGTGACCCGGCGTCAGGCCGCGGTCAACCCGCTGATCGAGGACGTCTCGGACTGGCCGACCGAGCGCCGGATGCGCCGCTACCAGGTGGAGGCGCTGCCGTTGGGCAAGGAGGCGGTGGGTCGCGCGCTGACGGCCGCCGGGCTGGACGCCTGTGACATCGGGCTGTTCATCGTCTGCTCCTGCACCGGCTATGCCACGCCCGGGCTGGACATCCTGCTCGCCCGGGATCTCGGCATGGCCGCGGACACCCAGCGGATGTTCATCGGCCACATGGGCTGTTACGCCGCGCTGCCGGGGCTGGGCGCGGCGAGCGACTTCGTCACCGCGCGGGGGCGGCCGGCGCTGCTGCTCTGCGCGGAGCTGACCAGCCTGCACATCCAGCCGTCAAGTGCCCGGGTGGACACCCAGCAGATCGTCTCCCACGCGCTCTTCTCGGACGCCGCGGTCGCCGCCGTGGTAGTGCCAGGTGGCCGGGGGTACGCGTTACGCGAGGTCACCTCGGTCACCGACACCTCGTCCGCCGACCACATGACCTGGGACGTCACCGATGCCGGCTTCCGGATGGGGTTGTCGCCGAAGGTGCCGCAGGTGCTCTCGAGGCACGTCCGTGGCTTGGTCGACGAGTTGTTGGCCCGGCACGGCGTCACGGGCTCCGACGTGGACGGTTGGGCGGTGCACCCGGGTGGTCCGCGAATCCTCAACGTGGTGGCGCGGGAGTTGGCCCTTCCTCCGGAGGGGTTGGCGGCGTCCCGGGCGACGCTCGACGAGCACGGCAACTGTTCGTCGCCGACAGTGTTGCTGATCCTGGACCGGTTGGGCCGTTCGACGCCGGCGGCTCGGCGGGTCGTCATGCTGGCCTTCGGCCCCGGCCTCACCCTGTACGCTGCCCTGCTCGATCGACAGGAGTGAATCTCTGCCACCTGCGGCGGTACGCTGGACGGGTGGATGCGACGGTGGATGAGCGGCTGCGCTCGGCGGTGCTGTTCGGCGCGACGGTGGCCGTCCTGGTCGCCGGTGGCTGGTGGTGGCGCTCCGCCGCGCCCTCCCCGGTGGCCGGGCCGGCTGGTGCGACGGCCACACCCGCCGTGGGGCCCAGCGTCAGCACACCGTTGGATCGCGCCCTGGTCCGGGGTGGTGAGCTGACCGCGCGGGTCGACGGAGAGACGGGGGCGGTCGTCCGGGCGGTGGATGCCCCGCGGGCGGTGATCGACCCGGCCAACGGCAAGATCATCGACATCGAGGGTGATCCGGGCTGGCTCTTCTTCCAGGGTGAGCTGCCCTCGTTCCGCGAGACGATCTGGCGCGAGCGGACGGTGCTCGTGCCGGGGCAGCGCGTCGTCCGGCAGGCGGGCGGCGGTGACTCCCGCTACCTGCTGCAATACCGGTGCACCAGGCCGGGCACCCTGTCGGTGACGGCCTTCGACGGCGAGCTGGCCGGGCCGTCCGAGATCGACTGCGACGGCACGATCACCACCACCGAGGTGCTCTCGCACGGCAGGCCCTTCCGGGTGTTGCTTGCGACGGTCGGGGTGCGCGAGATCGACGTCGAGGCGCAGCTCGTCGGCCTGCCTCGCTAGCGTCATCCGACTCGTGTGGTGTCAGCCGGCGAGGGCGCCCAGGTCACTGCGGTAGGAGTCGACGGGCCCCAGGTCGGGCAGCACCCGGGTCACCACACCGTCGCGGTCGACAAGCAGTGCGGTCAGGGTGCCGGGGCGGACCGGTTGGCCCAGGAACGACCGCAGCCCGCCGGCGGGGTCGGCCAGTGCCCGGATGCCCCTGTCTCCGGGTGGCGGGGGCGCTACCGTCCGCCCGCCGGCCACGGTGATCACCACGATTCCGGCCGGCGCTGCCGCCGCGGCCTCGCCGATCCGCCCGGGACAGGGGCAGCCGTCCACCAGGATGATCATGGCGGGCAGCAGGCCGCGTAGCGGCACGGGCTCCTGGGCGGCGTCGACCAGGTCCAGCGCGGGTAGTGCGCGGCCGGCGACGGTCGCGGGAGGCGCGTACGGGGCCGGGGTCGGGCGGTCGGTGCCTCGGCCGGCGCGCGGCCAGGCGACGGCGAGGAGACCGGCCATGGTGGTGAGCACCGCGACCACCAGCACCAGCAGTGGCAGGGCGAGGCGGCCGGAGCGGTCGCCGGCGGCGCGGCGCAGCTCTCGACGCACCTGGGCGGCCTCGCCGGCGAGCGCCGAGGCGTCGTCGGGGACCACGACGCGACCCCACTCGGGCGGCAGGCCGGGCAGGCCCTCGGTCGGCCCGTGGCCCTCGGCATCCGGCTTGCCCATCGGACCTCCTGCAATGGTCTCGAGAGCGGAGTGCGGCTCGGTCTCCAGGGTCGCGCACCAGGGGCGCCTCCCGCTACACCTGGGCGCATTCCCGCTGGCCGGGATACCATGGGAGGAGCGCATAGCCCTTGATCTCGACGTTCTGTTCACTCGTGCCGGGCAGTCATCCGCACGTTACGGAGCGTGTTTGAACCATCGGTTTGACCGCCTGTCAAGCTGAAGCAAGACCTCTCACAGGGCCCCTGAGCTGCGCCAACGGTCAGGACATCGGTGAGACATCGGTGCCTGAGCGTGTTACCCTAGACACAGCGAAAGGGGTTTCGAACCTATGGTTTTCAGTGTCGGCGAGACCGTTGTTTACCCCCACCACGGGGCCGCACTCATCGAGGCAATCGAGACTCGGGTCATCAAGGGCGAGCCTAAGCAATACCTCGTCCTGAGGGTCGCGCAGGGTGACCTGACGGTCCGGGTGCCGGCCGAGAACGCCGAGATCGTGGGCGTGCGTGAGGTTGTCGGCGAAGAGGGCCTCGGCAAGGTCTTCGACGTTCTGCGGGCTCCGCACACCGAGGAGCCGACCAACTGGTCGCGGCGTTACAAGGCCAACTTGGAAAAGCTGGCCTCCGGCAACCCGCTGAAGGTCGCCGAGGTCGTGCGTGACCTGTGGCGCCGGGAGCGGGAGCGGGGCCTCTCCGCGGGCGAGAAGCGGATGCTTGCCAAGGCCCGCGACATTCTCGTCGGCGAGGTCGCGCTGGCCGAGAAGAGCACCAAGGATGAGGCGGAGACGCTGCTCGACAAGGTCCTGACCGAGGCCTAGTCCGCACAGCATCGTCTTCCCACTACCCAGCGAAGAAACCACCGAGGACCGCGACGTGACCGCGCAGCTCAACCCGCGCGGTGACGTCGCGGTCCTCGTGCCTGCGGCGGGTGCCGGTGTACGCCTCGGCCCCGGCCGACCCAAGGCGCTGCGCCTGCTCGCCGGCGAGCCGCTGTTGGTGCACGCCGTGCGTCGACTGGCCGCCGCACCGTCGGTGCACACGATAGTGGTGGCCGCACCGGTCGCCGAGGTGCGGGCCGTCCGTGAGTTGCTGGCCCCGGTCGCGCCCGTGATCGTCGTGGCGGGCGGTGCGGAACGGCAGGCGTCGGTGGCCGCCGCGCTGGCCGCTGTGCCCGCCGGCCCGACGATCGTCCTGGTGCATGACGCCGCCCGCGCGCTCACCCCACCCGAGCTCGTCGAGTCTGTCGCGGCGGCGGTTCGCGACGGACGGGCCGCGGTGATCCCGGTGCTGCCGGTCGTCGACACGATCAAGGAGGTCGGTGCCGACGAGGTGGTGCTCGGCACCGTCGACCGTTCCGCCCTGCGCGCGGTGCAGACCCCGCAGGGTTTCCGCCGGTCGGTGCTCAGTGCCGCGCACGCCGCGGCCGGTGACCCCCTCACCGACGACGCCGGGCTGGTCGAGAAGCAGGGCGTCGCGGTGACCTGCGTGCCCGGTTCGGAGTACGCGCTGAAAATCACCCGGCCGTTCGACCTGGCGCTGGCCGAGCACCTGCTTGCCGCCTCCGGTTGACGCGTACTCTCTGATCATGATCGTTCCCCGGGTGGCCATCGGCACCGACGTGCACGCGTTCGAGCCGGGCCGGCCCTGCTGGGTCGCGGGTCTGCTCTGGCCCGACCAGGACGGCCTCGCCGGGCACTCGGACGCCGACGTGGTCGCGCACGCCGCCTGCAACGCGCTGCTCTCCGCCGCCGGGCTCGGTGATCTCGGCTCGGCGTTCGGGGTGGGCCAGCCGGAGTGGGCCGGCGCGTCCGGGGTGGCGCTGCTGACCGAGACGGCCCGCCGGCTCCGCGCCAACGGCCTGGAGATCGGCAACGTGTCGGTGCAGGTCGTCGGCAACCGCCCCAAGATCGGCAAGCGTCGTGCGGAGGCGCAGGAGGTGCTGTCCGCCGCCGTCGGTGCTCCGGTCACCCTCTCCGCCGCGACCACCGACGGGCTCGGCTTCACCGGCCGCGAGGAGGGGCTGGCCGGCGTGGCGGTGGCCCTGGTGTACGACGCGCCGGCCGCCTAAGCTCGCCGCGATGTCCAGCGACCCGGCCCCCGACCAGTCCGCCGCCGACGGTTACGTCCAGCGGGCCCAACTTCTCGCCGAACTCGGCCGCCACGACGAGGCGGCCGGGGAGCTGACCTACGGGTTGGCCCTCCAGCCGGACGACGTGGGCGCTCTCACCATGCTGGCCCGGGTGCACCTGGCCGCCGGCCGCCCGGCCGAGGCGCTCACCGCCGCGGACCGGGCCGTGGCTGCCGCACCGGAGTCCCTTGCGCCGCTGGTCGCCAGGGCCATGGCGCTGGCCGACCTGGAGCGGTATTCCGAGTCGGCGGCCACCGCCGACCGGATCCTCGCCCTTGGCCCGGCCGACGCGTACGCCCAGCGGAGCGCGGCGGCGATCCTGGCGGACGCCCGTAACGGCCAACCGGCGTTGAACGCGGCCTGGCGTGGCGTCGAACTGGCTCCGGGGGAGTCGCAGGCGCATCTCGTGCTCAGTCTGGTCGCCGCCCGCCTGGACCTGTTCGACCTGGCCGAGCGGGCCTACCGGGAGGCGCTGCGGCTCGACCCACGTCTCGCCGATGCCGCGCACGACGTGGGTGTCCTGCGGCTGGAGCAGCGCCGTTGGTCGGAGGCGTTGGCGCACGTCTCCGAGGCGGTGACGATCAGCCCGAGCCGGATCGACTCGCCACGGACCCTCGCGTACGGGGTGCACCGCCTGGTGCTCTACGGTGCGGGCTGGTCGCTGGTGGCGGCGGTGTTCGTCGCGTTCGCGGCGTCGGCGAACGACGGGTTCTCCCGCGTCCTGGCGGTCCTCGCCGCGCTCACCGGCGGGATCGTCGTCTGGCAGCTCGCGGCCCGGCTGCCGGGACTGACCCGGACAGTCCTGCCCGCCCTGCTGCACGCGGACCGCGCGGTGGCGCTGGCGATCTACGCCGTGGCCGCCGCCCCGCTGCTGCTGCTGGTCTACGCGGTGGTCGGCTCCCCGTGGCCCCTGGTGCTGGCCATCGTCGCCACAGCGGTGGCCGAGTTCGCCATCTTCACCAGAACCGCAATCCGCCCCTGACCGACGGCACGGCAGCTCGTCCCCGCAAGAGCGCCCTGCCCGCGCCCTGCGTCCCGTACTCCGTACCCCGTCGATCTTGCTCTTCGGCTGCCCATACGCGCGAAAAGTCCCAAGTCAAGGCAAAACTGCAAGATCGCGGGCGGGCGGGCTGGGCTCGTGTCGATCATGGAGTTGTGGTGCCTGTTTTGTAATGTCGCGGGTTCTTTGTCACCCACCACAACTCCATGATCGACCCACCGGGGGGCGGGCTAGCGCTGGCGGGCCCAGGTCCAGGCGTAGGCCTCGTCTTCGCAGGTGTTGGCGGCGTCGCAGAGGTCCAGCGGGCGGAAGGTGTCGACCATGACGGCCAGCTCGTCGAAGTAGTCGGCGCCGATGGAACGCTCGGCGGCACCCGGCTGCGGTCCGTGGGTGAACCCGGACGGGTGCAGCGAGATCGAGCCCTGCTCGATGCCGGAGCCGCGGCGGGCCTCGTAGTTGCCCCCGGTGTAGAAGAGCATCTCGTCGGAGTCGACGTTGTGGTGGTTGTACGGCACCGGGATCGAGTCCGGGTGGTAGTCGACCTTGCGGGGCACGAACGAGCAGATGACGAAGTTGGGGCCCTGGAAGGTCTGGTGCACCGGCGGGGGCTGGTGGATGCGGCCGGTGATCGGCTCGAAGTCGTGGATGGAGAAGGCCCACGGGTAGAGGTGCCCGTCCCAGCCGACCACGTCGAACGGGTGGTTGGCGTAGACGTAGCGGGTCCAGCCGCGCCGGTGCCGGACCAGCACCTCGACCTCCTCGCCGTCGACGAGCAGCGGGGCGTCGGGGCCGCGGACGTCGCGCTCGCAGTAGGGCGAGTGCTCCAGGAACTGGCCGCGGACGGAGAGGTAGCGCTTGGGCGGGCCGATGTGCCCGGAGGCCTCGACGGCGAGCAGCCGGACCGGCTCGTCGCCGGTGGGCACCAGCCGGTGGATGGTCGAGGTGGGGATGACGACGTAGTCGCCGGCGACCGCGTCCAGCGCCCCGAACGGGGACTCGACCCGCAGCGTGCCCGACTCGACGTAGAGGCAGTGGTCGCCGGTGGCGTCGCGGAACAGCGGCGACGGCCGGTCGGCGAGCACGTACCCGATTCGGACGTCGTCGTTGGCGAGCAGGTACTGCCGGCCGAGGATCGGGTCCGCGCCGCCGGTGTCCAGCTTGTGGGTGCGCAGGTGGCGGGGCTTGAGCGGCAGGTTCGGTGCCCGGGTGAACGCGGGCGGGGCGAACTCCTCGGCGGCCAGGATCGCGGTGGGCGCGTGCCGGTGGTAGAGCAGGGACGAGTCGGAGGAGAAGCCCTCCTGGCCCATCAGCTCCTCGGCGTAGAGACTGCCGTCGGGCTGACGGAACTGGGTGTGGCGTTTGCGCGGCACCTCGCCGACGCTGCGGTAATACGGCATTTCGCCTCCCGATTTGTCCCGTCCACCGGCCAGATGTGTCCGATAATCGGACGTTGTTGTCCGTTCCTCGTAGCGTCCCGTACATTCTTGTTCCGTGTCAACGCAGGTGCCAGTACTCCTCGATGGCCTGGTGGACGACGCTGCCGTCTTCCCTCCGGGCAGCGCCGCGCTGCCCGACGCCCTGGCGGCCCACCGGCAGCACCGCGCCGCCTGGTACGCGGACCTGGTCGGCCCCCTGCTGATCCCCGCCTCGACGGTCACGGCGGGCCAGCTGAGTGCTCTGGTCGACCCGGGCGAGGGCCTGGTGATCGGGCTGATCGGTGACACCGGCATCGGGAACCTGCCCCTCGCGCTCTCGTGCCTGGCACCGGACGGTGTGACAGCGCGTCAGGTCGAGGTGGCGGTCGCCAAGCGCGGTGAGGACCCGCTGCCCGGCGTCGCCGAGCTGCTGCGGCTGATCGACGCCATGCCGGGCGTGGAGGCCGTGTACGCCGAGCTTCCGTTGACCTTCGGGCTGATGGGCGCGCTGGACGCGCTCACCGCCGCCCGCGCGGACGGCGTGCCGATCGCGGCCAAGTTCCGCACCGGCGGGCTGGCCGCCGAGCTGTTCCCCACCCCGACCGAGCTGGCCACGGTGATCTGCGCCTGCCGGGACCGGGACCTGCCGTTCAAGCTCACCGCCGGGCTGCACCAGGCCGTCCGGCACCTCGACCCGGAGACCGGGTTCACCCACCACGGGTACGCCAACGTGCTGGCCGCGACGCTCGCCGCCGCCGACGGCGTGGGCGTCAGCCGGGTCGCCGAGCTACTGACCGCACTCGACCCGCGCCCCCTGCTGGAACGCGCCACCGCACGGCTGCACGAACCCCGCCCACTCTGGGTCGGCTTCGGCTCGTGCAGCATCCTGGAACCACTTACCGATCTGATCCGGCTGGGGCTGGTGAACGGGGGCTACGACGCATGACCTGGGTGACCGGCGTTGACGGTTCGCCGTACGGGGTGACGAACCTGCCGTACGGGGTCTTCCGGCGCGACGGGGGCGGGCCGCGGATCGGCGTACGGATCGGGTCGTGGGTGTTCGACCTGGCCGCAGCGGAGGCCGCGGAGCTGGTGCTGGCCGCCGGTGCGTTGTGCCGGCCCACCCTCAACGAGTTCATGGCGTTGGGCCGTCCGCAGTGGGTCGCGGTGCGGCAGCGGATCACCGAGCTGTTGACCGACCCGACGCACCGGGCCGACGTGGAGCCGATGCTGGTGCCCCTCGACGACGTGGAGCTGTTGCTCCCGATCGAGGTGGCCGACTACGTCGACTTCTACTCCTCCGAGCACCACGCGTCGAACGTCGGGCAGATCTTCCGCCCCGGTCAGCCGGCGCTGCTGCCCAACTGGAAGCACCTGCCGATCGGCTACCACGGGCGGGCCGGCACCGTCGTCGTCTCGGGCACGCCGGTGACCCGGCCGATCGGCCAGCGGGCCGCCGCCGAGGGTCCGGTCACCGGCCCATCGGTACGCCTCGACATCGAGGCCGAGGTCGGCTTCGTGGTGGGCGTACCAAGCGAGTTGGGCGACCGGGTGTCCGTCGACGACTTCGCCGACCACGTCTTCGGGGTGGTGCTTGTCAACGACTGGTCCGCTCGGGACATCCAGGCCTGGGAGTACCAGCCGCTCGGCCCGTTCCTCGGCAAGTCGTTCGCCACCTCGGTCTCGGCCTGGGTCACGCCGCTGGACGCGCTCGGCGACGCCTTCGTGCCAGCCCCCGACCAGGACCCGCCGGTGGTCGACTACCTGCGCGACGTGCCGCACCTGGGTCTGGACCTCCGGCTGGCGGTCGAGTGGAACGGCGCACTGGTCAGCGAGCCGCCGTTCGCCACCATGTACTGGACGCCCGCCCAACAGTTGGCCCACCTCACCGTCAACGGCGCGGCGCTGCGCACCGGCGACCTGTACGCCTCCGGCACCGTGTCCGGCCCGGACCGGTCACAGGTCGGCTCGTTCCTGGAGCTGACCTGGGGTGGGGCCGAGCCGGCCCTGGTGGGCGACGAGAGCCGCACCTTCCTCGCCGACGGCGACACGGTGACCATCACCGCCACCGCTCCCGGCCCGGACGGCACCACGATCGCCCTGGGCGAGGTCACCGGCACGATCCGTCCGGCCCGCTGAGTCCGACCCGTTCCGTCCGGCCCGCTGAGCAGGCTCGCTCCGTCCGGCCTGACCGGACTCGTTCCGTCCGTCTCGTGCATGGGACCCGTGGTCGCACCGGCTGTGCGACCGCCGGCCCTGGTTGACCCGTTGATCGTCCGGATACGTCGCCTCGCCGCACGGTCCGGGCCACCCTCCTGGTCGCCAGCGGCGGTGGGGCCCATCGCACACGGAGGTAACGACGATGCACGATCTCGCGGGCGCGGTCTGGCGTACCAGCAGCCGCTCCAACGACCAGGGGCTCTGCGTGGAAGTGGCAGACAACCTTGTCGATGTCCATGGTCTGGTCGCCATCCGCGACTCCAAGGACCAGACCGGCCCCACACTCGCGGTCAGCCCGCCCGGGTGGACGGCCTTCATCGGCGCGATTCGAGTCGGTCGTTTCGAACGCTGACCGGCGCTTCGGCACCGGTCGGCGACGACCGGTGCCGAACCCGTCGTCCAGGGCCTGTCCCCGCTGGTCGTCCGGGACTGTCCCAGGCGGCGGATCGCTTGCCGAGACCAGTTCGTACAGCTGGTCTTGAGGACATGAGAACCCAATCGGTTGTGGGCGGCATTCGCCCCAACACACGTAACGCAATCCTCGGAATCATCTCCCTGCTCGCCGCGCTCAGCGTGATCCTCGCCCTGGTGACCGGCTCGGGTGACAACGCCAACGCCGCCAAGAACCGCGTGCAGGTCATCCAGCCCGCAGCCGAAGGCGCCAGTGGCACGTCGGCCCGGAGCAACGACGGCACCGCCGAACGGGCCAGTGGCGAACGATCCAGCAGCGACCTGACCGAGGGCGACGAGGTCACCGCCGACCGGGCCGCCGCCGGCGGCAGCGCGCTGGCCGAGGGCAGCGACGCCGCCGCCGACTCCGACGCCGCCGAGGACAGTGGCGAACTGGCCCAGGGCAACGGGGTCACCGCCGATCGGGCCGCCGCCGGCGCGAAGAAGGCCAGGCCGTGCGAGGGGCACGGATACAAGCGGTACAACCCGCGCCGCACGTTCCAGTGGGACAAGACGTCGCCCTGGTACTGGGCGATGCGCAACTCGAAGCCGGGCGACGAGTACGTGCAGTTCCGTTCGGCGGGCGGCGAGTACGTCTACAAGCAGCTGACGAACTGCAGCATCGTCCGCGGTTGGATGGCCGGGGCCAGTTCCTACCGCACCGACCAGTGCGGTGACATGCGATCGTGTAAGGACACGGCCTGGCAGACCATCAGGGAGAAGGGCAGCTGCCCACGGGTCTACAACAAGATCCGCGCGTACGACCCCACGCACCACAAGTGCTTCACCTTCTAGTCGGCGCACCGCCGGGGGCTTCGCTCAGGTGACCCGCATCGGCTCTCCGACCTGATCATCAGCCGTACCGACTTGAAACGATCCCACCGCCCGGCCATGCTCAATCGGCCGGGCGGTGGGTCGTCCACTGTCAACAGGGCACGGCCAGCATCGAGCGGAGTCGGCGCACGAATGCGCCAGCAGGCGTGTCGGCTGCCTGAGCGCGGGGGAGGAACGGTCGATGGCGAACGAGCAGTCCACCGCCGGTGGGGCGCCTGACCCACAGGCCGCCGGCTCGGCGGCCGAGTTCGTGGCCCAACTGCGGGCGCTCCGCCAGTGGTCCGGGCTGACGATTCGGCAGGTTACGAGGAAGGCGCAGGAGGCCGGCGACGTGCTGCCGCACAGCACGCTGAACACGGCGTTGGGCCGCGCGACCCTGCCGAGGGAGGAGCTTGTCGCGGCCTTCGTCCGAGCCTGCGGCGGCGATCAGGGCACGGTGGACCGCTGGATCACGGTGCGCAAGGGACTCGCGGCGGCCGCTGCCGGTCAGCCCGAGCCGGTCGCCACCGTCGTCGCCGCCGTGGGGACGGCCGGTGCCAGCTCGATCGCCGACGAGCTGAGGGTCCGCCCGCCGTGGGGGCTGCTCGACGAGGTACCGCCCCTACCGGCCGAACTGTCGCAGGTGACCGACTGGGAACGCGGCGGCGTGCAGCCCCGGCCGGAGACGACGACCCCCGACGAGCCGGACAGCAGCGAGACGGTGTCCAGCGGATCGGCTGTCGCCGGGTCGACGAGCGACGAGCCAGCCGCCGTCGCCGACAAGCCGCACCGGTACGCGGCCGAGCCGGATTCGCCCGCCCCGCGCGAACCCGCGGCGTCGCCCCGGGAGCCCGAGCCTGCTGCCGCGCGGTCCGAGCCGGCCGCAACGCGGTCCGAGCCGGCTGCCGCGCGGTCCGACCTGCCCGCCGCGCGGTCCGACCTCGCTGCCGCGCCGTCCGGGCCGGCTGCAACCTGGTCCGAGCCGGCTGCCGCGCCGTCCGAGCCGGCCACTGGCGAATCCGTCCTGACCGCGGATCGGCCGTCGCGTGTCCACGCGTACTCCGACGGGCCGTTGGCCACGGCCGTGCGGAACCGGCGCGACGGCGCCTGGGCGGGGCTGCACCGCAGGCGAGCCGCGGAGGCCGACGGGGTGGCTGTCGCACCGCTGCGGCTGCGCGACTTCGTGCCGCCGCTGGCTTTTCGGACCGGCTGGTCGACGCGTGTGCTTCTCGGCGCGATGGTTGTCCTGCTGGTCCTGGTAGCCGTCGGCGTGGCGGTCCGGGCGCTCCGCGATGCCAACCGGGGTGACGGTCCGAAAGGTGTGCAGGCGGGGCCGACCGCCGGCCAGGACGACGGGGGACAACTGCTGTCGGACGATCGCGGCGGGAAGACAGCCAGCCCGAGCGCTCCGTCGATCATCGTCGTGCCCGCGCCCACGACCAGGACGCCGAGGTCACCCAAGGCGTCGCCGACGAAGCCGGCAGCCGCCGCGCTGCCCGCCGCCGGGACGTACCGCATGATGCCGGCGGCCACCGACGGTGGGTCGAACTGCGTGGGCGTGGGTCCGGAACCCGGGAACGACCGGCCGGAGGTGGCCGTGATCGTGTCGTGTGCCGAGGCCGAGCCCGCCGCCAGCGAGCTGCGGAAGGTGGCGGCGAACACGTACCAGATCTATTGGCCGCGCCCGTCCGGCGGCGGCGGATGCCTACAGGTCGACCCCGGCCCGAACGGCGAGCCATCGACCGCCCACGGGCAGTTGCTGGCACCGCGCGGCTACTGCGACCGTCCGGATCAGCGGTTCGTCCTCGAACCGGTTCAGACGAACGCGGGCCAGGGGTACCGGCTGCACGCCGCGACCGCGCCGAAGATGTGCATCGGCCCGCTCGACGGTGGCCGAGCGGCCGGCACCGCCGTCGCTCAGATGTCCTGTTTCAACGACAACGTGCAGGTGTTTCTCTTCAAGCCGTAGCGCCCGCCGGTCCGCACCTGTGGAAAATCCGTTCCGGGGCCACGGTTGGCGCTTACTCCGCGTACCGTCGGGGACACGGGAGGGCTGGCATGTCGACGGTGGCGGTTACCAGGTTCGTCGAGGCGGACGCTGTCGATGTCTGGTGTCTGCTGACCGACCTGCCCGGCCGCGCGGTCCGGCTGACCGCCGCCGGCCCGATCGAGGTGCTCACCCCGGGGCCGTTCGGGCCGGGCACCGCCTGGCGTGAGGAGCGCGCCCAGCCCGACGGCAGCACTCTCACCGAGGAGTTCCTGGTGGTGGAGTCGCTGGCCCCACACCGACTGGTGCTGTGCTCCTCCGGTGCCGGCGTGGATTACCGGATCACCTGGAGTTTGCGACAGGTCCGGCGTCGCCGTCGAGGTCGTACGGCGGTCACCGTCACCCACGAGGCCGTGCCGACCGCTCCGTACGGCCGGGTGGTGGCGCTGTTGCTCGGCCACCTCGCCGCGCGGGCGGTCGAGGTGGCACTTCGGCGTGACCTCGCCGACCTGGCCGTCGCGGCGGGCGCCGGCTCCGTCGAAGCCGCCTGAGCGCGGCCGGTCACGCTCCGCCCGCGCCTGCGCACGTCGTCACCGTGACCTGCGCGGGGTCCGGCCGGTTCCGCTGGGTAGGGTGCCGGGCGGAGGTGCGGCATGGGGATCCCGAGGGGCCGACGACGGCTCGCGATGGCGGTTGCGGCGCTGCTCGCGACAGTGGCCGTCGTGGTCATCGGTCACCGGGTGCTCGCGCCGGCCGAGGTGAGCACCGTGGCCCGAGCCGACTATCCGCCCGTGGCGCGACCGGCCGCCGGCGTGGTCGGTCGACTGCCGGTCGCCCCGTTGATCGTGGACGGCAGACTGCGGGTGTACGCCGCGCACCGCCAGGTCTACGCCGACCGGCCGGTCGACGGGCGGTACCGGACCACTCCGTACTGGTCGTACCGGCGCTGGCCGGCGGAGCTGACCGGGGTGGTGGCCAGCGGCAGCACTGTGGTCAGCCGTTGGTCCGACGGTCGACTTGTCGCGCTCGACGCGCCGACCGGTCGGGTGCTCTGGAAAGCCGACGGCCCGGAGCCCGTGAAGAGCACGGCGGTGGTACGGCGTACCGGTGCGGCAACCGTCTGGGACCCGCGCGGGCTGCACCTCACCGACCTTCCGGACGGTCGCACTGTGGTGGTGGTCAGCGGAGACGCCGAGGCGCGGGGTGTCGAGGTGCGCGACGGCCGTCAGCTGTGGCGGGTCGACCTGCCCGGCGGTTGCCGCAGTGACGTCGGCACCACCGCCTCCGGCCAGCTGATCGGCCTGGACCGGTGCGCCGGGCCGGCGACTGTCGAGTTTCGGGACGCGGCGACGGGTGCGGTACGCGAACGGTGGCGACCGCCGGGTGGGGCGGACGAGTTGGTGGTGACTCCGCTCGGTTGTCGTACCGGCCGGTCGGACTGTGTGGCCCTGCGCACCGCCGGACCGGGTGACGCGGCCGGCCGGGGATGGCTGCTGGGCACCGGCGAGCCGGTCGCCGCCCCCGCGCTCGATCCGGCCGGGGCCGCGGTGGCGGGTGAACGGGCAGTCGTGGTGCTCGACGGGGTGGCGGTGGGTCGTTCGGCGCGTACGGGTGCGGAGCTGTGGCGGTCGGCCGCTCTCGGTGCGGTGCGGGTCCTGGCCGCGCAGCCGGGCCGGGTGCACCTGCTGACCGAGACCAACGACCTGGTGACGCTGGACCCGGCGACCGGTGGGCAACTGTCCCGGTTTTCGCTCAACGTCGGGCGGGACGGGACGGGTTGGGCACCTGGGGCGGTGGGGGTCGAGGGCGGCTTCGTCGCTGTGGAACGGCTCCGCAGGCCCGTGGACCCCGACGGGGACGACAAGCGTTACTACCTGACGTCGGAAGCGGTGATCCTGGCCGCCACCTGATCGTGGCGTCTTCGACGCCGAGGAGCCGAACCGTCCATACCTTTTGTCGGTAAAGGATATGTTTTTCGCGGTTCAGGTTTCCTCGGGAAGGGGTCGGCGCATGGGCAGGACTTCAGCCAACTACCTCGTGGGTGGCGCACTGGCCGCCGTGAGCCTCGCGCTGGCGGTCCCGCCGGTGCTGGACGCGGATCCCGCCTCGGCGCGCGGGTCCGTTGGCGTCCGGGCCGCGCCGTCGGCGGATACCGGCGTCACCTTCGAGATCCTGCCGGCGTCGCCGACGCCGACGCAACCCGCACCGCCCACGCCCACACCGACGCAACCCACGCCGGCACCACCCCAGCCCACGCCCAGCCACGGTGAACTGCCGGTCACCGGTTCCGGCGGGTCGACGTTGCTGCTCATCGGGCTGGGCGTGCTCCTGCTGATCGTCGGTGGGCTCGCCGCCCGTCGCTGGCGGCGCGTGTGACGTACGCCGGCCGTCGGCGGTTGGCGCGAGCCCGCCGCCGGCGGCCGATGCGTTGCGCGGCCGCCGGCGTGGCGTCAGTGTCCGGCGGAGACTCGCTCCCGTGGCGTGCCGGTGGGGGTCCGGGTGGACCGCCGGGACCGGCGGGCCAGCATCGCGAGGCCGGCGATGAGCAGGAGGCCCGCGACGGCCGCCGCCACGGTCCAGCCGGACGTCATCCGGGAGATGACGCTGCCGCGCTTGCCGACCTGACCCGCGTCGGGAAACTCGATCTGCGCGGTGATGCTGCGCTTGACCATCCCGCTCTCCAGGTTCACCTCGATCTTCCAGGGCCCGTTCGGCAGCTCGGCCGGTAGCCGGGCGATGACCTGCCCGGAGCCACCCGGCGGCAGCGTGACGCCCTGCCCGACGTCGAATGGGCCGGCTCGGCTGCCGGCCGGCCCGTCGCTGAGGGCGACCGAACCGGTCAGGTCGATGGCCCGACCGCCGGTGTTGGTCACCTGGGCGGTCACCGAGGGCACGCCCTCGGTGCTGCGGGCCGGTCGAAGCTCACCGATCGAGAAGTCGGAGACCGGCTCGCCCCCGGGCCCGATGTCGAGATACATCCGGACGCCGACCCTGTGGATCTGGGTGACCTCCCCGTCGGAGCGGGGTGCCGAGGTGGCGGACGCCCAGAGCACCCCGTACCGCTCGCCGCGGGATGCGGGCCGCGGCACCACGATGGTGGCCAGGACCCGGGCCTCGCCCCACGGATCCACCTTCACGACGGACTTGTCGAGGGTGATCCACGAGGTCAGCTCGTTTGTCGCGCGGCCCTCGCCGAACCTGAACTCGGACCCTTCCACGGTGGCCGCCGCCGGATAGACGTCGATGCGGCGAGCCTCGTCGGTGCGATTGCTGATCAGCAGTTGCCGCTTGATGGTGGTGCCCGGCGGGAGGTGATCGACGATGTACCGCAACGCCCTGGGGTCGTCGCGCCGGTTGGTGGGTGCCTCCAGCAGCCGGATCCCGAGGCGGTCGTCGGCGTCCGGCTCGACCGCGCCGGCCCGGGTCGACAGACCCGGACCGGCGAGGCAGAGCAGCGCCAGCGCGACCGCGACGGTCGACCGGCCGTGGCGGCTAGGCCACCGAATGCGTCACCGTCCCGGTGTAGACGCCCGCGATGCTGTCCAGCGGCACGTTGACGATCAGGGTCGGGTTCCAGGTCGCCGTGTTACCGCCGGTGCCACCGGCGTGGGTGAACGCCGTGAGCGGGGTGACGCTGTCCAGCGGGAACGCGTCGCCGGCCGTGGCCTGGCCCGGCGTGAAGGTGCCGGTGCCGGTGGTCGCGGTGGCGGGGCCCGACCAGTAGTCGATCTCCCCCGGGAGAACCGTCTCGGCAGGGGTGCCGCCGCCGGTCTGGAAGACGGAGGCCGTCACCGTGGCCACCCAGGAGGCGTCCGCCGCACCCCGGGAGTCGGTGACCGTGACCGGGCCGAGCTGACCGGTGATGGTGCTGCCGGGCGCACCGCTGCCCAGGTCGGCGGTGGCCGGCGCGTCGATGTCGAGGGTGCCCGCCGCCACCTCGAAGGTGACGGTGGTGGTGTCGGTCGGCGCGGCGGCGGCCGGTGCGGCGAGGAAGCCCACCATCGCGGCGGCGGCCGCTCCGGCGAGACAGATCTTGGCAGTACGCACTGTTTGTTACCCCGTTCTCGAAGTGAGCCGGCGTGATTCCTCGACACGGCCGGCTACTTCGGAAGATAGGGCAGTTAGTGGGGCGGAAGTGGACAAACAGAACTTATGGCCCAATCCGGGTCAGGTTAGCGCGGACTCCGCCGCACTCAGGAACGCGTCGTTCTCGGCGGGGGTGCCGATGGTGACCCGCACGCCGTCCCCGGCGAAGGGTCGCACGATCACCCCGCGCGCCTCACACGCCTTGCCGAACGCCACGGCCCGCTCGCCCAGCGGCAGCCAGACGAAGTTGGCCTGGCTCGCCGGCACCTCGGGCACGAACTTGCGCAGCGCCTCGGTGACCCGGTCCCGCTCGGCGACGACAAGGGCGCAGCGACGCTCCATCTCCGTCGCCTGTGCCAGCGCGGCGATCGCCCCGGCCTGGGCCGCGGTGCTGCTGGAGAACGGGGTCGCCACCTTGCGGATGGCGGCAGCCACCACCGGCTGGGCGACCAGCCAGCCCATCCGCAGCCCGGCGAGCCCCCACGCCTTGGACAGCGTGCGCAGCACGGCGACGTTGGGCCGGTCCAGGTAGTCGAGCCCGTCCGGCACCTCGGCGTCGGTGACGAACTCCCGGTACGCCTCGTCGATCACCACAAGCACGTCGTCCGGCACCGCGTCGAGGAACCGGTCCAGGTCGGCCCGGCGTACCGCGGTGCCGGTGGGGTTGTTCGGGTTGCAGACGAAGATCACCCGGGTCCGGTCGGTCACCGCCGCGGCTATCGCCGCCAGGTCGTGCCCGTGCCCGGCGTCGTTGGGCAGCCGCACGCTTGTCGCGCCGCTGGTCGCCACGATGATCGGGTACGCCTCGAAGGACCGCCACGAGTAGAGCACCTCGTCGCCGGGCAGGCAGGTGGCCCGCACCAGGTGCTCGGCGAGCGCCACCGACCCGCAGCCGGTGGCGATGCGGTCGGCGTCCACCCCGTACCGCTGGGCCAGCGCGTCCCGCAGCGCGATCACGCCCATGTCCGGGTAGCGGTGCGAGGTGCTGATCGCCTCGGTGACCGCCTCGACCACGCCGGGCAGCGGCCCGTACGGAACCTCGTTGCTGGCCAGCTTGATGGCCTCCGGCAGGCCCAACTCCCGAGCCAGGTCGACGGGACTGCGTCCCGGCACGTAGCTGGGCAGCGCGTCCAGGTCGGCGCGGGTCAGCCGCAGCGCCGGTTGGTGACGTCCGGAGTCGGTCATGGGGTGTCTCCCGGGGGGTGGTCGCGGTCGTTCGAGGGGGTGGGTCCGGTGTGGTGGGGAACCTCGACGACCACCGTCTGCGCGCGCTTGTCGTGCCATGCCTGGCGCAGCGGCTGGTCGAAGAGCGGAGAGAGGGCGTCGACAAGTTGCAGCACCAGGCCGATCCCGGCGCAGTACCAGAGCAGAGTCGGCAGACCCAGCAGGCTCCACCGGCCCAGTGCCCGGCCCATGCCCAGCGGCTGGTCGGCGGCGATCGGCACCGCCCGGATCCGCATCACCCGTTTGCCGAGGGTCTGCCCGCCAGCGGCCATGGCGGGCACCTCGTACGCCAGCCAGAGCGCGGTGGCGACCAGCAGGATCACCGCCAGGAGCGAATTGGCCTGCTGGCCGGGCAACGGCAGGCCCTCGGCGGAGGTGTCGCCCCGCGCCGCCCGCCGGAAGATCTCCTGCCAGTACGGGGCCCACTCCTGCGCCCAGCGCCAGACGAACCAGCCGTTCGCCACGATGTTCAGTGCGAAGAGGAGGCCGAAGTCGATGAGCCGAGCAACGAGCCGGCGGCCGTAACCGGCCAGCCGGAGGCCATGCGGTCGTGGCTCGGGCTGTCGCATCGCCCAGCCCGGGTGACCGGGCGGAGGCGCCCAACCCGGTTGGCCGGGTTGGGGCGCCCAACCAGGCTGCCCGGGCGCTGGTGCCGAGCCCGGGTGGCCGGGCAGTGGTGCCGAGCCTGGATGGCCACCCGGAGGCGCCCAGCCCGGCGGACCACCCTGCGGACCCCAGGCCGGAGGGCCGGCCGATGGCCCCCAGCCCGGGCCCTGCCCCGGCGGGCCGTACCCCGGCGGTGGGCCCTGCTGCGGCGGCCCGCCGGGCGCGACGGTCCCCGGGCCCGAGGCACCCGCCGCGGCGGGCGCGGCCGAGGTGACCGGCGCGGGCGGCGGCTCGACCGGCGGAGGACCGTCCGGCGGGGTGGCGTCGGCGGGGATGGGCGCACCGAGCCAACCCTCGCCGTCCCAGTAACGCTGGGTCTCCCTGTCGGCCGGGTCGACATACCAGCCAGGCTGAACGCTCACGCCGCCGCTCCGCTTCGCTGCGCGACGGCGCGAGGCGCCACGCTACTGTGCCTGCTGGTTCGCTCGCTGCGCTCGCTCACGCCGCCGCTCCGCTTCGCTGCGCGACGGCGCGAGGCGCCACGCTACTGTGCCTGCTGGTTCGCTCGCTGCGCTCGCTCACGTGGACACCTTAACGACGACCGTTTCGGCGAACTTGTCATGGAGGCACTGCTGCCACGGCTTGTCCCAGAGTTGCCACAGGCCGTCGACGTAGGTGCCACCCGGGACCAACGAGCCACCCAGGAACTGCACGAGCCAACGCCGGCCGGCCATCCGCCGGTCCAGTGTGCGGGTCGGGTCGATCGGCACCACGCGCAGCTTCAACGCCTTCTTGCCGAACGTCTGACCGTCGCGCTTGAGATATTCCACGTGGTAGAGCCAGTAGAGCCCGAGCGTCACGACGAAGAACCCGAGCTGAAGCAGAATCATCGGCAGGAAGAACTCGACGAAGAAGGTCGCCATGTCGGGCTCCACGAGCGTGCCGTCCGGGTTGGTCCGGGTCATCTCGGTGATCATCCGCCACCACAGGATGAGAAAGAACGGCAGAAACAGCACCAGCGACACGGCACTGGCCAACGCCGCGTCGATCAGCCAGGCGAGCAGCCGATCGCCGAAGCTCGCCAGCGGTTGACCACCCGGGCTCAGTGTCGGCGGCAGCGGGCCGGCAGGCCACGGTGGCGGGGCGTACCCGGGTGGGGCGTACTGCGGCGGCGCCGCGTACCCCTGGGGGTGTGGTCCGGGCGGCGGCGCGAAGCCGCCGGCGGCGGGCTGAGGCCCACCGGCCGGCGGCGTCGGGTACGACGGAGGCTGCGTCACGCTCGCAAGTGTTACAGGTTGCCGCGCGCTTCCTGCTCCCGCTCGATCGCCTGGAAGAGCGCCTTGAAGTTGCCCTTGCCGAAGCCCAGCGAGCCGTGCCGCTCGATCAGCTCGAAGAACACGGTCGGACGGTCCTGCACCGGCTTGGTGAAGATCTGGAGCAGGTAGCCGTCCTCGTCCCGGTCGACGAGGATCTTGCGGGCCTTCAGCTCCTCGATCGGCACCCGCACCTTGCCGATGCGGGCACGCAGCTCCGGGTCCTCGTAGTACGAGTCGGGGGTGTCCAGGAACTCCACCCCGGCGGCCCGCATCGCGTCGACGCTGGCCAGGATGTCGTTGGTGGCGACGGCGATGTGCTGCGCACCGGGGCCCTGGTAGAACTCCAGGTACTCGTCGATCTGGGACTTCTTGCGGGCGATCGCCGGCTCGTTGAGCGGGAACTTCACCTTCCGGGTGCCGTTCGCCACGACCTTGCTCATCAGCGCCGAGTAGTCGGTGGCGATGTCGTCGCCGACGAACTCCGCCATGTTGGAGAAGCCCATCACCCGCTTGTAGAACTCGACCCACTCGTCCATCCGGCCCAGCTCCACGTTGCCGACCACGTGGTCGACGGCCTGGAAGAAACGCTTCGGCTGGATGCCGGCGGCGATCATCGGCTGCCGGTCCACGATCGGGCCGCGGGCGGCGAAGCCGGGCAGGAACGGGCCGGTGTAGCGGGACCTGTCGACGAGGGTGTGCCGGGTGTCGCCGTACGCGGCGATGGCGGCCATCCGGACCGTGCCGTGCTCGTCGGTCACCTCGTGCGGCTCGACGACGCTGGCGGCGCCCTGCGCGATGGCGTGCGCGTACGCGGCGTCGACGTCCGGAACCTCCAACGCGATGTCGCTGATGCCGTCGCTGTGCTTCGCCACGTGCTCGGCGCCGTCGGCGTCCGGGCGCACCGCGCCGGTCAGCACGAACCGGGCCGAGCCGCTGGTCAGCACGTACTGGGCGTGGTCGCGGTAGCCCTGCTCGGGGCCGCGGTACGCCACGCAGGTCATGCCGAACGCGGTGGAGTAGTAGTGCGCGGCCTGCTTGGCGTTGCCGACCAGGAAGTGCACGTGGTCGAGGCCCCGGACCGGGAACGGGTCGTGGCTGATGTCGTGGTCGACAGCGCCGACGAGCCGGTCGACGTCGACGTCCTCGGTCGACTGGGGTCGGTCGATCGCCTGGGTCATGATGGCCTCCCTCGCGTACCGGCCGGCCTCGTGGGCCGGTTGTTGACCGAAGGATCGCGGTGCGGGCGTCGGCTGGGCAACTGTCCGGGGAAATGCTGGTCAGGTTGCGCATTCGGTATGGTCAACAGTCATGAATGGTGAGCAGAATGTACAGCTCGACGCACTCGACGTGCGCTTGATCGAACTGCTCGCCGACGAGCCGCGGATCGGGGTGCTGGAGTGCTCGCGTCGGCTCGGGGTGGCCCGGGGCACCGTGCAGGCCCGGCTGGACAAGCTGATCGACAGGGGCGTCATCGGTGGCTTCGGCCCGGAGATCGCGCCGGCCGCGATCGGGTTCGGGGTGACCAGCTTCGTCACCCTGGAGATCAGCCAGCGGCACGGCCACGACCCGGTCACCGCCCACCTCGCGGCGATCCCCGAGGTGCTGGAGGCGCACACCATCACCGGCTCCAGCGACCTGCTCTGCCGGATCGTGGCCCGCTCCAACACCGACCTCCAGCGGGTCATCGACCAGATCGTCTCCTCCGCCGGCATCACCCGGGCGTCGACGATCATCGCCTTGGCCGAGCAGATCCCGTACCGGACGCTTCCCCTCGTGCGCAGCGCCATACGGACGCTGTAACACCTTGCGCCGCAGAAAGCGCGGCGACACGGCGGCGCGGGCGCACGGAAGATCCGTGATCGTGGCTACGGTGTGCGGGTGGCGAAGGGGCGGGTGCGCGGCGGGCTGCTGCTCGGCCTCGCCGTGGTCGTCGCCCTCGCCGCGACCGGCGTGTGGAATCCCTTCCCCGGCCTGTGGGACTGGGTGGACCGCAGCGAGCCCATCTCCGAACCCGACGTGGTCTGGCAGCAACGGATCGGCGGCACCCCCCGCAGCGTGACAATCGCCGGCGACGCCGTCGTGGTCGAGCAGCGCACCCGGGTGGAGGCGCGCAGCCTGGCCACCGGCGCGCAGCTCTGGGAGCGCAAGGCCGACTGGGCGGCGGTCGCCGGCGGTGACCGGGACCCGGTCGTCGCCGTGGGCAAGCTCCTGGTCAAGGGGTACGAGCTGCTCGACCCGGCCACCGGGGCGACCCGGCGACGCGACGACGACGCGGTGGCCGTGTGGACCTACCGCAACCTGCTCCTCGACGCCCGCTGCACCGATGCCACCGACTGCACCCTGAGCGCCTGGGACCCGCGCGGCACCGCGCCGATCTGGACGGCCTTCCTGCCTGGGGTGCACAGCGGCCTGCTCGCCGACAACCCGGGCCTGCGCGGCACCCGCCGGCTCACCGCCACCCGGATCGACGACGGGGTGGCCGGCGCGGAACCCGCGCCACCGCTGCTGGGCTTCCCGGTGGACGGCCGGGTGCACGTGGTGGACACCGCCACCGGCCGGGTGTTGCAAAATGTCGAACCCGGCCGGGACGAGCGGCTGTCCGTGGTGGGCGGTCGGATGCTGCGGATCGCCGCCCGATCCCAGGACGGCGCCTGCTACTTCGCCATCTCGGCCCGGGACCCGGCGACCGGGCAGGAGGCCTGGCAGCGGGCCGGGATCAACCTACGGACCGCCGACAGCGCCGGCTGCGTGCAGCGCGAGGACCCGCAGGGTGCGCGAAACGTGTTGATCGGTGTCGGCCCGGACGGCCGCGAGGCGGTCATCGACGGGTACGACGGCCGGCTGCTCTGGGTCGGCGAATCGGGCACCAAGTTGATCGCGGTCGACGACCGTTACGCGGTGTTCCGGGCAGCCGACAAGCGTTCGGTGGTCGCCCGTCAGCTCGGCACCGACCGGGTGCTGTGGACGCGGCCGGCCAGTGGCAAGGCCGGTGCCGCGCTGACCCCGTACGCGGCGGTCGTCGCGGACGAGAAGCCGTCCCGGTTGGTCGCTGTGGACCCGCGTACCGGCCGGGAGTTGGCCGTCCTGCGCACCTCGGCGAACGCCCTCGCGGTCGGCTCGCAGGGCATGATCATTGGCGAGGGGCGCGAGATCGGATATGTCCGCTTCGGCGCTGCCGGAGGCTCGCCCGCCCGCCCGCCCGGCAACGGTGGGAATCCCGGGCCGGGCGGCACCGGCCCCGGTGGGCAGAACAACGGCGACTGCGGGCCGAAGGGCGAGCTGTGCCCCGACCCGGACGGCGGCAAGGACGGCTGAGGGGCCTGGTCGCCGGGTGGGTGAGCGGGCGGAGGGTCCGTGAGATGAGAGCGGCGTCCCAGGACCCGCCCGGCGGGTGGGAGTGATCGACCGGTCTGCCCTAGGCTTGCCGCTCATGAGCAGTGCCGCCGCATTCTCGTACGCCCCCCTGCTGCCGACCGGCCCCGACCAGACGGATTACCGCCTGGTCACCGACGAGGGCGTCGATGTCGTACACGGCCCGGGAGGCCGCCGATTCCTCACTGTGGAGCCGGCCGCGCTCACCGCGCTGACCGCCGAGGCGATGCACGACATCGCGCACTACCTGCGCCCCGCGCACCTGGCCCAGCTCCGGGCGATCATCGATGATCCGGCCGCCTCGCCGAACGATCGGTTCGTCGCACTGGACCTGCTGCGCAACGCCAACATCGCCGCCGGCGGAGTGCTGCCGATGTGCCAGGACACCGGCACCGCGATCGTGATGGGCAAGCGCGGCCGGCACGTGCTCACCGACGGCGCGGACGCCGAGGCCATCTCCCGGGGCGTCTACCAGGCCTACACCAAGCTCAACCTGCGCTACTCCCAACTCGCCCCGCTCACCATGTGGGACGAGCGGAACACCGGCAGCAACCTGCCGGCCCAGGTCGAGCTGTACGCCGAGGACCCGGACGGGCACCCCGACGCGTACAAGTTTCTCTTCATGGCCAAGGGTGGCGGCTCGGCCAACAAGTCGTACCTCTACCAGGAGACCAAGGCGCTGCTCAACCCGACGCGGATGATGCAGTTCCTGGAGGAGAAGCTGCGGCTGATCGGCACCGCCGCCTGCCCGCCGTACCACCTGGCGATCGTCATCGGCGGCACCTCCGCCGAGTACGCCCTGAAGACCGCGAAGTACGCCAGCGCGAAGTATCTCGACGCGCTGCCCACCTCCGGCTCGATGAGCGCGCACGGCTTCCGCGACCTGGAGTTGGAAGCCGAGGTGCTGGAGCTGACCCGCAACTTCGGCATCGGGGCGCAGTTCGGTGGCCGGTACTTCTGCCACGACGTACGTGTGGTCCGGCTGCCCCGGCACGGCGCGTCCTGCCCGGTGGCGATCGCCGTCTCCTGTTCGGCGGACCGGCAGGCGGTCGCCAAGATCACCCCGTCGGGTGTGTGGCTGGAACGACTGGAGACCGACCCGGCGCGCTTCCTGCCCGACGTCACCGACGACGCGCTCGACGCCGAGCTGGTGGTCCGGGTCGACCTCAACCGGCCGATGGACGAGATCCGCGCCGAACTGTCGAAGTACCCGGTGAAGACCCGGCTCTCGCTGTCCGGCCCGCTCGTGGTGGCCCGCGACATCGCGCACGCCAAGATCGCTGAGCGGCTGGACGCCGGCGAGCCGATGCCGCGGTACCTGCGCGACCACGCGGTCTACTACGCCGGCCCGGCGAAGACCCCTGAGGGCTATGCGTCCGGCTCTTTCGGCCCGACCACTGCCGGTCGGATGGACGCCTACGTGGAGAAGTTCCAGGCCGCGGGCGGCTCGCAGGTGATGCTCGCCAAGGGCAACCGGTCCGGGCAGGTGACCCGGTCCTGCCAGCGGCACGGTGGCTTCTACCTCGGCTCGATCGGCGGCCCCGCGGCCCGCCTCGCCCAGGACTGCATCAAGCACGTCGAGGTCCTCGAATACGCGGAGCTGGGCATGGAAGCGGTCTGGAAGATCGAGGTGGAGGACTTCCCGGCCTTCATCGTCGTCGACGACAAGGGCAACGACTTCTTCGCCGAGGTCACCAAGCCGGTGCTCACCGTCGGCCGGCGCTGACCCGACCGGCGCCGTCGGCCGGCGCTGACCCGACCGGCACGCGAAGGGGCGTCGAGCGAATTCGCTCGACGCCCCTCTTGTCGCCCGTGCTGTACCGACATCGGTGCGCCTGGCCCGCCAAGGCCCCCGGGACGGGCGCACCGCCCCCGTCGGATGCCGTCACCGACAACCCGGGATGAGTGTCCGATGCACCGCTGCCGATCCGCTCTCACATCGCTATCGCCTGACCGAGCCGATCCGTGACCGCCGGACTACTCTGCTGGAGGTCGGGCCAGTAAGGCGGGGGAGCAGATGCGGTTCGGGATCCTGGGGCCCCTGCGGGTCGGCGGTGGTGAGTCCACTGTCACCGCTGGTCGAGACCGGATCGTGCTCGCCATGCTGCTGTTGCGGGCCGGCCGACTCGTGCCGGTCGACGAGCTTGTCGACGCGGTGTGGGAGGAGCAGCCCCCGGCCACCGCCCGCGCCCAGTTGCAGACCTGTGTGTCGCGGTTGCGCCGCCGGTTCGCCGAACTCGGGCTGGCACCGGAGGTGATCGTCACCGACCCGGCGGGGTACGGCGTCCGCATCGCACCGAACGACCTGGACGTCGAGGTCTTCGTCCGGGGTGTGGAGGCGGCCCGTGCCGCCGCCGCGGCCGGTCGGCTGGACGACGCGCGTACCGGATTCCGCGCCGCCCTGACGCTCTGGCGGGGACCCGCGCTCGGCGGTATCCCGAGCCGGAGCATCCGCCGCCGCGCGCAGGCCCTCGACGAGCAGCGCCTGACCGTGCTGGAGGAGTGCGTCGACGTCGAGATGCGTCTCGGTCGAGGCGTCGAGTTGATCGACGAGCTGGCCGAGAGCATCGACCAGCACCCGCTGCGGGAACGACTGCGCGGCCAGCTGATGCTCGCCCTCTCCTCGGTCGGTCGGCAGGCCGAGGCGCTCGCGGTCTACCGGGAGGGTCGGCGGCTCTACGCCGACGAGCTGGGCATCGAGCCCGGCGTCGAGCTTCAGAAGCTGCATCAGCGTGTGCTCGCCGGCGATCTCGTCCTGGCCGGTCGGGCGTCGTCGCCGAGCGCTCCGGTCCGCTCGCTGCCCCGGGCGATCGGCGACTTCACCGGTCGGCAGCACACGCTGGCGCGTCTGGTGAAGGACGTGGAGGCCGGCGCGCGGATCCAGCTCATCGACGGGATGGCCGGCAGCGGTAAGACCACCCTCGCCGTGCACGTCGCCACCGCCCTCGCGGACGACTACCCGGACGCCCAGCTCTACATCGACCTGCACGGGCACAGCGAGCGCACCCCGCTGACACCGGCCGCGGCGGTGGCCACGCTGCTGCGGCAGCTCGGTGTGCCGGTGGAACGGGTGCCGACGAACCAGGACGACAGGTTGGCGCTCTGGCGTACCGAGTTGGCCGGTCGACGGGCCCTGGTGGTGCTGGACAACGCGGCCACCGCCGACCAGGTGACACCCCTGCTGCCCAACGGCTCGCACTGCCTCGTCCTGATCACCAGCCGACGCCGGCTGGTCGGGGTGGACGAGGGACGACCGTCGTCACTGCCCGTGCTCGACACTGACGAGGCGATCGAGCTGCTCGGGCACGTGGTCGGCGTCGACCGGGTGGCGGCCGAGCCGGAGGCGGCCACCGAGGTCGTCCGCCGCTGTGGCCACCTGCCACTCGCGATCCGGCTGGCCGGTGCCCGACTCGCGCACCGCCCCCGATGGCGCATCGCCGACCTGGCCGAGCGGCTGACGAGCCGGCCCGATCCGTTGGCCGAGTTCGAAGCGGGTGACCGGTCCGTCGCCCGCGCCTTCGCCCTGTCGTACGCCCAGGTGCCGCCGGCGGCGCAGCGTGCGTTCCGGCTGCTCGGCCTGCACCCGGGGGTACGGTTCGACAACTCGGTCGCGGCAGTCCTCGCCGAGCTGCCGCTGCCCGAGGCGCAGGACCTGCTCGACGAGTTGGTCGACGCGCACCTGGTGGAGGAGGCGGAGCCGGGCCGGTACCGGCTGCACGACCTGGTCCGCGAGTACGCCCGGACCCTGGTGGCCGAGCCGGAGCGGGCGGCCGAGCGGCGGGCCGGGATCGAGCGCCTGCTCGACCACCATCTGCACGTCGCCACGGCGATCGCCCGCACGACGGAACTCTCCTCGCTGCACTCGCTGATCGTGGTGGCGGAGCCGCTCCGCCCCGACCTGGTCGCGGTCGTCGCCGAGCAGGGCCAGACCTGGCTCGACGAGAACCTGGCCGGGTGGGCCGCCCTGGTCCGGTTGGCGGAGACCGAGGCGTTCCTCCAGTACTGCTGGCAGTTGGCGAGGGCCTGCTGGTACGCCCAGTTCGAGGGCGGTCGGCTGGACGAGTTGATCGAGACACACACCATCGGCCTGCGCGCCGCCGAGGTGTTGGGCGACGACCGGGCTGTGGCGACGATGCTCAACTATCTGGCCTCGGCCCACTACCGGCTTGGTGATTTTCCCGAGTCGATCCGGGTCATGGAACGGTCACTGGAAATCTTCCGCAGGCTGGGTCTGCGCGGCGGGTTCCGCAACACGCTCGGCAACCTGGGCAGCGCGTACGCCGCCAACTTCGAGTTCCGCCGCGCCCGGGAGTGCTTCGACGAGGCCCGCGCGGTGGCGACGCGGATGCGCGACAAGGCGGCGCTGACGAACGAACTCAACAACCTGGCGATGACCCTGCTGCTGTGGGGACGGCACGACGAGGCACTGCGCGTTGCCCGACGACACCTGGGCATCGCTCGTGAGGTCGGCGACCCGCGCCGGATCGGCAACGCCCTCGGGCACCTCGGAATGATCCGGCATCGGATGGGTGACGTGGTGCCGGCCGCCCGGTTGCTGCGGATGGCGCTGCGTTTCAAGCGACAGGCGGGCAGCCGGTTCGGTGAGGGTGAGGTGCTGAACGAGATCGGCATGATGGAACGGGAGGCCGGGCGCCCGGAACAGGCCGCCGACCTGCACCGTGCGGCACTCGTCGCGATGACCGAGGTGGGGGACCGCATCGCCCAGTGCGGCTCACGCAACCTGCTGGCCCGCGCCATCCTGGATCAGGGCGACGTGACGAGCGCGCTCGACCTGCATCGTCGCGTCCTCGTCGACGCCGCCGGGCTGGGTTCCCGACACGAGCAGGGCCGGGCACTGGAGGGCATCGCCCGCTGCCTGCGTACGACCGACCCGGCCGCGGCGCGCGCACACCTGAGCCGGGCGCTGGTCCTGTTCCGCCAGATCGAGTCACCCGGCCGGCACGAGGTGGAGCGCCTGCTCGCCGAGTTGGGCTGACGGATCATCTGCGAGTCGACGACGGGCGCGGCAGGATGGTACGTGTGACGACTCCAGAGGCGACCGGTTACCGGATCGAACGCGACTCGATGGGCGAGGTGGAGGTGCCCGCCGAGGCGCTGTGGCGGGCACAGACCCAGCGGGCGGTGCAGAATTTCCCGATCTCCGGCCGGGGCATCGAGCCGGCCCAGATCAAGGCGCTCGCCCAGATCAAGGGCGCGGCGGCCGAGGTCAACGGCGAGTTGGGCGTGATCGACGCGAACGTGGCCGCCGCGATCGCCGCCGCCGCCGCGCACGTCGCCGACGGTGGTTACGACGACCAGTTCCCGGTGGACGTGTTCCAGACCGGTTCGGGCACCTCGTCGAACATGAACACCAACGAGGTGATCGCCACTCTGGCGAGCCGTGAGCTGGGCTCGCCGGTGCACCCGAACGACCACGTCAACGCCTCCCAGTCCAGCAACGACATCTTCCCGTCCTCGATCCACCTGGCCGCCACCCAGTTCACCGTGGAGGATCTGCTGCCGTCGCTGGCCCACCTGGCGGCGGCGCTGGAGGCCAAGGCCGCGGAGTTCGAGACGGTGGTCAAGGCCGGTCGCACCCACCTGATGGACGCCACCCCGGTCACCCTGGGTCAGGAGTTCGGTGGGTACGCCGCCCAGGTCCGCTACGGCATCGACCGGCTGGAAGGCGCGTTGCCCCGGCTGGCCGAGCTGCCGCTGGGTGGCACCGCCGTCGGCACCGGGATCAACACCCCGCTCGGCTTCGCCGCCGCCGTGATCGGCAGGTTGCGCGAGTCGACCGGGCTGCCGTTGTCCGAGGCGCGCAACCACTTCGAGGCGCAGGGTGCCCGGGACGCGCTGGTGGAGACCTCGGGGCAGCTGCGTACCGTGGCGGTCGGCCTCTACAAGATCGCGAACGACATCCGCTGGATGGGGTCCGGCCCGCGTGCCGGCCTCCGCGAACTGCGGATCCCCGACCTCCAGCCCGGCTCGTCGATCATGCCCGGCAAGGTCAACCCGGTGGTCGCCGAGGCGATGCGGCAGGTCTGCGCACAGGTGATCGGCAACGACGCGACAGTCGGGTTCGCCGGCTCGCAGGGCGACTTCGAGCTGAACGTCATGCTCCCCGTGATGGGCCGCAACCTGCTGGAGTCGATCCGGCTGCTCTCCGCGGTGAGCCGTTTGTTCGCCGACCGGCTGGTGGCCGGCCTTGTCGCGGACGCCGAGGTCTGCCTGGCGTACGCCGAAGGGTCGCCGTCGATCGTCACCCCACTCAACCGCTACCTGGGGTACGACGAGGCCGCCTCGATCGCCAAGGAGGCGCTGGCCAAGCAGACGTCCATCCGCGAGGTGGTGATCTCCCGAGGTCACGTCGACTCCGGCAAACTCACCGAGACCCAGCTCGACGAGGCACTGGACCTGCTCCGGATGACCCACCCCTGAGCGGGGTGCCCGCTCAGGGCGTGTCGCCGCGTGGTCTGGCCCAGCCGAGGAAGCGGGTGAAGAGCACCGCCGGGTCCGGGCCGTCGTGGGGGTTGAGCCGGTACCGGTCGGTGGCCGCCTCGTGCAGGACCGCGCACAGGTGGACGCTCAACCCGACCCGGTCGTGGGCGTACTCCTGGCGCAGGGTGAGCCGCGCGACCGGGCACGGCCAGGGTGCGGCGCACACTCGGCACAGCCAGAGCGGGCGCAGGGCCAGGTGCGGTCGACGTGGAGTCGTGGCGCGGTCGTCCGGGGCGTTCCAGGACATGCGGCGGCCTTCCTGTCGAGCTGAATCGTCTGTGGCGTCACGCCGCGCGTCCCGCGCCGGGCTGCGCGTCCGGGTCGGTCAAAATCGCGCTCGAACATGGATGTCAACACCGTTGCGTCAGGGCGGTAGCCGGCGGGTCAACCCGGGACAGGAAGTGCCCGATCGGGGAGCGGGTGCGGCCTGGCTTGGCGATCATGGAGTTGTGGTGCCGACTTTGGGGCTTTGCGGGCGTTTTGTTACCCACCACAACTCCATGATCGACGAGGCAGTGCTGGTTGACGAACAGCCGTTGCATTTAGCGCAACGGCGTTGGTTTCCGCCGCCCTGCGTCGGGTGGCGTCGCCGCTGGCGGTCGGCTGGAGTTGATCGTCAGTGGGGTGGAGGGGCGGTAGGGCATGGCCGACGGGCAGATGACGGCGGCGGCGTTCCTGGTCGCGGAGCTGCGCCGGGCGCGGGCTCGGCGGGGCTGGAGTCAGGACGAGTTGGCCAAGGCGGTGAACTGCTCGGTGTCGATGGTCAGCGCCGTCGAGCTGGGCCAGCAACAGCCCACCGCCAAGTACCTGGAACTCGTCGACAAGGCCCCGACACCGGCGGCCTGTTCGGCCGGATGGCCAGCAAGCTGGTCAGCCTGGACAAGGCCCAGGTCTGGCTACGCGGTTGGCAGGCGATCTTCGAGCAGGCGCGGGCGGTTCGGTGGTACGAGCACCTCTACGTGCCGGGTCTTTTCCAGACGGAGGCTTACGCGCGTGCGGTCTTCGAGGCGGGTGGCTTGCTCGCTCCCGACGAGGTTGAACGGCGACTGACCGCCCGGATGGAGCGTCAGGAGGTGCTGCACAGCGAGCGTGCGCCGCAGATCGTGGCGGTGCTGGACGAGGCGGTGCTGCGGCGGCGGGTGGGCGGGCGGAAGGTGATGCGCGACCAGACGCTGCACCTTGTCGGCATCGCCACCGGGCACCCTCGGGTCCGGCTGCACATCGTGCCGCGATCCGCCGGCGAATACCCGGGGCTCGCCGGGCCATTCGCGCTGGCCGTGCTGCCCGATGGCACGGAACTGGCCTATCTGGAGTGCCAGGTTCGTGGCCAGGAGCTGGACCAGCCTCGGGATCTGTTGCGGTTGCAGCGGGTCCGGGAGGCTGCCTTGGGCGAAGCCCTGCCCCCGCAGGCGTCCATCGAGCTGATGAGCGAGGTGGCCGAGTCGTGGAGTTGACCGGCGTTCGATGGCGCAAAAGCAGCCGCAGCAGCCAGGACGCCAACTGCGTCGAGGTGGCGACGAATCTGGGGGACGTGGTCGGGGTGCGAGACAGTAAGGACTCGGACGGGCCCGTGTTGGTTGTCGACGCGTACTCCTGGCGGCTCTTCGTGGTCGCGCCCCCGCGCTGACCCGACCGCCTCGCCCGCGACGGTGGTCGCGGGGTTTTGGCAGCAACTTCGGCGATGTTGCTGCCTCGTCGCCGTCTGAGGCAGCAACATCCCCGATGTTGCGCGGATCTTGGGTCGGGCGGCGCCGGTAAACGGTTGGACGGTGTTGTGGGGCGGCGGGATGATCCCGTGATGAGTGACCTGCCCAGCACCGAGCGGTTGCGGTTTCGGCGGTTGACGATGGCCGACGTGGACGCGCTTGTCGAGCTGGACAGCGATCCCGAGGTGATGCGGTTCCTCAGCGGTGGTGTGCCCACGCCGCTGGCGACGGTGCGGGATGAGCAGTTGCCGAGGTTGCTGGCCCAGCACGAGCGGCATCCCGGGCTGGGGCGCTGGGCGGCGCACGATCGGGAGTCGGGCGAGTTCCTGGGCTGGTTCGCGCTCGACCCGTCGACGGACGGCACCGAGGCCGAGTTGGGCTACCGGCTGCGCCGCTCGACGTGGGGGCGTGGGCTGGCCACCGAGGGGTCACGGGCGTTGGTCCGGCACGCCTTCGAGACTGTCGGTGTGCGTCGGGTCTGGGCCGAGACGATGACTGTCAACGAACGGTCGCGGCGGGTGATGGTCAAGGCCGGGCTGCGCCACGTGCGGACCTTCCACACTGAGTGGGACGACCCGATTCCGGGGACCGAGCACGGCGAGGTGGAGTACGAGGTGCGGGCCGAGGAGTGGGCGACAATCGGTCAGGAGCGGCCGGCGGCCCGGCGGGCACGGTAGGCGGTCACGGCGGCGCGGTTGCCGCAGCCGGCCTCGCAGAACCGCCGCGACCGGTTGCGGGACAGGTCGATGACCACGTTGTCGCAGTCCGGGTACTCGCAGATCCGCAGCCGGCTCAGCTCACCGGCGCGGACCAGGTCGGCCATGGCCATCGCCGCCTCCACAGCGATCCGGGTGGCCAGCGGCGCGTCGCGGGGCACGGCGTGCAGATGGTACGGCTCGTCGTCGTGCTCGATGAGTTGGGGCAGCGCCCGGTGTTCCAGCAGCAGGCTGTTGACGATGGCGACGATCTCGGGCGGCTCGGCGTACCAGATGCGGCGCAGCTCGGGCCGCAGCTCCCGGACGGCGCGCAGCTCGGCGTCGGTGTGCTCGTGTCGGCCGCTGTAGGAGTAGCGGACGAAGAACGCGTCCAGCGCGGCGACGTCGGGCAGCAACTCGCCGTCCCGACCCGTGGTGTTGACCAGCGCGGTGGCGGCGACCAGCGAACACTCGGTGTCATGAGCAAATAGCATCTTGACTCCTGTCATGGCTTCCGCCTAGCGTCATCGGCACAAGGATAGTTTGCTCATGACACGGTGCCGACCCGAGGAGCGCGACATGCACTCACGACCCGCTGCCGGGGCCGCGTTGGCGTTGCTCTCCGCTGTCACCTTCGCCACCTCCGGCACCTTCGCCCGGTCGCTCATCGAGGCCGGCTGGTCCGCCGAGTCCGCGGTGATCGCCCGGGTCGGCATCGCGGCCCTGGTGTTGGCGATCCCCGCCCTGCTGTCGCTGCGCGGCAGGTGGGCCGTCCTGCGAAGCAACGCCTCGGCCATCGGGCTGTTCGGGTTGCTCGGGGTGGCGCTGGCCCAGGTCTGCTTCTTCAACGCCGTGCGCTACCTGCCGGTCGGTGTCGCGCTGCTGCTGGAATACCTCGGCATCATCCTCGTCGTCGGCTGGATGTGGCTGCGACACGGGCAGCGCCCCCGCCGGCTCACCGTGGCCGGGTCGGTGGCCGCGCTGGCCGGGCTGGCCTTCGTGCTCGACCTCGCCGGCACCGCCGACTTCCACCCGGTGGGCGTGCTCTGGGGTCTGGGTGCGGCATTCGGCCTGGCCGGGTACTTCGTGCTCGCCGGGCGGGTCGACCCCCGGCTGCCCTCGGTCGCCATGGCCAGCGGCGGAATGGCCGTCGGCGCCGCAGTGCTGCTCCTCATCGGGCTGACCGGTCTGCTGCCGCTGCACGCCACCTTCGGTGAGGTCGTCTTCGCCGGACAGACCACCAGTTGGCTGCTGCCCATCGCCGGGCTCTCGCTGGTGGCGGCCGTCATCGCGTACCTGGCCGGCATCGCCGGCACCCGGATCCTCGGCCCCCGGCTGTCGTCGTTCGTCGGGCTGACCGAGGTGCTCTTCGCGGTGCTGATCGCCTGGCTCTTCCTTGACGAACTGCCCACCGGCTGGCAGCTGTTCGGCGGCGCGTTGATCGTCGCCGGGGTGGCGCTGGTCCGACTCGACGAGCTGCGCGGAACGCCGTCGGCATCCGCGCCCGCCCCGCCCGAGCCGGCGCTGGCGCTCGACGGTCGGTGAGTTGTTGTTCGGTGGTCGATGGGTTGGGGCGTGGTGGTCGGTGGGTTGGGGTTCGGCGTTCGTCGATCGGTGGTCGTTGGCTGGCGTTCGGTGGTCGGTGACACAGTAGGGACCGTGCTGACCACTGTGGTGTTCGACGCCGACGAGACCCTGCTCGACCTGCGCCCGGCGGTGACCGGCGGACTGGTGGCCGTCCTCGACGAGATGCGGCGGCGTGCCCCAGCGGCGAGTGAGGTGACGCTCGCCGAGCTGGAGTCGGACTGGGACGCGGTCTTCGGTGACCTGAGCGCCGCCCCGGTGGCGGAGATCCGCCGCGCCGCGCTGGCCCGGTCGCTGGCCCGCGCCGGGCTGAACGACCACCTGGACGAGATCGTTGGCCTCTTCTTCGCTCGCCGGTACGCCCTCACCAGACCCTTCCCGGACGTGCCAGCGGCGCTGGCGGCGTTGCGCTCCCGGTACACGCTCGGCTTCGCCACCAACGGCAACAGCCGCACCGAACGCTGCGGGCTCGCCGGCGAGTTCGCCTTCGAGGTGTACGCCCACGACAACGGCCTGCCCAAGAAACCGGCCCCGGAGTTCTACGCGGCGGTGGTCGCGGCAGCCGGGGTGCCCGCCGAGCAGATCGCGTACGTCGGTGACTCGTGGGAGCACGACGTGGTGGCACCTCGCCGGGCCGGTCTGCGATCGGTGTGGTTGAACCGGCATGGGCTGCCTCGGCCGGGCGATCTCACGCCCGATGCCGAAGTCTCCAGCCTGGCCGACCTGCCAGCCGCGCTGGCAGATCTGCGCGTCGACGCGGTCGGTGTGTGAGTCGAGAGCCGGCCGACGCCTGTCGGCGTGGCTGGTGGGTGGGTTGGGGGCCGGACGCGGCTCGTCGGCGCTCATGATCGACTCGGTTTTCAGGAAGGCGCGGTGATAGTGCCTGCGGGATCCCGCGGTTTTCATGAACCCGAGAACGATCATGGTCATGTGGACGATCCTCGGTGCCATCCGCGGCTGACCAGCGCGTCCCGCACCTCCCGAAGCACCGCCGGGAACTCACAGTGCAGCCGTCGGCTGGTCACGTGCAGGACCAGCCAGCCCGCGTTGACCAGCAGGTTCAGCCGACGGCGGTCGCGGTGCAGTTGCTCCGCGTCGGAGTGCCACGTCCCGTCGTACTCCACGGCTACCCGATATTGCGGCCAGGCCAGATCGGGGTGTAGGACAACGCCGATGGGCAGGCGTACCGGATGTTGCACCGCGGGGCGCGGCAGCCCACCCAGCACCAACCGCACGCGTAGGTGCGACTCCGGCGGAGATTCGGCTCCGCCGTCGGCCAGGTCGAAGACCCAGCGCGCTCGTCGCCCACCGGGCCGGTCGGCGTTGCGGGCAGCCAGGGCGGCCAGGGTGTCGCGATCGGTCAGCTTCTGCCCGAGCAGCGAGTCGACGATGGCGACGGCCCGAACCGGATCGAGCCAGACAGCCGTTTCCCAGGCGGCCCGCCCAGGGTCAGACCGGGGGATTGGGACATCTCGCTCTCTGCACCCGAGTGTGCTGGCCGCCGCCCACCCAACGCCCGGCCGGGCCGTCACGATCGCCCCTGCTCTGACGGACGCTGCCGCCGGACGGGACAGTTGTCGTGCCGGGCGTGGCGACGTGCCGCCGGTAGGTGGGCGCCCGTCTGGGGGTTCGCTCGACATGAGCGGGGTGATGGTGTTGACGTGCACGCTGAGGCCGCGCTGTGGGCCGACCCGCAATGATCGGGGCACGAGGACGTGCACATCGTCGGTGAAACTCGCGGCGTGTTGGACGCCGTGCAGGTAGGCGGCCGAGGGGCCGCCGACCACCACTCCGGGCGGCAGTCGGAGGAGTGCGGCGCGACAGGCGAGGGCGTGGTCCCGCTCCAGTCGGGCGTCGGCGTAGATGTCGTGGCGCAGCCGCACCCAGGCGGAGTTGCGCAGCTGATGTTCGGTGAGCAGGCCGTCCCGGACAGCGTCGGAGCCGCGGAAGACCTGCCAGGTCAGAGCATCGGGGCGATGCGGACGTGGCGGCATGCCAAGCAGCGTGCCGACCACCGACGGGCCACCGAAACCCCTGTGGACAACCCGGCCCGCGCGTGCCGCCGGACCTGTGGACAACCACGAACCCGCCTTCCGATTGTGCTATGGCACTGACCGGATCGACCGAAACCTGAGCCGTTTTGACCGCCCGTTGGCGATGATCCACTCGCGTTACTGAAAGTCGGGCGTTCGTTGGCCTTGGGACACCGCGACTTCCGTGAACCCGAGTTGATCACGCGGGCGCGGGCCGGGATCAGCTGAGGGCGGCGGTGATGGCTGTGGCGGCGGCCAGCACCTGAGGGCCGATGGTGTCGACGTCCAGCGGGGCGAGCGCGACCACGCCGACGCTGGCCTCCAGGCCGGGTACGCCGAGCACCGGCGCGGCCACCCCGTACGCCCCGGCCTGCAACTCTCCGCTGCTGCTGACTGGTGCAGCCTCCCCGGCTCGACCGGCCAGGATCGCTCGGCCCGCCGCCCCCCGTTCCAGCGGATGCCGTGCCCCGGTGCGGTACGCGACGTGGAACGACGTCCAGCTTGGCTCGACAACGGCCAGGGCGACCCCCTCGCCACCTTCGACGACGGTCAGGTGGGCTGTCGCGCCGGCCTGCTCGGCGAGGCGGCGAAGTGCGGGCAGGGCCCCCTCGGCGAGCAGCGGTTGAGCCCGTCGGGCCAGGTGTAGCAACCCGGCGCCGAGGCGTAGCCGGCCGTCGCCGTCGCGGCGCAGCATGCCGTGCCCGGTCAGTGGGCCGACCAGCCGGTAGACGGCGGCGCGGCCGATGGCGAGCCGGTTCGCGGCCTCGGTGACGGTCAGGCCGCCCGGGGCGTCGGCGACGAGGTGCAGCAGCCGTAACCCACGATCGAGGGTCTGCGAGGTCTCGCCGGCACGCCCCGTGACGTCGTCACCCTGCCTGAAGACGGCGTCAGCCTGCCCCGGAGCAGCGTTGACTAAGGCGCTGGGGCTGGTCGGCGGCTCACCGGCGCGTGCTGTCGCATCCACGCCTGGCAGCGTACGACCCGGCACCGGCCGACCCGGACAGGCACGGACAGCTACCCTTGTACGGTGACGCTACGCCTGTATGACACTGCCACCCGATCGGTGCGGGACTTCGTCCCGCGGGAAGCCGGCAAGGTGGGGGTCTACCTGTGTGGTCTCACCCTCCAGGCTCCGCCGCACATCGGTCACCTTCGCTCCGGCGTCAACTACGACGTCCTGCGTCGCTGGCTGCTGGCCGCCGGCTACGAGGTCACCTTCATCCGCAACGTGACCGACATCGACGACAAGATCCTGGTCAAGGCGGGCGAGCAGGGGCGACCGTTCTGGTCGATCGCGTACGCGAACGAGCTGCTCCTCGCCGAGTCCTACCGGGCGTTGAACGTGTTGCCGCCCACCTACGAGCCGCGCGCCACCGGGCACATCCCGGAGATGCACGAGCTGATCACGAAGTTGATCGCCGACGGGCACGCGTACCCGGCGACCGACGGCTCCGGCGACGTCTACTTCGACGTGGCGTCCTGGCCGGCCTACGGGTCGCTGTCGGGTCAGTCACCGGACGCGATGCAGTCGGCCGGGGACGCTCCCGACCGGGGCAAGCGGGACCCGCGCGACTTCGCCCTGTGGAAGGGTGCCAAACCGGAGGAGCCGGCGGACGCCTACTGGCCGTCACAGTGGGGTCTGGGGCGCCCGGGTTGGCACATCGAGTGCTCGGCTATGTGCTGGCGCTATCTCGGTCCGGAGTTCGACATCCACGGCGGCGGTCTGGATCTGACGTTCCCGCACCACGAGAACGAGATCGCGCAGTCCCAGGCGGCCGGGCTGCCGTTCGCGCGCTACTGGGTGCACCACGGGCTGCTCAGCATCGGCGGGGCCAAGATGGGCAAGTCCGCAGGCAACGCGCTCGACCTGGCGTACGTGGACTCGCTCGGCGTGCGGCCGGTGGAGCTGCGCTACTACTACGCCGCCGCGCACTACCGCTCGGTGATCGACTACTCGGAGGATGCGCTGCGCGACGCGGCGACCGCGTACCGCCGGATCGAGGGTTTCGTGCAGCGGGCGACCGAGCGGGTCGGTGCCGGGCAGCTCGGTGACCTGCCCGGCGGCTTCGTCGCGGCGATGGACGACGACCTCAACACGTCCGCCGCGCTGGCCGTGCTACAACAGCACATTCGGGACGGCAACACCGCGCTGAGCACCGGCGACGATGTGACCGTCCGCACCACCCTGGCCGTGGTACGGGCGATGCTGGATATCCTCGGGGTCGACCCCCTCGACCCGGCCTGGACCGGCGGTGGCCGCCCGGATGATCTACGCGCCGTGGTGGACTCCCTGATCGCGTTGGCCCTGGAGCAGCGCGCGCAGGCCCGGGGCCGCAAGGACTGGGCTGCCGCCGACGCGGTACGTGACCAGCTCAAGCTGGCCGGTGTGGCGGTCGAGGACACCCCCCAGGGCCCCCGTTGGACTATTGGAGAGCAGGACTGATGGCCGGCAACTCGCAGCGCCGTGGCCGGCGACTGACGTCGAAGGCAGGCGCCCCCAAGGGCACCGGCGGCAAGAACAAGGACTCCTTGGCCGGGCGGGGGCGCACCCTGCCCGCCGACGAGCGGCCGTGGCACAAGGGCTACTCGGGCACCGAGAAGCTGCCCCAGCGCACCGCCTGGAAGCAGGACAAGGAGCGCCGCGCGGCGGCCGAGGAGGGGCGCGCCCCCAAGATCGGTCAGCCGGGCAGCAAGGACACCACCTGGGGCAGGGGCGGCGGTCGGGGCGTACCGGGGGGTCGGGGTGCTGCCACCGGCGGCCGGGGCGCTGCCGGCGGGCGGGGCGGCAAGCCCACCGCGCGGTCCGGTCCCCGGGTCGCGCCGGGGCGCAAGTCCAACCCGTCCAAGGACACCCCGGAGCTGCTGGTCGGGCGTAACCCGGTGCTGGAGGCGCTGCGCGCCCAGGTGCCGGCGACGGCGCTCTACGTCGCCCAGGGCATCGACATGGACGACCGGATCAACGAGATCATCCGGACGGCCGCCGACCGGGGCATCGCCAACCTGGAGATCAGCCGGGCCGAGTTGGACCGGATGACCGGTGGCGTGCTGCACCAGGGTGTCGGGTTGCAGGTGCCGCCATTCGCGTACCAGCCGTTCGACGACATGGTCGCCGCCGCCCTGGAGCAGCAGGCCCCGCTGCTCGTCGCGCTGGACGGTGTCACCGATCCGCGCAACCTGGGTGCGGTGATCCGGTCGGCTGCCGCGTTCGGCGCGCAGGGTGTCTTCGTACCCGAGCGGCGTGCTGCCGGGATCACCGCGACCGCCTGGCGGACCAGCGCCGGCGCGGCCGCGCGGGTGCCCGTGGCGCAGGTGACGAACCTGACCCGGTCGCTGAAGGCGTGCCGGGACGCCGGCTTCATGGTGGTCGGCCTGGACGCCGACGGCGACACCGACCTGTACGACCTGGAAGCCGCCGTCGGTCCGCTGGTGGTGGTGGTTGGTTCCGAGGGGCGCGGCCTGTCCCGCCTGGTCGGGGAGACCTGCGACCTCACCGTCAGCATTCCGATGATCTCCGAGGTGGAGTCGCTCAACGCCAGCGTGGCCGCCGCGGTCACCCTGGCCGAGGTCGCCCGCCGACGGTCCGTCGAGCTGTAACGAGGTCCGACGAGGCCCCCTCCCGCCCGGGCGGGAGGGGGCCTCGTCGTCAGATCTGCCGGGTCCAGGCGACGAAGAGCAGCGCCCCGGCGAGCGCCATCAGCAGGGTGGTCGGGATCAGCCAGCGAGGGCTCCGCTCCCCGTCGAGACGTCGGGTCAACAGCTGGTGCACGGCGGCGATACCGATCAGCGCGGCCAACCCGGCGGCGGCCATCGGCAGGCCGACGAGGAAGTGCGCCAGCCATGCGCCGGCCCGGCTCGGACCGCCCCAGGAGTGGTCGTACGGGCCGGAGTCCACCACGCCGTACAGCACGCCCCGCAGCACCATCAGCACCTGGACGCCGAGCGGCAGCAGGGCCACCACGCCGAGGAGCAGGCTGAGCAGCGCGTGGCCGAGCACCGCGACCAAGCCGGGCCGCCGGCCGGGCGCGGCGGTGGGTGGCAGGCCGAGCAGTCCGGTACGCAGGGCCCGCCAGCGTGTGACAGCGGCACCGGCTCCGCCCAGCGGGGCGGTCACCAGCGCGAGCAGGGCGACCGGCACCAGCGTCGCGCAGTAGGCCAGGCTGCGGCCGGTCAGGCGAGCCATCCGGTACGGCCGGGAACGGGTGAGCGGCTGGGCAGCGGTGGCGGACACGGCGTCTCCTCGGGTTGGGCGTGCCGCGACGCTACGGGCGCGGCCCACCCTGCCGAGTCACCCCACGGGGCCACATCCGCGCTGGCTCCGCGGTGTGACAAGCCCTCCGGGGTACGGCAACAGGGGCGACCCGCCGAAGCGGACCGCCCCTGTCGGTTGGCGTTACGTCAGATCCGGCTGCCGGTGGCGGCGTGGAAGACGTGGCTGCGACCGGTGCGCGGCTTGACGAACACGGTGTCACCCATGTTCGGCATGGTGCGTCGGTCGGTGCGCACGACGAAGCGCTCCGAGCTGCCGCCCAGAGCGGCGTGGCCGTAGACGTTGGCGTCCGAGCCGAGGTCCTCCACCAGCTCGACCACGACCGGCATGCCGCCCTCGGTCGGGCTGACCAGGTCGCAGTCCTCCGGGCGGAAGCCCACAGTCACCTTGCCGTCGCCACCCTCGGAGCGGGCCGCGGCGACCTGCTCCCGGGTCAGCGGGATGCTCAGCTCGGCGAACTCGGCGCCCCGCTCGTTGAGCGCGACGGTCTTGATGTTCATGGCCGGCGAACCCATGAAGCCGGCGACGAACACGTTCGCCGGGGTGTCGTAGAGCGCGCGGGGAGTGTCCACCTGCTGGAGCACACCGTCGAGCAGCACCGCGACCCGGTGGCCCATGGTCATGGCCTCGACCTGGTCGTGCGTGACGTAGACGGTGGTGACGCCCAGCTTGGCCTGTAGGGACGCGATCTGGGTACGGGTCTGCACACGCAGCTTGGCGTCGAGGTTCGACAGCGGCTCGTCCATGAGGAAGACCTGCGGCTCGCGGACGATCGCCCGGCCCATCGCGACACGCTGACGCTGACCACCGGAGAGCGCCTTCGGCTTGCGGCTGAGGTATTCCTCAAGCTGGAGCAGGGCTGCCGCCTCCTTGACCCGCCTGTCGATCTCCGACTTGGAGGTCTTACGCAGCTTCAGGGCGAACGCCATGTTCTCGTAGACCGTCATGTGCGGGTAGAGCGCGTAGTTCTGGAAGACCATCGCGATGTCGCGGGCCTTCGGAGGAAGGTGGGTGACGTCGCGCTGGTCGATGTAGATCGACCCGGCGTCGACATCTTCCAGGCCGGCGAGCATCCGCAGGCTCGTGGACTTGCCACAACCGGAGGGGCCGACCAGGACGAGGAACTCGCCGTCGCCGATCTCGAGGTTGAGCTCGTTGACGGCGGGACGCTCCTGGCCCGGGTAGATCCGGGATGCCTTGGAGTAGGTGACCGTAGCCATGGTGAAGCGCTTCCTTTCACCGGCAGGAACGTGCCGGACGATCCGAGTGAAGGAGCGACAGGCACGTATCCGTGCCAGTCAGCGGACGGCGGCTCGGTCGCGGGGGCGGCGGCGCTGTCGTCCGTGTGAGTGAACCGTAAACGGCTTTCATCTTGCTGCCAAGGCGGGGCAGCTTCCAACCTCGCCCACGGTCTACGCATTCCGGTCACTCGGGCATGCTCAGCCATCAATCGACGCGTCGGTGAGCCCTTGTGCGTCGGGTTGTTGACGTTTCCCGTGCTCGGGAGGCATCGCGAGCGGGAAGTCCGGACGCCACTCGCTATGCTGACCCCGACACACGCGCCCCTGTAGCTCAGCTGGCCAGAGCACTCGCCTTGTAAGCGAGATGTCGCCGGTTCGATCCCGGCCGGGGGCTCCATATGCACAAGGCGTTTCCCGAGGGCGAGCGCCTACCGCGTCGCGCGGGTGCGCCGCGCGGCGACGTAGCGGCGCATCTTCTCGGCCGTCCCGCAGTCGTCCATGCTGCACCAGCGGCGACTGCGGTTCTTGCTCTCGTCGTAGAAGACGAAGCGGCAGCCTCCGCACCCCTTGAGCCGGTCCAGTGCACCTGTGGTGAGCAGGTGGACCGCCGCGTGCACCACCGGCCGTAGCGGTCGGGCGAGCGTCCGGTCGTCGCGCCACACCCACGTGAACCTGCTCCCGCCCGCGAGTTGTGCGTGGCCGAGCGCGTCGGCTTCGTCGTCGCGCAGCCGGGCCAGCGCGGGCGTGCTCGGAGACCGGCCGGCGGCCAGCGGCCGGAACACCTCGTCGAGGTAGTCGCGGGTGTCCAGTGCTCGCGAGAAGGCAGCGCGGGCGCCGTCCGGATCGTTGCGGGACAGCCGGCGTAACGCTGTCGCCTCGGTTTCGGTGAGGGCGCCCGCGTACACGCCCCAGGCGACCAGCTCGGGATAGCCAGTGAGCACGTCGTCGTCGGACGGGCCGCCTGGTGGACCGGTGCGGGTGTTGACGAAGTCCAGGGCGAGGTTGCCGCCCACCAGGTGCATCCGCGTGACGTCCTCGGTTGTTTCCATCAAAACCCACTTTACCAGTTGACCTGCACCGGGTGCGTCGTTAGCTTGTTACTGGCATAGACAGTTATGGTGGTAACGATCGGAGGGGTCGGATGAGTCACCGGCGAGCAGTGGGAGCGTTGCTCGGCCTGTCCGGCGGGACCTTCCTCTACACCACAGCCGAGGCGCTGCCGATCGGCCTGCTGCTCCCCATGGCCGCGGACCTCGCCGTCTCGCCGTCGCGGGTGGGCATGCTCGTCACCGCGTACGGCGCGGTGGTCGTCGTCGCGTCGATCCCGTTGACAGCGCTGGCCAGGAGGATCCCGCGCCGGCGACTCCTGTCGGCGCTCCTGGCTGGCTTCGTCGTCAGCACCGCGATCACGGTGTTCGCGAGCACTTTCGCGCTGCTGCTGGCGGCCAGGATGGCAACCGCGGCGACCCACGCACTGTTCTGGGCGGTGGTGGTGCCGGCCGCGGCCGAGCTGTTCCGACCCGGCCTGCGCGGGCGGGTGGTCGCCATCGTGTTCGCCGGCGGCAGCGTCGCCCTGGTCCTGGGGGTGCCGGCGGGCACCTGGCTGGGCGAACGCGCCGGCTGGCGCATATCGTTCCTGGCGGTGGCCGGGCTCGGCGCGATCGTGCTCGTCGCGGTGGCCGCCCTCCTGCCGTCGACGCCGCCCGACGAGGGACACGCTGCCCGAGGCGCGACACCCGACGTCCAGCGCTTCTGGCTGCTGGTCGCGGTGGCCATCCTGACGACCGCCGGTGCCATCGCCGCGTACACCTATGTCGCGCTCTTCGTCACCGAGGTCAGCGGGTTCGCCGCCTCGTCGGTCGGTGCCATCCTGCTGGCGCGCGGTGTCGCCAGCGTCCTCGGCATCCTCGCCGTCGGAGCGGTGGTGGACCGCAGCCCGTGGCTCGCCCTGGTCGCGACCATCGCGGTGCAGTCGGTGGCACTGTTCGGGCTGTACGCGATCGGCGACCGGCCGGCGGCTGCCGTGATCCTGCTCGCGCTGGCCGGGCTGGCGTTCGCGGCGTTCACCGCGGTGCTCGGTGGCGTCGTGCTACAGGTGGCGCCCGGCCGTTCCGACCTCGCCGCCGCCACCGTCTCCGCCGCCGTCAACGTCGGCATCACCGGCGGTGCCCTGGTCGCTGGCCTGGCGCTGCCGGGCCACGGCGTGCACAGCACGGTGCTGATCGGCGCCCTGCTCGGCGTCGTCGCTCTGGCGGTCGCCGCCACGGCTGTCCGAAACGGCCATTCTCCCGCGGCGGGACACCCCGTGCGAGGTGCCCAGCAGGAAGAACCAGGGGTACGGGAAGGGTCGACAGCAGCGAGCCGGGTACTCGCCCCGTCAGCACGAGGACGGGGAGACCACCATGCGGTCGAGTACGCGCCCCCCGCGGGGCCCTGACGCGGTCGAGGCTTCTGTCACGATCGACCGCACCGTTGGGGACACTTTCCGGTTCTACCGAGACTTCACAAATTTGCCGCGTTTCCTGGGAGACGTCATGAGTGTGGAGGAAACGGGACCGGACATCTCCCGGTGGAGGATTCAGGGCCCGCTGGGCATACCGGTGCGGTGGACGGTGCGGCTGACCGAGGAGCACGCGAACGAGCTGATTCGCTACGAGACGGTGGCGCCGACCGGCCTGAGCACGTGTTGGGAAGTCTTCTTCCGGCCGGGGCCCGGGACTGGGCAGACGGAGGTTCGTGAGGTGATGCGCACGCCTTTCGGCCGGGTGGGCCGCGCCGGGCTCGCGCTGATCGGGAAGCCCCCGGCCGCTGAGGTGCGGTCAAATCTGCAACGGCTGAAGGAGTTGCTGGAAGAGGGGAAGGTGACGCACAGGGAGCACGCCGTGGCCGGTAAATTCGTGGTGTAACGGTCATCCGGGTGCTGCGGGCCTGGCAACGAGCGGGGCGGGGGCCGATGAGTCGCGCGGTGGAGGAGTCGAACCGGGCGATGCTGCGTGCGCGCGACGCGATGGACCGGGCGTACGCCGAGGCTCTGGACATCCCCGCGCTGGCCCGGATCGCGCACGTCTCCGAGGCGCACTTCATCCGTACCTTCCGGGCCACGTTCGGCGAGACCCCGCACCGCTACCTGCAACGTCGCCGGGTGGAGCGGGCGATGGCGTTGCTCGTGGAGACCGACCGGGACGTCACCGACATCTGCTACGCCGTCGGGTTCAGCAGCCTGGGTACGTTCAGCCGGACGTTCCGGCAGATCGTCGGCACGTCACCCTCGGATTTCCGGCGTCAGCGTGTCGCGCCTGTCGACGTGCCGTCGTGCTTCGCCAAAGCCTGGACCCGACCCAGCAGTTTTGGATAAGCAGCAGGTCACCGTCGCCCTCTACCGTCATGGGCATGACGATGAACGCGATCAGCCGCTCCCAGATGTACGTCCTCGACCAGGACGAGGCGCTCGACTTCTACGTGAACAAGCTCGGCATGGAGGTCAACACCGACCAGGACCTCGGCTTCATGCGGTGGCTGACGGTGAACCTGCCCGGCGACCCGGAGCGGGAGATCCTGCTGGAGAAGCCGGGCCCGCCGGCACTGGACCCGGCCACCGCCGAGCAGGTCCGCGAGCTGCTCACCAAGGGCGCCCTGGGTGGGTACCTCTTCATGACCACCGACGACGCCCACAAGACGCACGAGGATCTGGTGGCGAAGGGCGTCGAGATCACCGACGAGCCGACCGAGCGCCCGTACGGGATCGACTTCGGCATCCGGGACCCGTTCGGCAACCGGATCCGCATCGGCCAGATGTTCCCTCGGCAGTAGCGGAACCGACGCGGGTCGAGATCATCGCGTCCGCCGTGTTGCGATGGGCGGCATGGTGACCCGCGTGCTGTACCTGACCCGCCACGCCGAGCAGGACCTGACCGAGCCGGGGGAGCCGGATGCCGGGGAACCGGACACCGGCCTCACCGAGCGCGGTCGGCGGCAATCCGTCCTGCTCGGCGAACGTCTGCGGGGCCGTCGGTTCGCCGCCGTCCACCACGGGCCGCTGCTCCGGGCCGCGCAGACCGCCGAGCTGGTCGCCACATCGCTGCCCGACGTTCCGGTGTACGCGACGGAGTTGGCCGGTGACCACCTCCCACACGACACGGACCCGGCCGACCTGCCCCCGGCGTACGCGAAGTTCCTGACCCAGTTCACGGCGGCCGAGCGGGTCGACGGGCCGCGGGTGACGGCGGCGGCGGTGCGCCGGTTCGCCGGGCCGGTCGGCGAGGCGGCCGCCGGCGACGAGCCGGTCCGCGAGCTGGTCGTGACGCACACCTTCCTGATCGCCTGGCTGGTGCGGCACGCCCTCGACGCGCCGGAGCGGCGCTGGCTGGGCCTGAACCTGCACAACGCGGGGTTGACGGTGATCCGGTACAGCCCGGCCGGCCCGCCGAATCTGGTCGCCGTCAACGACGTGGCGCACCTGCCACCGGAGTTGCGGGGCACCGGCCTGCCCCCGGACTACCTGGTCTGAGTGCCGGTGGTGCGCAGCAGCAACGTGACCAGCGCCTGGGTGGCCGGCGGCGGGGGAGCGTCGGCCGGGCAGTCGACGTACCCGGTCTCGGTGCCGCCCACGGTGAGCCGGTAGCTGAGCGCGTCCGAGCAGACTGTCGAGCGAGTCGGTTGCCGCGCCTCGGCGGCCAGTCGGGGGTCGGCGGCGAGCCCGGTCACGCGGCCCAGGTCGGCGGGGGTGAGCCGGCCGGTACGCCGACTGCCGGCCCGGTCCACCGCGGCCCACTGACCGTCCGGCTCGACGGTCACGGAGTCACCACGACCGGCGAAGCCGCCGGAGGTGCGCACCGTCACCCGGGCCGGCGCGCCACCGGTCCCGGGGCCGACGGTGGCGACGATGGTCGGCGGGGTGACGGTGCGGTTCGGCGGGGTGACGACGACGGTCGGGCCGGGAGCGGTGGTGACCGGGGGCGGGAGCGGGGTGGGGGCTCGGTCGACGCCGGTGCAACCGGTCAGGACGGCGGTCAGGAGCGCGATCGTGACGGCGGTCGCCGATACCTGTCTCATCTCCGTCGGACGCGCGACCCCGAGCGATGGTTCCCCCACCCGGACGGCGTCAGCTAGTCATCGCGTTGCATGACGAAGTTGTACGAGAGGATCATCAGGGCCAGCGCACCACCGAACGCGGCACCTGCGGCGATGATGGCCTCGCCGGCGCTCTGCTTGGTCGCCCACTTGATCCAGCCCGCTGTCACGCCGATCAGGCTCGCCGCCAGTACGGCGACGACCAGCAGCAGCACACGGGTGGCGACGTTGTTGCCCATCGAGGGGTGTACCTCCGGGTAGACACAGTGATCCCTTGTGGATCCCGCGCCCCACGGGAAGGCTTCGCCTTGCTTCGCAAGATGTCAGTCGTTGAAGGCCGATGTCAAGCGTTTCCTGCTATCACCAACAAAACTCCGACCAGTCGGTAAGGGGGTGCGACAGGCACCTTCGGACGAGTCGAACCCCACCCGAACAGCGGAGGCACCGGCGAGGCCCGGGAAGGGGTCGCGGCGATGGCCGAGCGGCGTACGCCCCGCTTCGCCTGGCGGCCGCCGACCGTCGACTGATCGGTTTGCGCCGTCGTGGTCGATGGGTAGTTCCCGCTTCACACGGTGATCGGGGGACCACTATGGACGCGGCAGCAACGAATCCGGACCGGACCGAGCGGGGCCAACATCGGCTCCGTCTGATTGTGCTCCTGGTGCTGCTGGCCGCGGTGGTCGGCGCGCTCGCGGTCGGTGTCGCGATGGGTGGCCAGAACACCGGCGTCTTCGACGGTGACCCGCCGCACTGGGCCAGCAGACTCGGACTCGTCCTGGTGATTGTGGGAGTCGTCATCGAGGTGGCCGCAGCGGTCTGGATCGTCGGCACCGGCCGCTACCGGTCGGGACGACGGTCGCCCCTGCTCGGGCTCGGCTGGTCGCACCGTCGTCGGCTGGATCGGCAGGTTCGACGCGACGCGCCCGAGGCCGACGAGGACCGGGCTCTGCTCGTGGAGACCGCCGACCAGTTCGTCAAGCAACGCTATCTCGCGGTGCTGTGCTCGGGGCTGCTGATGACGAGCGTCGGTCAGGTCTTCGTGGGGTACGCGCCGTTCCACGCGGTGACCGGTGGGTTGCTGCTGGTGATCTGGGTGGTGCTGATCGTGTCGATCCTCCGAAACGCCCGCCGGGGCGAGGCATTCCTCCGCAACCACCCGGATTTCCGCGACCGCTAGTCGCACTTCGATACCACTCATCGCGACGCCTCGATCCGGGGTGGCCCGCTGCCGGCCGGTACGGCAGGCTGTCCGTCGTGCAGCGTGATCAGTTGCTCGCGGGCCGCTATCGGCTCCTGGAGCGTCTCGGCAGTGGCGGCATGTCGGCGGTCCACCGGGCGTACGACGAGGTACTCGAACGAGATGTCGCGGTGAAGATGCTCGTCGCCTCGGACACCTCGGCTCGGCAGCGGATCCGTGCCGAGGCCAAGGCGGCTGCCCGACTGTCGCACCCGCACGTCACAGGCGTGTACGACTATGGCGAGTCACCGCTTGACGGTTCCCCGGTCCCGTTCGTGGTGATGGAGTTGCTCGGCGGCCTCACCCTCGAACAACGGCTGGCGACCGGGCCGTTGCCACCGCCTGCCGGCCTACGGGTCTGCGCCGAGGTGGCCTCCGCTCTCACTGCCGCGCACGCGCAGGGGTTGGTGCACCGCGACATCAAGCCGAGCAACGTGATGCTCACGCCGACCGGCGCCAAGGTGCTCGACTTCGGCATCGCGGCCGTCGCCGGCGAATCGGAGATCGACTTCGAGGGGCGGCTGCTGGGCACCCCGGCCTATCTCGCCCCGGAGCGACTGGAGGCCGGCGAGGTGCTGCCGGCCTGTGACGTGTACGCCCTGGGCCTCCTGCTGCACCGGGTGCTCACCGGTCGGCTGCCGTGGTCGGCCGAGACGCAGACCGGGATGATCCGCGCGCACACGCACGTCGACCCGGAGCCGCTGCCGGAGATCGACGGGGTGCCGCCCGAGGTTCACCGGCTCTACCGCTGGTGTCTGGCCCGTGACCCCGCCGACCGGCCGCCGGCCGCCGAGGCGGCCCGCACCCTGCTCGCGGCCGTGAGCGGAGCCACGCCCGAGGGAACCGGCGTCACCGCGGCACCGGGAGCGGGCCCTGAGGAAACGGGCGTCACCGCGGCACCGGAGGCAGGCTCGGTCGAGCCGACCGACACCGCGACAGTCGATTCGGCCGGGCCGACGACACGCCTGTCGTGGCGTCGGCGTCGGCGTCAGGCCATCCTGGCTGTCGGCGGCGCGGTGCTCGCCGCGATCGCGATGGCCGGGTCGCTCGGCGACTTCGGCAATCGTCGGCCGGGGCAGGGTGCTCCGTCGACCGACCGGGGCCCGGGCACCACCGCCGTGGGGATGCCGCGCGCCCCGGAGCCCGCCGACGAGATCACGACCGGACCATCCGCCGGCCCGCCGGCCCGGAACACCGCGCCCGCTGCCCGGACCGGCCCCCCGACCGGTCCGGACCCGACGGCGACCCCGGCCCCGACAGCGGCCCCGACCGCGCCCGGCCCGGCGCCGACCACGCTCGGCCAGGCCGCGCCGACGCCCACCCTCTCCGCGGACGTACCCGTGCAGGCGCGCGGAGGCACGATCACCATCCGCTGTGTGGGTAAGTCCGCCGAGGTGCTCGCTGTGGCACCCGCGCCCGGGTTCCTGGCGGAGGCGTACGACCCGGGCCCGGCGAAGCAGATCCGGGTCGAGTTGACCTCCACCGAGCACCGCAGCGAGATCCGGGTGAACTGCCCCAACGGCCGTCCGAGCCCGCAGGTGAAGGAACGCGCCGCCTGACCGGGGCCGGCGGGTGCCGCGCCCCGGGACGTGCCCGGAACGCGGCCCCCCGTTCCCGCCGGCCGGTCCGTCACCGCCCGGCCAGCGCCCCCCAGCCCGGGTTCACCGGCTCCCGGCGCAGCGGCATGCCCGCCTCCGCCGGCGTCCGGTCACCCTTGCGCTGGTTGCAGCCGTAGCAGGCGGCGGTGGTGTTCCGCCAGGTGTTCCGGCCGCCGCGCGAGCGGGGCAGGATGTGGTCGATGGTGGAGGCCGGGCCACCGCAGTACGCGCAGCACCTGTCGTCGCGGCGCAGCACCCCGGAACGGGACCAGGCCGGCCCGGAGTTGAACCTCCAGCGGGTGACCACGTAGCGGACCAGCCGCACCACCCGGGGCATCGGGAAGACGCCGATCACCCGGTCCGGCTCGGCCTCGTGGATCTCGGCGACGCGGCGGCAGAGCATCCGCACGGCATGTTGAAGGGTGACCCGGTGCAGCGGGCCGAGGTCGGCGTTGACGACGAGGACGGCGTCCACCGGGACTCCTTTCACGATGGTGACGGACAGCGAAGAGCCGCCCGGTCCGGCCTGTGGACGGGGCGGCTCAGCGCGTACGGGGACGCGTCAGTCGGGCCGGCCCGCCCGGGGACCTTCCGCTCGGCAACCGTCGCCGGGCAGCGTCGACGGCACTGTGGTGACGTGCGACATCGTCATGTTCTGCTCCCGTGGCGGTGGTTGACCTTGCCCGCTCACGGTAGGTCGGGGCGGGGAACGCGGGCAACGTATTTCGATTGGTCGCCCGGCTCCTCCGGACGGCGCTGTCGGCGGGTCCGGGGGGCGACGACCACCGAGCGCCGGGCAGTGGTCAGCGGCCGGTTCAGCCGAAGGGCCATTCGCGCGGTGAGTTCGCTGTCCAGCAGGGGCCGGTTGACCTCGCCGGCGACGGCCAGCGCCGGCCCGGAAACCGACCGCCAGATCGCGGCCAGCCCGGCGCCGAGACCCACCAGGGCGACTGTGGCCCGGGTGGTCGGTGAGCCGGCGGCCGCGGCGGCGCTCACGCCGACCACCGCGAAGAGCACCAACAGCAGGGGTACGAGCACCGGCCAGAAGATGCCCCGCGCCGCCTGTGCCACCAGCCGGCGATCCCGGATGATCAGGTTTCGGGCGATCACCGCGTAGTCCTCCTCGTCGAGCAGGTCGCGGGGGTGCAGGCCGCCGGTGAGCACGTCCCGCCAGAGGTCACCCTGACCTCGCAGGGCCCGGCTCAGCTCGGCGGGCGCCGGCTCGGCCGGGTCACCGTGGCCGGCCCGGTCCACAGCCGTCGCCCAGGCGGCCATCGACCGCCGCACCACCGCGGCCGAGTACGGCGGCAGCACGCTGGCCAGCTCGTCCAGCCAGCGGCTGATCTGGATCTGCCGACCGCCGAACTGCCGCAGCAACTGGGCGGCGTCGCCGGCTCGGACGGTGTCGGCCACCGATCGACCCAACCGGTAGGCCAGCCCGACCCGATGGTTGGTGGCCATCGCCCAGCGCAGCACCTCGACGTTGAGGTCGTCCAGGGCGAGCAGCAGCGGCACCGGATCGGCGGGGTCGGGTGGGCCCAGGGCGGGCAGCAGGGCCCGGGCAGCCGACGTGTCGGGCACCGGCCCGGTGTGCCTGGTGAGTTCGGCGATCTGGGCCAGCGCGACGTCCACCCCGTCGAGGTACATGCGCATGCGCCGGTGGGGGGACATCTCGGTGAGGTTGGAGAGCTTGGTCGGCGGTACGGATGGGCGGGCCTCGGCGGGTGCGCCGAGTTCCGCGTGCTGCCCGTGGTGGTAGGCGTCCGCCATCCACCAGCCCAGGCGCAGTGCGGTGACGATGCAGGCCCGTTCGTCGCGGATCAGTGGGTACGCGTCGTCGCGGCCGATCTCGCCGATCGGTGGGCGGTTCTCCGCGCCGGCGCGGTGCAGTGGTGACATCCCCCGCTGCCCTCCCGCCCGGTCGATCGACGGTTGATCAACCAAGCGTACGGCAGCGTGCCGTTGCTTATGTTGTGTTTTGTCGGTTTGGGGTGCGCCGACCGGCGAGCAGCCCCCGGGGCCGGATCGAGCGCACCGGCTCCGCCGCGCCGCCCTCGGCACGCAGGATGTGGTTCGCGGCGATGATGCCCGTCGCCGCCGAGCGTTCCATCAACGCGCTCGGGAAGTCCGTGGCGATACCATCGCCGGCCAGGTAGAGGCCGGACGCGTCGGTGCGTACCCCCGGTCGCCAGGCGTGGCTGCCCGGCGTGAACGCCGGCGCCTGCGCCTCGACCCGGGCCCGCAGCTCGCGGACCCGCAGGTCGCCGGCCTCTGGCCAGAGCGCGACAAGCTCGCGGCGCATCCGCTCGGCCAACTCCTCGGCCGGCACCCCCGGGTCGCAGGCGTACGCGTGCAGCTCGATGACCGACCCGCCGGTCTGCCGCGCCCACCGCCGCGACTCGTTCTCCAACCTGTGGTAGAGCGTCACCGAGTCCAGCGTGGGCTGGCGGGACACGCCGCTGAACACCGCCCGCTCGGCGGCCACGTCACCGGCACACCAGTACCGGGCCACCGCGTACGGCGGGCCGGGCCGACCGAAGGCGGGCATCCGTGCCGCCAGCTCCGGTGCCCCCTCGATCAGGTCGGGGGAGGCCGCGACCAGCGCGGCGAGTGCCGGCGGGTCGACGGCCAGCACCACGTGGGCCGCCGGGTGGCTGCCGCCGTCGGTGGTCGTCACCCGCCAGCCGTCGGCGTCCCGCTGCACACCGGTCGCCGCGCAGCCGGTGAGCACCCGGCCACCGTGCTTCTCCACGTGCCGGGTCAGCGGCTCCCAGATCGCCGTGGCGTAGTCCTCGTCCGGGCAGTCGAACGCCAGCCCCTCCGGGTTGCCGAGCAGGTAGAAGTGGAACTGGGCGACCATCTCGGCGGCCGACATCTCCGTCTCGTGGTTGAAGAACGAGTGCGAGAAGACCTCGAACAGCATCGCCCGCGCCCGGTCCGGCAGCCCCAGCGACGCCAACAGCTCGTCGGCGGTGGTGTCGTCCAACTCGGCGTAGGTGCGCACCGGGTCGTAGGTGAGCAGCGGCAACGCGGCGTCGCGGTCCATCATCCGCAGATCGGCCAGGCGCAGGCTGGGGCTGCGCAACAGCAGCGCGAGCAGGTTCGCCGGTGGTGCGGGTGGCAGCCTGCCGAACTCCTCGGTCGGCCACTGGGCACTGAGGATCGGGTAACCCGCGATGGGCTTGAGGAAACCCAGGTCGGGGTCGATGCGGCGGAGGACGGACCGCCAGTTGTAGTACTGCCGGAAGAACGCGTGGAAACCATGCTCGGTCTGCTGGGCGCCGTCGGTCAGCGCCTCCGGCCAGGCGCCCAGTCGACCGCCGAGCGTCGGCGCGGCCTCCAGCACGGTGACCGCGACACCCCGCTCGGCCAGCACCACCGCCGCCGACATGCCGGCGATGCCGCCACCCACCACCAGCGCCGAGGTCGCTCGCGGCACGCGGTCCGCGCCGCCACCGCCCGGGTCCACCAGGTGCTGCCGTACGCCGATGAGCCGGCCCACCACCTGCGACAGCGCCATGGACACCCACCTCTCTCCCGACCCAGTCTCCCCTACGGAAGGCAGCGGCGCGCGCGGTCGGAGGCAGGCCAGACGTACTCCAGATCCGCTGGCACGTCGTCGCCGAAGAGGGGCCGGTAGTGCTCCGGGTCCTTGCGGACCAGCGACGAGCGGTGGCTCAGGTGCAGGTCGTCGCGACCCAACCACGGTGGCAGCTCGCCAACCCGAGCCAGCTCGGCCTGGGTCCGTACGACGCCGGGCCCACAGGCCGCGGCCAGGTCGACGGTCATCGTGGTGGCGCAGGTGTCGGCCCGCCCCGGCTCGGTCCACACCGCGCACATGTCCAGCCCGTAGCGGGTCAGCGCCTCCTCGTACCCGGCCCACATCTTCACCGCCGGGTGGTTGCGCCAGCCGTACCCGGGTCGGGTGAGCCCGCGCAGCACCTGGATGGCCTCCACCCGCTGCTTGCCCAGCCGCTTCTGGTCCAGCGTGCGGGCGCTGGCCAGGAAGTCCGGGTACGGGAGGAACGTCTGCATGCGGCTGCACTACCCGTCGCGGGGGCCCGCATGCCTGGTCGCGGGATGATCCGGACGGGGTCGCCCAGCGTGGCAGTGCTGATTACGATCCGGGCATGGCGGAGCCGTGGCGGGACCGGGCGCGACGGGCGGTCGAGTGGAACTGGCGACTGCGGTCCGTCGGTGATCCGCGCCCGCACTACGTGATCTGCGGGAAGGACGCGCTGGCCTACTACGTGGCCCGGGCGATGCTCGAATCCGAACTGCCGGCGGGCGGGGCCCGGGTGACAGTCGTGGTGCCGGAGCGCTACCGCAGCAACGGCCCGGACGTGGCGGGGTTGCGCGGTGTTCGGGTGGTCCGCTCGGATCGGCTGGACGTGGCCACCTTCGAGGCCGCCGGCCTGGCCGGGGCGACCGGGTTGGCCCTGCTGCACCAGGACGACGTCGGCAACCTGCACGCGGCGCTCTGCGCGCAGGCCGTCGACCAGCAGGTCCGTCAGGTGCTGCGGATGTTCAACGGCACCCTCGCCGACGGTGTGCGCAAACTGATCAGGGCACCGGTCGAGGTGCTCTCCGACGCGGAGATGGCCGCGCCGGCCTTCGTGGCCGCCGCGCTCGGCGAGGTCGACCCCAGCTCCTTCCAACACCGGGACAAGACGCTCCGGGTGGCGCGGCGGGCCGATATCCGCCCGCAGGACGTGGTCTGCGCCCTGGCCCACCTCACCGAGGCGCAGGGGGTGGAGCTGCTGCCGGCCGAGCAGGCCGGGGCCGACCTGGTGCTCGCCGAGGCGACCGGGCAGCCGCCGGGCACCGAGGTCGCCGCCCGTCGGCTGGTCCGGGCCCGTCGGCGGCGTCGCCCGGTCGCGGTGCTGCTGGGAGCGGTACGCGGCTTCGCCACCCGCAAGATCGGCGTCGCGGTGATGCTGGTGCTCGCGGTGATCGCGGTGTTGGGGGCGCTGATCTCCCGCACCGAGGGCGTCTCCCCACTGGAAGCCCTGTACCTGACCCTGGTCACCACACTCAGCGGCGCCGACCCGGACACCACCAAGCCGGCCGGCGCACAGATCATGCAGGTGGTGCTCAACCTGGCCGGGTTGGCGCTGATCCCGCTGATCACCGCCGCCGTTGTGGACGGCATCGTCAACGCCCGACTGGCCCTGCACACCGGCCGGTTGCAGCCCGCGCGGGCCGGGCACGTCGTGCTGATCGGCCTGGGCAACGTCGGCACCCGCGTGATGGCGCAACTCCGCGAGTACGACGTCGAGGTGGTGGCGATCGACAAGGATCCGGAGCCGCGCGGCGGCGCCCTGGCCCGTCAACTGGAGGTGCCGCTGATCGTCGGCGACGCCGCGCTTCCGGAGACGCTGGCCGCCGCGTCGGTGGCCGACTGTCAGGCGCTGGTGGTGGCGTCCACCGACGACGTGGCCAACCTGGAGGCGGCGCTCGCCGCCCGGGATCTCCGCGACGACCTGCGGGTGGTGCTCCGACTCTTCGACGGTGACTTCGCCGAACGGGTGGAGGAGACCTTCGCCCTCGGGGTGTCCCGGTCGGTCTCCTACCTGGCCGCGCCGGCCTTCATCGGGGCGCTCACCGAACGCGCGGTGATCACCACGATCCCTGTCGACCGGCACGCGCTGCCGGTCGCCGAGGTGCCGGTCGCCGCCGGCTCCGAGTTGGACGGCCGGCCGCTGGACGTGGTCAACCGGGACGGGCAGGTCCGGCTCATCGCCCGGACCCCGGCGGGCGGTGCCAGGACGATCTGGTGGAAGGACCTCGACCCCCGACAGGTGATCTTCGCTGGTGACCGGTTGACTGTCGTCGCCCGTCGGCGCGGCCTGGACTGGTTGACGCACCAGTGCGCCCCGCCGGCCCACCCGGCCCCGATCCCTCGGCCGGCCGGTGCGGTCCACGGCGGGGTGCACAACCCCGCCACGGCAACCCCCGGAGGGCTGAGCGCGACGGACTCGGAGGTCGGCGTGGCACATTCCGTTCCTCCCGCCGGGGGTGCTCCCTCGACGACCACCGGCGGTCCACCTGAGGAATTCGAGCTGACGCGTCGGTATGACGGCCCCGGCGAGGTGAGCTGAAGGTTCATCTGCCGGCGCGCAAAGTCTGTGGTGATCGAGGCAGCGCGGTACCGCGTGTGGGTGATCGCCCGATCTCGTGCCGAAGGCCGGTTCGTACCGCTGGCGGCGGCGCTGGAATCACTCGGGGTCGATCCTCGTGAGGTGGAGGCACTGGACACGGTCGGCGTGGTCTCGCTGAACACCCGCCGCCGGTGGCCTACCCGGGTCACCGGCGGGCGGGGCGCAGCGCGTACCAGGCGGCACCGACGGCCAGCACGCCGAAGCCGGCGAGGACGCTGCCGGTCGGCAGGTTGATCGCGAGCAGCAGACAGCCGAGCAGCCCCAGCCCGGCGAGTACCTGTACGGGCAGCCGCCGGCCCGGCTCCCGGCCCAGTGTCAGCGCCGCCGCGTTGGTGATCGCGTAGTAGACCAGCACCGTGCAACTGGAGAAGCCGATGGCGTCGCGCACGTCGCCGAGCAGCACCACCACGATCACCACTGCGGCCACGGCCAGCTCGGCGCGGTGCGGCACCTGGTGTACCTGGTGCACTGCGGCCAGCGCGCCGGGCAGGTCGCGGCGGCGGGCCATCGCCAGTGTGGTCCGGCCGACCCCGGCGACCAGGGACAACAGGACGCCGACGACCGCGATGGTGGCCCCGGCGCGAACCACCCAGGCCAGGCCGGGCAGCCCGGCGGCGGTCACCACGTCGACAAGGGGCGCGGCGGAGTCGGCCAGCCGGTCGGCGCCGAGCACCCCGAGCGTGATCACGGCCAGCACCAGGTAGATCGCGAGCACCGCCCCGAGCGCCAGCGGCACCGCGCGGGGAATCGTCCGCCGCGGGTCGCGGACCTCCTCGCCGAGCGTGGCGATCCGGGCGTACCCGGCGAACGCGAAGAACAGCAGCCCGGCGGCGGTGAGCACGCCCCGGGCGGAGCCGCCGGGCTCGCCGAGCCGATCCAGGTGCACCGGCCCGCCCACCAGGCCGACAACCGCGACCAGGGCCAACACCGCGAGCACCAGCGCGACAAGTGCCCTGGTCACGGTCGCCGTCTTGCCGATGCCGCGCAGGTTCACCCCGGTCACCGCGAGCACCGCGCTGACCGCGACCAGTCGGGCCTGCCCCGGCCACAGGTACGCCCCGATGGTCAACGCCATCGCCGCGCAGCTCGCGGTCTTGCCGACCACGAAGCCCCAGCCGGCCAGGAACCCGGCGAACGGCCCGAGGCGCTCCCGGCCGTAGACGTAGGTGCCGCCGGACTCCGGATATCGGGCCGCCAGCCGCGCCGAGCTTGTCGCGTTGCAGAAGGCGATGAAGCCGGCCAGCACCAGCGCGGGCAGCAGGCCGGCGCCGCCGGCCTCCGCCGCAGCCGGGCCGAACACCACGAAGATGCCCGCACCGAGCATCGAGCCCAAACCGATGACAACCGCATCGGGTACGCCGAGCCGCCGCGCCAGTTGGTCCACGGACCGAAACCCTAGGGGTACGAGGTGAACGGCCGGTCCCAGGCGCGTAACCGGCCGGGGAGCGGCAGGTCGTCCCACGGCACCCGGTGCATCAGCCGGTCCAGGAGCAGGCCCAGCAGCAGCCCGGCCACCGAGTCGGTCAGCCAGTGCCAGCCCAGGTAGGTGGTGGTGGTGAGGACGACAAGCGGCGGCGCGACCCGGACCACGGTGACGAGCCGGGCCGGCAGTTGGCGGCCGAAGCTGCGGGCCAGCGGGGCCAGCAGCAGCGCGATGACGCCGTACCAGACGATGGCGTTGGCGACGTGCCCCGACGGGTAGGACTGCGCATATCGGACCGGCAGGTCGTCGTGGAACAGCGGCAGGGTCTGCTCGGGCGTCAGGAACGGCTCCTTGACGCTGGCGCTCGGTGCCGCCCGGGCCGTCCAGACCTTGAGCGGGCCGATGGTCAGGAGGGTCAGCACGAACCCGATCACCGGCGGCAGGATCGGCCGCACCGACCGCAACCGGACGGCCACCAGCACCCCCAGCCCGGCGGCGATCAGGGTCAGCGGGCTGCCCTGCCCGAGGTGATTCAGCACCCAAGCCACCCAGTAGGCGACAGTCGGCCGGTGCCCGTCGGCCCAGTCGGCGACCGCTCGATCCAGCCCGAAGAGTTGGTCGGCGGCGAGCGCCACCGTCAAACTGACCAACCCGACCAGCAGCAGGGCGTCGAACCACCAGCCGGCCGGGCGGACGGGCCGTAGCCGCAGGTCACGTCGTACCGCCGAGGGTTTGAGCACGCGACCACGCTACCGGGCCGACGCGAGGCCGGGGTGTGCGGCGCTGTGGGCCCAACCACGATCAGAGGCGGATGCGGGGGGCGAGGCGTCATGCTTGTGCCCGTGCGGATCACGTCTGCCCTCGTGGACCCGGCGCTGCTCGACCTGCCCTGGTCGACACCGCTGGAGGAGTGGCCTGCCCAACACCTGGTGGCGCTGCCGCAGGGCATCTCTCGACACATCGTCCGGTTCGTCCGGTTGGGCGACTACGTGTACGCGTTCAAGGAGACCCGAGAGCGGATCGCCGAGCGGGAGTACGACCTGCTCCGGGCCCTGGAGCGGATCGACTTCCCGTCGGTCGAGGCGGTGGCGGTCGTCGCCGACCGACAGACCGACGACGGGGAACCCCTCGAATCGGTGCTGATCACCCGGCACCTTCAGTTCTCCCTGCCGTACCGGGCGCTCTTCTCGCACACCCTGCGGCCGGAGACGATGAGCCGGCTGCTCGACGCGCTCGCCGCGCTGATCGTCCGGATGCACCTCACCGGCTTCTTCTGGGGCGACTGCTCGCTGTCGAACACGCTGTTCCGCCGGGACGCGGGCGCGTTCGCCGCCTACCTGGTGGACGCGGAGACGGGCGCGTTGCACAACTCGCTCTCCAAGGGGCAGCGCGGTGAGGACCTGGAGATCGCCCGGGTGAACATCTTCGGCGAGGCGTTGGACCTACAGGCCGCCGGCCTGCTGCACGAGTCCATCGACCCCGAGGTGGTCTGTGAGGAGGTCGTGCAGCGCTACGAGCGGCTCTGGCACGAGATCACCTACGAGCAGGCCATCGAGCGGGAGGCCCGGCACGACATCGAGGGCCGGATCCGCCGCCTCAACGAGTTGGGCTTCGACGTGGCCGAGGTGGCCATGTCGTCCAGCGACGACGGGCGTTACCTGGTCCGGCCGAAGGTCGTCGACGCCGGCTACCACACCCGGCGGCTGCTGCGGCTGACCGGTCTGGACGCCGAGGAGAACCAGGCACGCAAGCTGCTCAACGACCTGGACGCGTACCGGGCCGAGAGCGACCTGATCGACGAGCAGCAGGCCGCGCACCGCTGGCTCACCGAGGTCTTCGAGCCGGTGGTCCGGGCCGTTCCCGCCCACCTGCGGCAGAAGCTGGAGCCGCAGGAACTGTTCGCGCAGATCATCGAGCACAAGTGGCTGCTCTCCGAGCGGGCCGGCCGAGACGTCGGGATGCGCCACGCGGTCCAGTCGTACCTGGCCGACGTGCTGGTGCACCGCCCTGACGAGCAGGCCGTGCTCGGCGTCGACGTCCCGACCTTCAGCTGATTCGCGCTCACTCCACCCAGGTGCCGGCGCGAAGGACCCGGACCACGTTGAGGTCGGCGTCCAGCACCACCAGGTCGGCGCGGAGGCCGACCTGTAGGGACCCCACCCGGTTGCCCAGGCCGATGGCGCGTGCCGGGGTGGTGGCCACCATCCGTGCCGCGTCGGCGATCGGGATTCCGGCATTCACGGCGTGCCGCAGCGCGGCGTCCATGGTCAGCGTGCTGCCGGCGATCGCTCCGTCGCGGGCGAGTCGGGCCACCCCGTCGGTCACGGTGACGGCCTGGCCGCCCAGCTCGTAGTCGCCGTCGGCCATTCCGGCGGCGGCCATCGCGTCGGTGATCAGCGCCGCGCGGTCCGGGCCCGCGGTCGCGGTGACGAAGGTCAGCGTGCCGTCGTGCAGGTGCACCCCGTCGGCGATCAGCTCGCAGATGACGGTGGGCGCGTCGAGCAGGGCCACCACCGGCCCCGGTTCGCGGTGGTGCACGGGGCGCATGCCGTTGAACAGGTGGGTGCCGACACTGGCGCCGGCGGCGATCGCCGCGCGGGTCTGCTCGTACGTCGCGTCGGTGTGGCCTACCGCCGCCACCACCCGCTGCGCGGTGAGCAGCTTGATCGCCTCCAGGGCGCCGTCGCGTTCCGGCGCGAGGGTGACCATCCGGACCGCTCCCCGGCCCAGCTCGATCAGCTCGGCCAGCTCGTCGGTCGACGGGTCGCGCAGGTACTCGGGGTTCTGCGCGCCGCAACGGGCAGCGGAGAGGTAGGGCCCTTCGAAGTGGACCCCCGCCAACACGCCCTCGTCGACAAGCGGGGCGTACGCCTCGGTGGCCGCGCGCATCAGCGGGAAGGGCGCGCTGACCAGGCTGGCCAACAGGGTTGTCGTGCCGTGCGCGAGGTGGAAGTCGGCAGCGGCCCGAGCCTCACCGGCGTCCCCGGTGGTGAAGGTGTGGCCACCGCCGCCGTGGGTGTGCATGTCGACGAAGCCGGGCAGGATCCAGTGTCCGTCCCGGACCGACGGATATTCGGCGACCGCGGTGATCCGGTCCCCGTCCCACTCCACGCAGCCCTGTCGGATGACACCGGTCGGGGTCACCACTCGGCCGTCCACCCGCACGGTCATCGCTCCTCCAGATAGTCACCGACGCGCACCGCGTCGTGGTTTCGGACGCTTACCGCGTCCAGGGCGAGTAGGGCGGCGCCGAGACAACCAGCCTCGTCGCCGAGGGCTGCCGCGACCAGTCGCGGCTCCCGGTGGAAGGTCATCCGCTCGTGCAGCGCCGCGCGTAGTGGGATCAGCAGCCGGTCCCCGGCCTGGGCCAGGCCGCCGCCGAGCACGATCGTCGCCACGTCGAACAACGCCTGCCCGGTCGCGAGGCCGTCGGCGAGCGCCTCGACAGCCTCCTGCCAGACCTGGCCGGCGATCGGTTCCCCGGCCGCGGCACGCTCGGCCACCTCGGCGGCCGTGGCCGCCGCATCGGCCAGCTCCGCGTAGCGGCGGCCGATCGCCGCGGCGGAGGAGACCGCCTCCAGGCAGCCGGGTCGACCGCAGCCGCAGCGGGGGCCGTCGGGCCGGACCAGGATGTGGCCGATCTCCCCGGCGGCGCCGTGCGCGCCCGTCGAGGCCGACCCGTCGACCACGTGCGCGGCGGCGATGCCGGTGCCGATCGCCACGAACAGCACCTGCCCGGCGCCGCGTCCAGCGCCGAGGCGGGCCTCGGCGAGGCCACCGACGCGCACGTCGTGGCCGAGCGCCGTGGGCAGGCCGAGCCGCGACACCGCCAGGTCCCGCAGGGGTACGTCCCGAAAGCCCACGTTCGCCGACCAGACCGCCACGCCGCGCGCCTCGTCCACGACCCCGGGTACGGCGATGCCGACGGCGATCGGGGTGAGCCCGTCGGCGCGGGCCTTGGCGGCCAGCCCGTCGGCCACGTCGAGAATCGTGTCGACCACGGCTGCCGGGCCGCGCGCGGCGTGTGTGGGGTGCCGCTCGGTGCGTACCGCGACGCCGTCCGGTCGGACCAGGGCGCACTTCATGCCGGTGCCGCCCACGTCCAGCGCGACGACGACCTGGTCGGCGGGCCCGGCGTCGCCGCCGGTCACGCCAGCACCACCGACCGGGAGAGGTGTCGGGGCGCGTCCGGGTCGAGGCCCCGGCTGGTCGCCAGCGCGACCGCGAAGCGTTGCGCCAGGATCAGGTCGGCCATCGGGTCGACCGGGGTACGGCCCGCGGACCAACTGCCCAGCACAGTGCGCCAACCGTGCGTGCGACTGTGCACGAAGGCCGCGCCGGTGGCGGCCACGTCCTCGGGGAGCCCGTCGGGTAGCTCGCCGAACGCCCACACCAGCCGGCCCGGCGCGGCGACCGAGATGGGGCCGTGCCGGTAGTCCATCGCCGGGTACGCCTCGGCCCAGAAGGTGGCCGCCTCACGGCACTTCAGCGCCGCCTCCTGGGCCAGCCCGACAGTCCACCCCCGACCGAGGAAGGTGACCTGCCCGATGGTGGCCGGGTCGATCGGCAGTGGGGACCGCACCGCGACTTCGGCGTCCGCGGCGAGCGCGGTCACCGGGTCGCCGAGGTGGGCCCGGAGCAGGGCCAGTGCGGTGGTCGCGAAGCGGGTCTGCACCACCGACCGCTCGTCGGCGAAGGGCATTGTCACGACAGCGCTGGCCAGGTCGACGGCCGGTGATGCCGGGTCACCGACGATGACCGTGGTGGGGGTCGTCCCGCGCAGCGCGGTGAGCAGCTCCAGCACCTCCGTCGTGGTGCCGGAGCGGGTGATCGCGATCAACCGGTCGTAGTGGCGGCCGGCGGGGAACTCGGATGCCTGGAACGCGTCGGTCTCGCCCTGGCCGGCCTGCTCACGGCGACCCGCGTACGCCATCGCCATGAACCACGACGTGCCGCAACCGACGACGGCGACCCGCTCACCGGGGCGCGGCAGGTCACCGTGGACGACGCCGGCCAGTTCGGCGGCCTCCCGCCAGCAGTCGGGCTGGCTCGCGATCTCCGCGTGCACGTATGCCATGGGAAACTCCTCGCAGAGGCGACCGGTGCGCAATACGGCTCGTTAAGCACCTGTTTCGCGCGTCATTCTGCGCGAACGGCGGTGGCCCTGGCAACCGACCACCCGATCGCGCAGGTCAGTCTTTTGCGCCAGCCTAGTTTCGCGCACTAGTGTGCACGCAATCAATCACCGTCCGTGTCACTGGAGGGCCCCCGCGGTGGACCGGTACGCCAGATGGAACGCCCTGCTCGAGATGCTGACCGACAACGGCCGGGTCAGCGTCGAGGCGGCAGCCGAGCGGCTGGACGTCTCCCAGGCCACCATCCGGCGTGACTTCGACCAGCTCGCCCAACAGCAGATGATCACCAGGACCCGGGGCGGCGCGGTCGCCAACGGCGTGTCGTACGACCTGCCACTGCGCTACAAGACGGCCAAGCACTCGGCCGAGAAGCAGCGGATCGGGGCGGCCGCGGCGGCGCTGGTCACGCCGGGCACCGTGGTCGGCCTGAACGGCGGCACCACCAGCACCGAGGTGGCCAGGGCGCTCGCCGTGCGGCCGGACCTGAACACCAGTGCCGAGGGCGCCCAGCTCACCGTGGTGACAAACGCGCTGAACATCGCCAACGAGCTGCTGGTCCGGTCGCGGATGAAGGTCGTGGTGGCCGGCGGGGTGGTGCGCCCGAAGTCGTTCGAGCTGGTCGGCCCGCTTGGTGGGGCGCTGCTGCGCGAGGTCACACTGGATGTCGCGTTGCTCGGCGTGGACGCGATCGATCCGCACCTCGGCGCCGCCGCCCACCACGAGGGGGAGGCCGCGATGAACAACCTGATGGTGGCCCGGGCGAAACGCGTGGTGATCATCGCGGATTCGTCCAAGCTGGGGGGTCACGCCTTCGCCCGGATCTGTCCGATCGAGCGGGTCGAGACCCTGGTGACCGACTCGGGTGCCGCCCCGGAGGTGGTGGACGCGTTCCGCGTCGCGGGCGTACAGGTGATCTGCGCCTGAGCGGTCACGCTCCGTCGGTGAATGAGCCCCTTCGGCGCGTCGATGCATACCGCGTATTGCGCGCGCCTGCATACCGCGTATGGTGTCGGCTGTCACGCCCACCCATCGGGGGAGGTGCAGCTTGCCAGCTGTCCTGGAGATCGAAGGTCTACGTAAGACGTACAAGAGTCGTCGACGCGGCACCCGCAACGCGCTCGACGGCTTCGACATGCGGGTCGACGCGGGGCAGGTGCACGGCTTCCTGGGCCCCAACGGGTCCGGCAAGACCACCACGCTGCGTACCCTGCTCGGCCTGATCCGACCCGACGGCGGCCGGATGGCGCTGCTCGGACACGAGGTGCCCGACGCGCTGCCCACTGTCGCCGGCCAGGTCGGCGCGATCGTGGAGAGCCCGCAGTTCTTCCCGCACTTCTCGGCACGGGACACGCTGTCCCTGCTGGCCGGGGCGGGCGAGGTGCCGGCCGTCCGGGTCGACGAGGTGTTGGAACTTGTCGGGCTGCGCGACCGGGCCGGCGAGCGGGTCAAGACGTACTCGTTGGGCATGAAGCAGCGGCTCGCCGTCGCGTCGGCCCTGCTGAAGAACCCGAAGCTGCTCATCCTCGACGAGCCGGCCAACGGCCTCGACCCGGGCGGCATCCGGGAGATGCGCACGCTGATGCGCAACCTCGCCGAATCCGGGATGACAGTGGTGCTGTCCAGCCACATCCTCGGCGAGATCCAGCTGATCTGTGACTCGGTCACCATCATCTCGCTGGGTCGGCGGGTCGCCTTCGGCCCGGTCGACGAGGTGCTCGCGCAGCACTCGTCGAGTGCGGTCCGGGTCCGGCTGGAGGCGGTCAGCGACCTGCCGGCGGCCACCGAGGCGCTCACCCGGGCGGGGATCCAGGTCACCGGGCACCCTGACCATCTGATGCTGGCCGGCGTCGACAAGCCGGCCTCGGTGACGCGGCTGCTCGCCGAGCAGCACCTCTACGTCAGCGAGTTGGCGCCGATCGCCGTCGATCTGGAGAGCGTCTTCCTCGAACTGACCGCCACCGCACCGGTCCCCGGTCAGCACCGGCAGGTCGACGAGTCCATGCACGTCGGCGGGGCGGCTCAGCCCGGCCCCGCCGGAGGAGGGTGGGGCGCGTGAGCCTCTTTCGTACGGAGTTGCGCCGGCTCACCAAGCGGCGGTTCAGCAGGTACATGACTCTGCTCGGCCTGCTGGTGTTGGCCGCCGTGGTGGTCGGGGTGTTCTTCACCAACCAGAAGATCGGCGCCAGCCAACTCGCGCAGGCCGAGCGTCAGGCCGAACAGCAGTACCAGGAGCAGGTGCGCTGGAGCGAGCAGGAGCGCACCGCGTGTGAGCAGGCCAAGACGGCCGGCACCGCGAGCGACGGCCGCTACCCGGACGACTGCTCGGTGATCACGGCACCGCCCCGCGACCAGATCCAGGCGAGTTGGTTCCTGCCCTCGACGTTCGACTTCAAGGAGACGTTCGACGAGACCCTGATTCCGTTCGCGGCGATCCTCGCCCTGGTCGGGTTCGTGGTCGGCGCGTCCTTCGTCGGTGCCGAGTGGAGCAACGGCGGCATGATGAACCTGCTGCTCTGGCGGCCGAAGCGGCTCACCGTACTGCTCACCAAGCTGGCCGCGCTGCTCACCGGCATGCTGGCGGTGACGCTTCCTGCCGCGGTGCTCTGGTTCGCCGGGTTCTGGGCGGTCGCCAACTTCCGCGGCAGCACCGAGAAGGTGACGTCGGGGGTCTGGCAGTCGTTCATGTTGACCGGCGTACGCGGTGTGGTGCTGGTCCTGGTGGTCACCACCCTCGGCTTCGCCCTGGCCTCACTGGGTCGGCACACCGCGATGGCCCTCGGTGGCGTGGTGGCGGTGATGGTGGTCGGCCAGTTCGGCCTGGGCATCCTGCTGTCGATGGCGAACGTGCGCTGGGCCGAGGCGTTCCTGCTGCCCACGTACATGCTGGCCTGGATGACGAAGACCGTGAAGCTGGAGGACTGGAACTCCTGCAACGCGAACTACTACGGGGAGTGCAAGCCGGACACGCTGGAAATCACCTGGCAGCAGTCCTCGATCCTGCTCTCGGTCGCGGTGGTGGTGATCCTCGGAGCGTCGCTCTGGGCGATGCGTCGCCGCGACATCTCCTAGTTCCCACATCCGGCACGAAGGCCCTCGGCTCGGGAGATGCCGGGGGCCTTCGTGTGGTCGTGGGTGCGACCACCTGCCGCGACGCTGGCGCTGCCGGCCACGCCGGCTGGTGCGACCCAGGTCGTCCCTGGCTTAGGCTGAGTGCCATGTCCGCCGACGCCACCCCGGCCGCCCCCGAGCCGTCCACTGACGCTCGTCGGGGTGACGTCCCGGGTGCCGTAGCGCCGGCGGTGCCGACGCCACGGCCGGTGCCGCCCATCGAGAACACCGATGACACCGAGCTGGACGACGGGGTCGATGTCGCGCCAAGCGTGCCGGCACCCGGGCTGACGGAGCGGGAACGGGCCATCCTCGCCTTCGAGCAGCAGTGGTGGCGACACGCCGGCGCCAAGGAGCAGGCCGTTCGAGACACCTTCGGGATCTCGTCGACCCGCTACTACCAACTGCTCAACGGGTTACTCGACAACCCGGCCGCGCTGGCCGCCGACCCGCTACTGGTCGGCCGCCTCCGCCGCCTGCGCTCGTCACGAGCCCGCAACCGCCGCCGCTGAACGCCCGGCGATCTTGCGCTCGCCGCCGCTGACCGCACCCCGATCTTGCACTCGCCGCCGCTGAAAGCGCCGAGATCTCGCACTTCTTGTCGCTGTTTCGCGGCTTTTGCCGGCATTTGACTGGGCACAAAGTGCAAGATCGCGCCGGGGGTCGCCGGCCCGCCTCCGCATGTTGGCTGGTCAGGCGGGTAGGCGACCCCGGACTCAGGAAGGGAGCGGAGGATGACGGCAACGAACCAGAGCGGGTCGCCGGGCGCTAGAGCGCAGCAGGCCCGGCAGGAGGCATCCCGGGTCGGCCAGCAGGCCACCCAGGCCGGTGGTCAGGTCGCCCATGCCGCCGCCGAGCAGGGCGGGCAGGTGGCCGCAGAAGTGCGGCAACAGGCCCGACAGTTGACCGGCGAGGCCACCGGGCAGCTTCGGGACCAGGCGCAGACGCAGCAGCGGCGGGCCGCCGAGGGCCTGCGCGACCTGGGTCAGAACCTCGGCTCGATGGCCGAGCGGGGCGGCGATTCCGGGCTGGCCGGTCAGGTGGTACGCAAGGCGGCCGACGCCGCCCAGCAAGCCGCCGGGTGGCTCGACGAGCGCGAGCCTGGTGAGGTGCTCGACGAGGTGCGCACGTACGCGCGGCGCCACCCCGGAACGTTCCTCGCGGGCGCGGCGGTGGCCGGGCTGCTGGTCGGGCGGCTCACCCGTGGCCTGACCGCGCCGGCGTCCGGCAACGGTGGAGCTGGGAGCGCACCCGGCGGGCCGCCCCAGCCGCAGGGCACGCCTGCGGAGCCTGATCAGCCGTACGTGGGGACGGCACGGGCGCAGAACGTCTCGCCCGCCGGTCAACAAGCACGGGACCTGCCCGGTGGGGTGGCCCCGTGAGCGCCCCGGAGAAGGAACGGACCCAGGCCTCGGTCGGCGAACTGCTGGGCGACGTGACCCGGGACATGTCCACCCTGGTACGCAAGGAGGTCGAGCTGGCCAAGGCCGAACTCCGCGAGGAGGTCAGCCAGGTCGGCAAGGCCGGCGGCATGTTCGGCGGTGCCGGGGTGGCCGGCTTCCTGGCAGTGCTCTTCGTGTCGTTCGCCCTGTGGTGGGGGCTGTCCAACACGATGGACCAGGGGTGGGCGGCGCTGATCGTCGCGGTCCTCTGGGCTGCCGTGGCCGGCGGTCTCTTGATCAACGCCAGGACCCAGCTGAAGCGGGCACGTGCGGTGCTGCCCCGGACGAAGCAGACCGCCCGGGAGATGCCGGACGCTCTGCGGGGTCGGTGAACGAGTCGGGAGGGAACAGATCATGTCCAGTGATCCGGATCGGATCCGGCGGGAGATCGAGACCACCCGCAACGAGCTGAGCAGTGACGTCGACGCGCTGACCGACAGGGTCAACCCGCGTCGGATCGCCGGTGACCGTGTCGGGCAGGCCCGCGACGCGTTCACCCGAGCGAAGGGGAAGATGATGGGCAGCTCGAACCACCTGGGGCAGGAGGCTGGCCAGCGGATGTCGCACGCGGCCGGCTCGGTCCGCGACGAGACCCGTTCACTCGGGCAGCAGTCCCGCGAGCAGGCGCAGGGCAACCCGATGGCTGCCGGCCTGGTCGCCTTCGGTGTCGGTTTGCTGGCCGCGTCGCTGATTCCGCCGAGCGGCCGCGAGCGGCAGCTCGCCGGACGGGCGCGGACCATGGTGAGCGAGCACTCCGATCAGTTGCGCGGGCAGGCGAGCCAGGTGGGCCACCAGATGCAGGACAACCTGCGCGAGCCCGCACAGCAGGCGGCACAGTCGGTGCGGTCCAGCGCCCAGCAGGGTGTGTCCGCGGTACGCGACCAGGGCCGTTCGGCCGCCGGTCAGGTGCAGGGAGAGACGCATGCGGCCGTCGACGACCTCCGACAGCGCTGACCCTTCCGGTGTGCCGGGGCCGGTGCCGGTGATGCGGGTGCGCTCCGCGTCGGCACCGGCACCGGGCCGACCGGTCAACGAGGATCTGGTCTTCCAGATCGGCCCGTTGGTCGGCGTCCTGGACGGCGCGACAGTGCCGCAGGGCTTCGACACGGGCTGCGTGCACGGGCCGGAATGGTACGTCCGGCACCTGGCCGCCCGGCTCGGCGTCGCCGAGGCGGCCCGCCCGGCGGCGCGGCTGACCAGCAACCTGGCCGCCGCCATTCTCGCGGTCCGTGCCGACCACGGTGGGCAGTGCGACCTGGACCATCAGGGCACCCCGTCCAGCACCGTCTGCCTCCTGCGGGACCGCGGTGACCAGGTCGACTACCTGGTGCTCTGCGACAGCCCTCTGGTGCTGGACGCGGGTGGTCAGGTCAGCGTGGTCACCGACAACCGGCTGGACGCTGCCATGGCGGAGCTGCGGGAGACGGTTGCCGCAGTGCCGGGTGGCGGGGCGGACCCGGTCACCCGGTTCCGGCACGCGGTGAGCGTCCAGCGGGAGCGGATGAACCGCACCCACGGCTACTGGGTGGCGGCCGCCGACCCGGACGCGGCCTTCCACGCGGTGACCGGGACGATGCCCCGGCGAGGTCCGGCGGCGATCCGCCGGGCGGCACTGCTCAGCGACGGCGCGTCCAGCGCGGTGGAGCAGTTCGCGCTCACCGACTGGACCGGTCTGTTGGACCTGTTGGAGGCCGAGGGGCCTGGCGCGTTGCTCGACCGGGTCCGGGACGCCGAGCGTGAGCATCCCGACCGGTTGCGTCGGCACAAGCCCACCGACGACGCGTCGGTAGTGTTCTGTGAGTTCGGATCTGCGGTTTCCGCACTCTGACACCCGGTCGGGTGACAACAGAGCGTGATGTGGAACACCCCGCCCGCCCGACCGGCCGGTACCGCTGTCCGGACCGCCAGTGGATGGCGAATGGGGTGGACTTCGGCCGATGAGGCCGGCAGACTGCGGCACGTGGCGGGTGCGGTCCGGCTGGAGCCGGTGGACGAGCAGAACCTGGAGCCGTTGCTCTCCGTAGCGGCTGCCGAGGCGGAGCCGAGTGACGTGATGCCTCCGGTCGAGGCCCCCGCCGGCTGGTCGCTCGCCCGTCGAGAGGCGTTTCGGGAGTTCCACCGGGCGAGCTTCGGCGGGCTGGACGGCCCGACCCGCTCGCAGATGTACGCGATCGTCGTGGGCGGCGAGGTGCTGGGCATGGTCCGGATGACACGCTGTGACGAGCCCGGCACTGTGGAGACGGGAATGTGGCTCGGGCGCTCGGCACGCGGGCAGGGGATCGGCGCGGCTGCCCTGCGGGAGTTGCTGAACGCCGCCGCTCGGGCTGGCATGCGGGTGGTGGTCGCCGAGACGACCCCGGACAATGTCGGCGCGGTCGCCGTGCTGCGCACGTGCGGGGCCAAACTGTACGAGGACGACGGCAAGGTGCGCGCCGAGATCTGCCTGGACTAGGCGCTCTGCGGCGTACCGGCGAGCCGGTCGGCGGCAACCCGGAAAGGGTCACCGCCGACCGCCTGGATCAGGCCGGCACCCGGACGATGTCGAAGTCGGTGGTCGGCGTCGGCTCCACGTCGAACCGGCCGTTCACCACGTACAGCGCCGAGCCGAGCAGGTCACCGGTGGCCGGTGACCGTAGCTGCGGACCGGTGATCTCCCGCTGCGCCGCCCCGGCGGTGTAGCCGGCGTTCAGCCGGACGACCGCGATGACGTTGCTCAGGTTCCGGATCACGTAGAGGGTGCGACCGCGCAGCACCAGACCGTCGGCCCGGTCCACCGAGTAGCCGCCGAGACCGAAGACGCGGCTGCCTCCGGTGCGCGGGTCGACGCGGACGAGTCGGCCGGTAAGCATCTGCGCGACGAGCAGGTCACCGTCCGGGAGCGCCACGATTCCGTTGTTGAACGCGTCCGGCGTCGCACCCGGACCGGTGAGCGACAGTTCCCGGAAGGCGGTGGGGGCCGGCAGTTGGCCACCCGGGCCCAGCGGCACCACGTACAGCACCGGCCGGGTGGAGTCGGTGAAGTAGACCGCCCGCCTGGTGATCACCATGTCGTTGACCAAGCTGTTGGGGTCGGTGGTGAACTGGTAGTGGGCCAGCCGGGCCCCGCTGCCCGGGTCGTACACGCTGGCCCCGCCGCCGGTGAAGTCGGCGGTCCAGAGCCGGCCCCGCGGGTCGATCTTGAGCCCTGCCTTGGCGGCGCCGGGGGTGCCCGGGATCAGCACCGAGCCGCGCCCGGTCCGTAGGTCACCCCGCCACACCGCACCGTCCAGGACGGAACCGACGTACACGGTGGTGCCGCGACCGATCGTCAACCCTTCCGGGGTGAAACCGTCGGGCAGGGCGATCCGGGCCGGGAACGGCTTCGGCGGGTGCGCGGTCGCCGGTGCACCGACCGTGACCAGGGTCGCCGCCGCGAGCACGGGAACGAAGAAAAGAGACAGCAGCTTTCGCAAGGAACACCGCCTGACGTCCATGTGGAATGCTCCACAGAGGAGTGTGACGCCCTAAGAACACTCCGGAGCCGCCAAAAGGTTGGGCGGGGTGTTCAATGCCGCCGTGCGGCGTACGCGGCCAGCGCGGCGACCTGGGCCGGGTCCAGCGAGGGGCGCACCCGTGCCCGTGCCGTCGCCACGTGCCCGGCGGTGACAGTGGCGGCGGCGAGGGACTCCCGCATCGCGGCCAGCGCCGCCTCCCGGACCAGCGCCGCGCAGTCCGCCGCGGAGAAGCCGGTCAGCTCGTCGCCGAGGGCGGCGAGGTCGACGTCCGGTGCCAGCGGCACCTGCCGGGACGCGGCTCGCAGGATCTCGGCACGGGCCGGACCGTCCGGCGGCGGCACGTAGACCAGCCGTTCCAACCGGCCCGGCCGCAGCAGCGCCGGGTCGACCAGGTCGGGACGGTTGGTCGCGCCGACCACCACCACGTTGCGCAACGTCTCCACCCCGTCCAACTCGGTGAGCAGCGCGGCGACCACCCGGTCCGTGGTGCCCCCGTCGGTGGCCTGGCCGCGTACCGGCGCCAGGGCGTCCACCTCGTCCAGGAAGATCAGGGTGGGGGCCGCCTCCCGGGCCCGGCGGAACAGCTCGCGGACCGCGCGTTCGCTCTCGCCGACCCACTTGGAGAGCAACTCCGCGCCCTTCACCGACAGCACGTTGGCTCGCCCCGACCCGGCGAGCGCGGTGACCAGGTAGGTCTTGCCGCAGCCCGGCGGCCCGTAGAGCAGCACGCCGCGCGGCGGCTGCACCCCGAGCCGCGCGAAGGTGTCCGGGTAGGTCAACGGCCACAGCACCGACTCGGTCAACGTCTGCTTGACCTCGTCCAGGCCACCCACGTCGTCCAACGTCACCGAGGCCAGATCCAGTGTCGACGCCGCCATCGTGGTCGGCCGGACGACCTCCCGGGCGGCAGTGAAGTCCGCCATCGACACCGTCGGCGTCTCGGCGGACATCTGCCGCAGTGCCGCGCGTACCCCGGCCTCCCGAACCAACGCGGCCAGGTCCGCCGCGACGAACCCGGGGGTACGCGCGGCCACCTCGTCCAGCCGCACGTCGTCGGCCAACGGCACCTGCCGGGTCAGCACGGTGAGCTGTTCGCGGCGTAACGCCTGGTCGGGGAGCGGGATGCTGATCCGCAGCGACAGCAGGTCGGGTGCGCGCAACGCGGGGTCGACGGCCTCCGGTCGGCCGGTGGCGCAGACCACTGCGACACCGGCCCGGACGCACTCCGCGAGCACCTGGCGGAACACCGTCGCCACCGGGCCGGGCTCGTCCGCCGGTGCGATCGCCTCGACGTCGCTGACCAGCAGCACCGCCGGCCCGCCGGCTCGGGCCGCCGTGGCCGCGCCGCGCAGCCGGTCGGCGGCGGCCTGGTTCGTCGACGCGGCCAGCTCGGGCGCCCACAGCGGATGTACGCGGGCACCGACCCGGGTGGCCACGGCCCGGACCAGCGCCGACTTCCCGGAGCCGGCCGGGCCGACGAGCAGCACCCCCAGCGAGATGGTGGTGCCCAGCCGACCCAACACCTCCCGGTGGTGGAAGCCGAGGTCGAGCAGTTCGGTCAGCTCCTCCGCCTGGGCCCGCAACCCGGGCAGCTCGTCCACGTCCGGTGTGTCGTCCGGCTGGTCCGCCACCGGTGCCGCGTCGGCGGTCCGGGGCGGCCGCGCCCGCTCGGCGTCGACCGGGGCGGGCCCGCCGTGGGTGACCGGCCCGTGCTCCCAGCCGACCACCGTGTCCATGGTGACGAGCGCGCCGGCGGCCGGCTCGACAGTGCGCACGGTGAGCAGGGTGCTGGTCCAGGCGAAACCGACAGTGTTGGCGAGGCTGCCCCGAGCCGCCTCGATGAGGCTGCGCACCGAGGCGTCCGGCAGCACGTCCTGCGGCAACAGCGACACGTCGTCGCCGGCGGTGAGCACCTTGCCCAGCAGCGCCAGCCGCAGCATCTCCGGGCTCACCGCCGCGACCACCCCGACCGGCCCGGCCAGGACGACCCGACTCGCCGGCACCAGCGGCACCGGGCTGACCCGCACCTGAGCGCCGTCGCGTACGCCCAGGTTGCCCAGCGTCAGGTCGTCGGCGTACAGCAGGGCGCTGCTCGCGCCCGGCGCGGCGGTCGCCACGATCCCCGCCGTCTCCCGGCTGCCGGCAAGCCGGACCGGGTCGCCGGGCCGCAGCCCCAGCGCGGTCAGCGCCTCCGGGTGCAGCCGCACGATGCCCCGTCGGGCGTCCAGCGCGGCCGGCCGTAGGCTCGCCGTCAGGGTCAGGTCGGGTTGTGCCACCGCCCGACCGTAGCCGCCGCCGGCCAGCCCCGCCGGTCAGCGCCGCGGATCCAACTCGTCCAACAACGACGGGTCCCGCCGGATCAGCTCGGCCAACCGGGCCGCCGGGTCCGGGGTCAACCCGTCCGGGCCGGGCGCCCACTCGGGCACCGTCCGGCCGGACAGGGGCCACGCCGGCGGGGGTTCCACCGGCACCGGCGGGGGCACCGGCCCGACCGTGACGTCCGGGCCGTCCCAGGAGACCCGCAGGGGGTACGTCCGTCCCTCGTGCTGCACCTGCACTGTCACCACCAGCCCGGGATGGGTGCCGACGACCTGACGGACCGCCTCGGCCACCTCCTCGACCGGCCCCCACCCGGCCACGTCGCCCGGGGAGTCCGCCCCCGCGTGCCGGGCGTCGTGCCGTGCCGGCACGGCGTTGAGGGCCTCGCCACGGCCGATCGCGGCGTTCGGGGCGTCCCCACGGCCCGGCCCGGTGTTCGGGGCCTCGCCACGGCCCGGCGCGGCGTTCGGGGTGTCGCCGCCGACGGTCCCGGGAAGGGCCGAGGGTGGCGCGGTGTCGTCACGGTCGTTGGCCCGCCGGCGCAGCGCCTCCTCGCGCCGGGCCAACCGGGCCAGCGTCTCGTCCAGGTCGCCCCTCACCAGATCACCTCTTCCCGTCACGGCCCGAGCCGGTCGGCTCAGGCCTGTCTCTCCCGGGTGGCACGTTCCAGCGCGCGATCCAGGACGACCAGCAGGGCGTCCCGCACCGACAGTCGGTCCCGGGCGTCGAACTGCACCAGGGGCACATGGTCGCCGATGGCCAGCGCCCAGCGGATCTCGCCGAGTTCCAGGGCCAACCGCCCGTCGAAGGCGTTGACGCCGACCACGAACGGCAACCCGGCCCGTTCGAAGAAGTCGATCGCCGGGAAGCAGTCGTCCAGCCGGGCGCTGTCCACCACCACCAGCGCGCCGAGCGCCCCCCGGGCCAGGTCGTCCCACATGAAGCCGAACCGGGCCTGCCCCGGCGTGCCGAACAGGTAGAGCTTCAGGCTGCGGTCGATGGTCACGCAGCCGAAGTCCATCGCCACCGTCGTGGTGGTCTTGGTGGACCGGACACCCGGATCGTCCACGCCGATCCCGGCGCTCGTCATCTCGGCCTCGGTGGTCAGGGGAGCGATCTCGGAGATCGCACCCACAGTGGTGGTCTTGCCCACCCCGAACCCGCCGGCCACCAGGATCTTGACCGGGATCGGCGGTGCCGCCGGCTTGCCGACCGGCGGCGGCGCCCCCGCCCCGGACGGCGGCTGGTACGGCGGCGGCGGCGGACCGGCACGCCCGATGATCGGCCCGGTGCCCGGCACCGCGTAACGGCCGGCGGCACTGTTTCCGACAACCCCGCCGAGCGGGGCGACCGGCCATTCAGGAGATCGCACGGAGTCCATCAATCACTCGCAGGATGAGGTCGGGGTCGACGGCGTCGTTGGTGTCGGTGACGTGCACGTCCAGATGGCCGGCCGCCCGCAGGTCGCCGACCAGGACCCGCGTCACGCCGAGGTGCAACCGGGCGCGGGCCGAGATCTCGGCGACCGAGATCGGTTCCGCGCAGAGCGCGATGATCGCCTGGAACTCCGGTGCCAGCAGGGCACCGGCCGGGCCCGTCGACCAGCCGCTGTCCGTACGGACTGTCACCTGCGTCTCCAACCCGATCGCCGGGTCGGCGCCCGCGACCCGGCCGGAGGTGAGCACGAACGGGCGGGGGCCGGCCGGGCGACCGCCACCCGAATCCGGCTCCGGCCGCGCCGGTGTCTCCACCACGTCGGCCCCGGTCGGGCTGGCCGTGTGCAGGTACGGACGGATCCGGACCGTCGGTTCCGGGTCCGGGTCCTCGCCGGCGACGTCGGGGGTCACTGCTGAGCGGCGTTCTTCAACTCGACGATCAGCCGCGGGGTCAGGGCACCACCGGCCCGCCCGGCGAAGAGCGTCATCTCGTACGCGACGGTGCCCAGGTTGGCCGACCGGTCGGCGACCACCCCGAGCACTGAACCACTGCTGATCGCGCTGATCAGCAGGTAACCGTCGGCCATGTCGACGATCACCCGGTTGAGGCCGCCGAGCGCGTACCAACTGGCCGCCCCACCGGCGAGACTCGTCATCCCGGAGACCACGGCGGCCAACCGCTCCGCGTTGGACCGGTCCTTGATCGCCGACATGGCCATCAACAGGCCGTCCGAGGAGACAGCGATCGCCTCCAGGACACCAGCGGTGCCGGAGGTGAAGGAGTCCAGCAACCAGTTGAACGTACGGGCCTCCGGGCTGAGGTCCCCGTTGGCGCCGGACTGGCTCTGGTCGATGTTTTCGTGCAGGAAGGGGCTGGTCACCGTGATGATCCTTCTTCGTTCCGGCGGTCGGGGCTGACTTCGCGGAGAGCGCGGGCTACGCCCTCCTCGAAGTCGGTGATGAGTTTGCGGACCTCGGCCGGGTCGCCGAGGTGCGTACTGAGCGGTTGACAGGCCGGGACGACTGTAAGGTTCGCCCCCGGCACCCGTCGGCTCAGTCGGGGTCGATCCGGTGTGGTGTCGGACGGGCCGGCGCCACCGGCCGCCGTCGGGCCGACGCCCCCGGGTGTGCTCGGCAGGTCGACGGTGTGCATCTCGGCCCGGCGTACACCGGCCTGGAACGCCTCGACGAGCGCGCGGGCGGCGGCGGGGTCCGCACCTGTGGCGTCCACCGGCCGGGTCGGTACGGCGGCGGCGTGCAGGCTGGCACCGGGCACCCGCTGCCGGATCCGCGGCGCGTTCGGCGGGCCCGCCGGCTCCGGCTCCTGGGGCGCGGGAGCGGGCTGCGGTGGCTGGCCGGAGCCGAACGCGTTCCAGGACGGGCTGGCGTCCAGGCTACGGGTGGCCCGGCTGAGCAGGTCCGAGTCGAAGCGGGCTGGCTCGGCGACGGCCGCCGTCCGGGGCCGTGCGGCGCGGCCGGACGCTGCCGCCGTACGCCTGTCCCGCTCCGGCACCGCGGCCCGGGCGACGGTGCTCCCGGCCCGGTCGGCCCGGCGCAGCACCAGTGCCGCCGACGGGATCTCCAGGTGTGCCGTCACCCCGCCGCCGGCGGTGGCGGCCAGGCCCACCTCCCAGCCGTGACGGCGGGCCAACCGGCCCACCACGAAGAGACCGAGCACCTCGGTCGGTGCCAGGTCGAGCCGTTCCCGGCGGGTGAACCGGGCGTTCTCCTCGGCCAGGCGTTGCTCACCCATGCCGATGCCGTGGTCCACGACGGTGATCCGCGCGCCGAAGCCTGACGTTTCGGCGGCCACCAGCACCCGGGTGTGCGGCGGGGAGAAGGCTGTGGCGTTCTCCATCAGCTCGGCCAGCGCCAGGATGAGGTCACCGACCACGGCCGGCGCGGCCGAGATGCCGGCCGGCACCCGCACCTCCACCCGGGTGTAGTCCTCGATCTCGCCGAGCGCCAACCGGACCACGTCGGCCAGCGGCACCGGTGCGGTGTGGGCGTCGGCACCGGCCGAGCCGGAGAGCACCACGAGGCTGCCGGCGTTGCGCCGCAACCGGCTGGAGATGTGGTCGAGTCGGTACAGGTGCTCCAGCCGACCCGGGTCGGCCTCCTGCTGCTCCAGCCGGTCGATGAGCGCGATCTGCCGGCCCACCAGGTTCTGGGTGCGCCGCCCGACGTGGCCGAACATCTGCGCCACGTTGCGTCGGCCGGCGACCTGCCGCTCGACCAGCCGCGCGGCGGTGCTCTGCACCCGGTCGAAGGCCCGCGCCAGGTCGCCGATCTCGTCGTTGGCTCGGATGTCCACCGGCTCCAGCCGGATGGGCTGTGGGCTCTCCCCCTCGTCGTCGGTGACCCGGACCAGCTCCGCCTCGGCGACCCGGGCGACCCGGTCGGCCGAGTGGGTGAGGCGGGTCAGCGGTCGGGCCACCGTCCGCGCGACAGCCGCGCTGAGCAGCACCACCAACGCCAGGATCAGTGCCGCCGCGGCACCGACCAGGTACGCGGCGGTCAGCGCGCGCCGCTGGTCGGCGGTCACCTCGGTGAGCACGTCGGCGACCAGCTTCTTCTCCACGAACTGACCGAGCCGGATCATCGTGCGGACGGCCGGGAAGAGCGCCTCCATCGGCACGTCGCGGACCGCGGCGGCCGGGTCCCGGGCGCTGGTGACCAGGAAGTCCGAGCTGGTACGCGCGGCCACCGCCGCGTCGTTGAGCTGGGCCACCTTGAGCTGCTCGGGTGTGATGAGGCTGCGGAAGCGCGAGTTGTCGGCCCACAGCGCGGCGATGCACGCCACGTACCCGGTGATGGTGTCCGAGCTGCCGACCGCCTTGACCAGCAGGCTCAGGGTGGCGCAGGCGCCCAGGCCCTCGTCGACGCGCAGCAGCCCGTCGAGGGCGAGCACCTGACGACCCGGCAACGTCTCGGTGTCCACACCGAAGACCAGCCGCAGCGACTCGATCAACCCCACGTTCACCGGGCCGAAGGCCTCCATCACCTGGCCCGGGTTCGCGACCCGGGCCAGCACGGACGTGCGCAGGTCGGTGAGGCTGGACACGCCGTCCAGGGCGCTGTCGACCTGGACGGTCAGCGCGTCGCTCCCTGCGGCCCGCAGGTCGGCCACCCGGTCGTCCACGTCGGCGGACTTGCGGACCACCTCGCTGCGCTCGACCCGGCCGAGCAGGAAACCGACCGAGAGGATGCGTTCCTGCTGGAGGTCCTGGACCAGGCTGCCGACCCGGCTGGCGAGCCGTACCCGTTCGGCGGTGTCGCTGGCCCGCTGCGCCGCGGCCACCCGATCGAGCACCACGGGCACGGCCAGGCCGACCATGCTGAGCAGCGGGATGACCACGAGCAGCGCGAGCTTGCCGCGGATCCGGAGCCTACCGAGCAGCATCGAAGGCCCCCCACTGCGCGGGCTCCGGGTCGCGGGCCGTGCCGGCGGGTTGCAGCCCGCGCAGATCGCCCGGCACCGGTTGCCAGGCGTCCGCCGCTGGCGGGGTGTCGGCGATCTCGGTGTGGGTCGCGGCCATTGTCGCCCGGCGGCGGGCCCGACCGCGAGCGGCGAACAGCAGCGCGGCGAGCCAGCTCAGCAGCAGCACGGCGAGCGCTGCCGCCGCGGCGGTCTGCCAGCGGTCCGTGTCGAGTTCGTCGATGCGTTCGACGAGCAGGGCGTCCAACTCGGCGAGGATGACCGGCTGAAGTTGGCGGGCCGCTCGGTGCGTGTTGAGCCCGGCGGCGCTCAACTGGCCGGGGTCCACCACGCCCGTGCCCCTGGCCGGGGTCGAGTACGCGGCCAGCGCCTCCACCGAGCGTTGGTAGGTGTCCAGCGGGGTCAGCACGTTGGCGCCGAGGTCGGTGCTCTCCGAGCCGTCCACTGCGGAACGCAGGTTGTCGACGGCGTCACCTGCGGGTGCCAGGGCGGCCACCCGCAGGCCGGTCAGCTCCAGCAGGCCGCGTGGTTGTTCGGCGGCTGGCCGGCGGGCGACAAGCGTGCCCAGGTCAGCGAGCCGGCCGGCGGCCACCACCGCCTCGGGCAACTCCTGGCCGGCGCTGTCCTGGAGGAAGTAGGAGTCGGCGACGGGATCGCGGACCAGCCCGGAACTCTCCCGGACCTTGCGGTGCAGCGCCAGCAGCAGGTCCGACACCTCCCCGTACGCCGTGTAGGCGGACTCCGGGTCGGCGGGGCTGCGGCCGCGCAGTGCCTCCAGCTTGGCCCGCACCCCGGCCCAGCGTTCCTGGCTGAGCAGCTCGGTGCCGATGCGGGCGTCCACCGCCGCGGCCTCCTCGACCGCCCGGTTCAGCGCATCGCCGGTTACCTGTCGGTTGTTGACGGCGGCGGACTGGGCCTCCACGAGCGCGTCGGTGACCGAGCCCAGAGCGGTGAGGTACCGCACGCCGAGCCGTTCCCGAACGGCCAGGTCCCGGTCGGCGGTGGTCTGCCGCCAGGCGGACGTGCCGAGCAGACCCACCGGTGCCAGTAAGGCCCCGATGAGGAGCAGCGGCAGCAGTCGGCCCAGGGTGGACGGACGTCGACGGGCCCGCGGCGCGGGGACTGTCATGTGTGTCTCCTCCGGCATGGGGCGCGGATCGGCGCGGTGTCGGTTGACCCGACAAGTCCCGTGCACCGGACCGGAAAACTAACCGACCCCCACACTGGTCAGACCTCGGTCGACGAGTCATGTTCGCGTCAGTTTGAGCAACGTCACCATTTACGCGCGTTCCCGACACGCTCTGTTTCGTCAGTGGGTGTGACATGTGAAGATCGAGAGGATATCCGTGAAAGATCGGAATTCACGGGATCCGAACTCAACTCACTGGGCCGCGCCGGACATCGCGCACTCGCAGCCGTCCGGTCACCGATCGGGGCAACCGGACGGACGTACGGCGGATCTCAGCCAACGCTCAGGCTGCGAGCCGTACCGTGTGCCGCATGACATCGCCGTCGCCGGCCGCGTGGTTCCGGCGTGCCCTGCCCACCCGCCGTCGCGCGATCGCCGCAACGGCTGTCGTCGTGCTGCTGGCCGCCGCCGTGACCTGGGCGGTGTGGCCGCAGGGGCCGGGCGTCCGCACCGAGAGCGCGATGCTCACCGTCCGCTCCGGACCGTCCGACGACCAGCCGGTGGACCTGGACACGACCTTCTACCTGCCCGACGACGCGTCGTCCGGGCGGAAGGTTCCGGCGGTGCTGTTGGCACACGGGTTCGGCGGCACGAAGGAGTCGGTCCGCTCCGACGCGGAGGAGTTCGCCGGGCGCGGCTACGCGGTGCTCACCTGGACCGCGCGGGGCTTCGGCCGCAGCGGCGGCGAGATCCACCTGGACAGCCCGGACCACGAGGTGCGTGACGCGCAACGGTTGCTGGACTGGCTGGCCGCGCGCCCGGAGGTCCGCACCGACGCCGCTGGCGACCCGAAGGTCGGCGTGGTCGGCGGCTCGTACGGCGGCGGTCTGGCCCTGCTGCTGGCAGCCCAGGACCGTCGGGTCGACGCGATCGTCCCCATGATCACCTGGAACGACCTGTCCCGTGCCTTCCTGCCGGAGAGCACCGGTGGGGCGCCGACCGAGGGCGTGTTCAAGAAGGGCTGGGCCGGTCTCTTCTTCGGCGGCGGCGGCAACGTGGGCTCCGGCCCGGCCGGGCTGTCCGGCGGGACCGCCGCCCAACCGCAGGGCGCGCCCGCGTCGGCCGGCCCACCCAGCCCGGCACCGGGTGCCGGCCCGGGCAGCGGCCCCGGCGGTGCCCCGGCCGGTGCGGCCGACCCGTCCTGCGGGCGCTTCGCCGCCGACGTGTGCGCCGCCTACCTGCGGATCGCCACCACCGGACGGGCCGACCAGGCGGCCGTGGACCTGCTGCGCCGCTCCAGCCCGGCCGGCGTGCTGGACCGGATCAAGGCGCCCACCCTGCTGGTGCAGGGCGAGGCGGACACGCTCTTCGGTCTCGGCGAGGCGGACGCGAACGCGAAGGGCATCGCCGCCACCGGCACCCCGGTCCGGGTCGCCTGGTTCACCGGCGGGCACGACGGTGGCAGTGGACCCCGCTCGGACGAGGACCGGGTGAAGTTCCTGACCGTCCAGTGGCTCGACCACTACGTCAAGGGCGAGGGCACAGCGCCCGGCGACGACTTCACCTGGTCGCGGATTGCCGGCTTCGACGCGCTCGACCGGGGTCTGGTCGCCACCGGCTTCCGCCGCGCCGACTATCCGGGCCTGACCGGCAACGCCCGCCGGGAGGTCACTGTCGCCGGCCCGGCCCAGCCGATCGCGAACCCACCGAACGGCAACCCGGCCGCGATCTCCTCGATCCCGTTCGCCAGCGGGCTCACCTCGTTGCTGGACGGCGTGGCCGGCGACGTGCCCGGCCAACACGCCCGGTTCGAGTCGACGCCGCTGACCGAGGCGGTGGACGTGGCTGGTGCGCCCACCATCACCCTGCGGGCCGCCTCGCCGACCGGTTCGGCGGTGCTCTTCGTCAAGCTCTACGACGTCGACAAGGACGGCGCGGCGACCCTACCGAACGGACTGGTCGCCCCGATCCGACTCACCGGCCTGCCGCGACAGGTGCAGGACGCCCGCCCGGTCACCGTGACGCTGCCCGGAATCGTCCGCCGGGTGGAGGCCGGGCACCGGCTGCGCCTGGTGGTGGCCACCTCCGACCAGGCGTACACCACGCCCGCCGAGCCCACCGTCTACACGGTGGCCGCGGACGGCGCGGTCAGCCTGCCCACTGTCAGCGGTGAGCCGATCCCCACCGCGGCGACGGTCTGGCGCTGGGTGCTCGCCGGCCTGCTCGCCGCCATCGTGATCGGGCTCGTCGTGGTCGTCGCCGGGCTCCGCCGCCGGCATCGTCGCCAGGACCGGTCGGTGCATCCGGAGTACGCGGACACGCCGCTGGCCGTGCGCGCACTGCGCAAGGAGTACGCGGACGGCTTCGTGGCGGTGTCGAACGTGGACTTCGAGGTGCACCCCGGTCAGGTCGTGGGTCTGCTCGGGCCCAACGGCGCCGGTAAGACCACCACCCTGCGGGTGCTGATGGGGCTGACCCAGCCGACCGCCGGGGAGATCTACGTCTTCGGTCGTCGGCTGGTGCCCGGCTCGCCGGTGCTGTCCCGGATCGGCGCGCTTGTCGAGGGGCCCGGCTTCCTGCCGCACCTGTCGGGTCTGGACAACCTGAAGGCGTACTGGCGGGCCACCGGTCGGCCGTGGGAGGACGCCCAGTTCGACGCGGCCCTGGAGATCGCCGGGCTGGGTGACTCCGTGCAACGGCGGATCAAGAACTACAGCCACGGTATGCGTCAGCGCCTCGCCATCGCCCAGGCCATGCTGGGCCTGCCCGAGCTGCTGGTGTTGGACGAGCCGACCGACGGGCTCGACCCGCCGCAGATCGCCGAGATGCGCCGGGTGCTCCAGCGCTACGCCACGGACGGCCGGGCGGTGCTGGTCTCCAGCCACCTGCTGGCCGAGGTGGAACAGACCTGCACGCACGCGGTGGTGGTGAACAAGGGCCGCATCGTGGCGTCCGGGCCGGTGGAGGAGATCGTGGGCGAGTCGCCGAGTGTGCTCTTCGACGTCAGCGACCCGGCGGCGGCGCGAGTGGTGCTGGACCGCCTGCACGGCGTGCGGGTGCTGCCGGAGAGCGACGGCCAGCTGGTGGTCGACACCAACGGCACGGCCCGCAGCGAGGTGGTGGCCGAGCTGGTGCGCGCCGGCATCGGGGTGGACCGGGTGGTGCCCCGGCGCCGCCTGGAGGACGCGTTCCTCGCCCTGGTGGGCGACAACTCTCGGGGAAGCGGTGACCGGTGATGGTTGTTTCCGACGCGGGTGCGGCCCGCGGCTACCGGCCGTCGGCCACCATGCCGTTCGGGGCGGAGTTCCGTCGGCAGGCATCCCGGCGGCGCACCCAGTTGGCGCTCGGGTTCATGGTGCTGCTGCCGCTGATCATCCTGATCGCGTTCCAGTTCAACTCCGGTGGTGACGACGACAACGGCAACAACGAGTTCGCCAGTCTTGTCGACCTGGCCACCTCCGGCGGGCTCAACTTCACCCTCTTCTCGATCTTCGTGTCGGCGTCGTTCCTGCTGGTGGTCGTCGTCGCGCTGTTCTGTGGCGACACTGTGGCCAGTGAGGCGAGCTGGGGCAGCCTGCGCTACCTGCTGGCTATCCCGGTGCCCCGCGCACGGCTGTTGACGGTGAAGCTGGTGGTCGCGCTCGCGTACTCAGCACTGGCTCTGGTCCTGTTGGCGGGCACCGCGTTGCTGGCCGGCACCCTGCGCTACGGCTGGTCGCCGCTGCGCAGCACTGTCGCCGCCGAGCTGGAACCCACCGAGGGGCTGCTCCGGCTGCTGGCCGTGCTCGGCTACCTGGCTGTCGTACTGCTGGTGGTGGCCGGGCTTGCCTTCCTGCTGTCGGTCACCACGGACGCCGCGCTCGGCGCGGTCGGCGGTGCGGTGTTGCTCTGGATCCTGTCCAGCATCCTGGACCAGATCACCGCCCTGGGCGCGCTGCGCGACTTCCTGCCCACCCACTTCAGCACCGCCTGGTTGGGGTTGCTCTCGACCCCGGTGCAGACCGACGAGGTGGTGCGCGGCTGCATCTCGGCGATCAGTTACGCGACGCTGTTCTGGGGGCTGGCGTTCTGGCGCTTCACCCGCAAGGACATCACGTCGTAGCGGCAGGCCTCACAGCCGGCTGTCGGGCGGGCTCACCGACGACGGCACCGCGCTCGGCGCCGGCGGCGGAGCCGGCCGGGTCGGCACCGGCGCGGCCGGGTCGGCCTTCTTCCAGGCGCTGACGCCGATCCGGCCGGTGTTGCCCAGGTCGATCGGCCCGTCCGGGTCGACATCCTCGGCCGGCTGCCCGGCCGCTGGCGCCACCGTCAGGTACGCGCCGTTGGTGGCCACCACTGTCGAATCGGTGACCAGGTTGCGCCAGAGCACCACGGCCGTGGCCCGCTCGCCGTGCGCGAGGGTGACAGTCCGGGGCGGCTGGTCGAAGCCCGACGTGATCTCCTTGCCGCCGTTGACCACCCGCAACATGATCGGCTCGCGCTGCGCGTCGAACACGTGCAGCACCGGGTATCCGTTGAGCTGGTACGGCTGGTCGCCGCAGTTGACCAGCTCCAGCCCGAGGGCGCGCAGCCCCATCGCGGCGTCCCCGCCGGTCGACCGGATCCGGACACCGGAGGCCGGGCAGGCGGGCGGCGGGTCGGTGCTCGCCGACGGGCTCGGCGCGGTCAACGGCCGGCTCGGCGGGTCCCCGCCCTGGCCGCGATGGTCGTCGAAAGCACAGCCGCCGAGTGCGAGAGCCATCGCGACAGTCGCGCTGATGCGCCGCCGTGCTGCCGCGTCGCGGGAGACCATTGCCTGATCCTCGCTCACGTGGGCGTGCCGCCGTCGCCCGGCCCCTGTGCGTTGTCGCGCGGTCCCTGCCGCCAGCGTCCGGCCCACAGTCGCGTGTCGTGTCGAGCTGCCCCATATCTGGGCCGGCTGCTGTCCTCACCACGGAGGCAAGTGCTCGGGTCTGCCCCGTGTCTGGGGCAGCTCGACAGGCGGTACCCACAGTGTGGGAGCGCGCCCACGGCGGGTCACGCTGCCGGAATTCGGGTGTAGTGGCAGCTCAGGGGATCGGCCGGCGCAGCCAGAGCGCTGCGGTGCTCGACGTGGGACCGTGGACACCGGTACATTCCGACCGGGGACTTTCCCACCAGCAAGGAATTTATAAGCTTCGATAGTTTCATGCCTCACATTGAAGAGATCAGATTCCTTCGATGGAGGTTCCCATGGACGTTTCTCGGCTCGGTGGGCCGACCCTGTCCCTGTTCCGCATCGTGATCGGCCTGCTGTTCACGTTGCACGGCCTGACCTCGGTCTTCGGGTTGTTCGGCGGCAACCCGGTGACCGGTGCGGCGATACCCGTCGGCACCTGGCCGGGCTGGTGGGCCGCGCTGATCCAACTGGCCTGCGGCGCACTGGTGCTGGCCGGGCTCCTCACCCGACCCGCCGCTCTGCTCGCCTCCGGCTCGATGGCATACGCCTACTTCGTGGTGCACCAGCCAGATGATCTGCTGCCGCTGCACAACGGTGGCGAACTGTCGGCGCTCTTCTGCTGGTCGTTCCTGCTGGTCGCGGCCCTCGGTCCGGGTTCCTGGGCGCTCGACACTCTGCTCGCCCGTCGCCGCGACGTCCGGCCCGCCCCGGCGGCGCCGCTGGTCGAGTCCAGTTCGATGGTCATCTGACCGCACCCGAACCGCGCGTCGCCGGGCCTCGACGAGGCAGGCTCGGCGACGCGCCCGGTCCGGGGTCGACCCTGGAGCGACGACGGCAGGGGCGGGAGTGTCAGGCCGAAGAGCGCGCGCCGAGCACCGCGTCCAGGAGGCCGGGGTAGAGGCGGTCCACCTCGTCGCGGCGCAGCCGGACCAGGCGGCTGGTGCCGGCGGCTCGGGTGCGGGTCAGGCCGGCCTCGCGCAGCACCTTGAGGTGGTGGCTGCGGGTCGCCTTGGAGACGCCGAAGTCGAAGGTGCCACAGGCGGCCTCGCCATCCTCGACGAGCGCCCGAACGATCTGTAGCCGCACGTCGTCGGCGAGTGCGGCCAGCACAGTGGTGACCGGAATGTCGGCCAGGTCGGGTTCGTGCGGCTCCATGTGACAAGTGTAACGCTTGTTCGACAAGAATCGAACAACGCCCTATGGTCGGTGTCGATGGTTCGACGATACTCGAACATTGGAGCTGACGATGCGATCCCGTGCCGCCGCCTATCCGCTGCTCGCCGCACTCGGTTGGGGCGTGATGTTTCCGGTCCTGGCCAGTGCGCTGACCCGGGTCGACCCGCTCAACCTGACCACCGCCCGCTACCTGCTCGCCGCCGTCATCCTGCTCGCCGTGCTGCTGCTCCGCGAAGGCGCCGGTGCGCTGCGGCACGGCGGCCGAACGGGCGAGATCGTGGTGCTCGGCGTGGTCGGCTTCGCCGGCTTCAACGTGCTCACCAACCTGGCGCTCGAACACGCCGCGCCGCAGCAGATCGCTCTCTTCGTGGCCACCACCCCGCTGATCACCCAACTGGTCCGCTGGGCCCGGGACGGCGTACGGCCGAAGCCGCTCTTGCTGGCCCTCTCCCTGGTGGCGCTCCTCGGAGTCGGCCTGGTGATCACCCGCGGGAGCCTGGCCGGGCTCGGCCAGTTCGGTCTCGGTGGGCTGATGATGGTCGGCGCGGTGCTCGGCTGGGGCATCTACACGCACGGTGCCAGCCGGTTCGGCGCCTGGTCGCCGCTGCGCTTCACCACCCTGACCGCGCTCGCCGGCACGGCAGCCATGCTGGCCGCGAGCATCGCCGCCGACGCCGTCGGCTGGCAGCACGCGCCGTCCGCCGCCGACCTCGCCGCGGTCACCCCGCAGTTGGCGTACGCGGTGGTCATCGGCGCGGTGATCGCCGTCCTGGCCTGGAACACCGGTGTGCGGCGGCTCGGTGCCGCCAACGCCGCGCTGTTCATGAACCTGGTCCCGGTCGTCACCTTCGCGGTGCAGATCGCCCGCGGCTACCGCCCGGAGCCCATCGAGCTGGTCGGTGCCGCCATCACGATCGGTGCGCTGGTCGCCGCGAACCTCGCCACCAGGCCACGGACCCGGCCCTCGGCTCCGCTGCGGCCGACCGCGACCACGGACCGGATCGCGGTGGTCGACCCGGTGGCGGTGAGCGCCCGCTGACCCCACCCGCCGGTAACTGGCTGAGTCGGTCGGCTCACTGCGTGGGATGCGCTGTGGAAGCGGCGGGAAGAGTTGCCTAGACTCGGCAGCACAACTGCATACCTCATCCAGAGGGGCTGAGGGATACGGCCCGACGACGCCCCGGCAACCACCCCGCGCGCTCACCGCTGAGCGACCCGCGGGGCAGGTGCCAATTCCGTCCCCGCCGCACGGTGCGATGTGGGGAAAGATGAGAGGACTTCTCGACATGACGTCGACGCTCGCCGCCTCCGGCATCGACACCTCCGCCAGCCCCGCCCGCGCCCTGGTCTGTCGTGCCTGTTCGGCCCGTTACCCGCTCGCCGCCCAGCACGCCTGCTACGAGTGTTTCGGCCCGCTCGAGGTCGACTACGACACCGCCGCCCTGGCCGCCGTCACCCGCGAGCAGATCGAGGCCGGTCCGAAGAACATCTGGCGGTACGCCGCGCTGCTCCCCGCCGGTCAGGACCCGGCCAGTCGGGTCACCCTCGACCCGGGGCTGACCCCGCTGGTCGCGGCCCCGCACCTCGCCGCCGAGCTGGGCATCTCCGCACCGCTGTGGGTCAAGGACGACAGCGCCAACCCGACCCACTCGTTCAAGGACCGGGTCGTCTCGGTGGCGCTCACCGCCGCGAAGGCGCTCGGTTTCACCCGGTTCGCCTGCGCGTCGACGGGCAACCTGGCCAACTCGGTTGCCGCGCACGCCGCCCGCGCCGGGGCGCCCTCGGTGGTCTTCATCCCCAGCGACCTGGAACAGGGCAAGGTCATCACCACCGCTGTCTACGGTGGCGAACTGGTCGCCATCGACGGCTCGTACGACGACGTCAACCGGCTCTGCGGCGAGCTGGTGGAGACCGACGAGTTCGAGGACACCGCGTTCGTCAACGTGAACGTCCGGCCGTACTACGCGGAGGGCTCCAAGACCCTCGGCTACGAGGTGGCCGAGCAGCTCGGCTGGCGGATCCCGGCGCAGGTGGTCATCCCGATGGCCAGCGGGGAGCTGCTCACCAAGATTGACAAGGCGTTCTCCGAGCTGGTCGAGATCGGCCTGGTCGAGGCGCCGGCCGGTGGGTGGAAGGTCTTCGGAGCCCAGTCCGCCGGCTGCAACCCGATCGCCACCGCCCTGCACGCCGACACCGACACCATCATTCCGGTCAAGCCCACCGGCATCGCCAAGTCGCTCAACATCGGCGACCCGGCCGCCGGCCTCTACGCCCTGGAGGCGGTCCGCCGCACCGGCGGCTGGATGGAGTACGCCGACGACGACGAGATCCGCGCCGGCATCCGCGATCTGGCGCGTACCACAGGTGTCTTCGCCGAAACCGCCGGCGGGGTGACAGTGGCGGTGCTCCGCAAGCTTGTCGAGGCCGGTCGGCTCGACCCGACAGTGGAGACCGTCGTGTTCAACACCGGCGAAGGTCTGAAGACCATCGACGCGGTCGCCGGCCAGGTCGGGCCGACCCACCACATCAAGCCCTCGCTGCGCGCCGCCCGCGACGCCGGCCTCCTCGGCTGACCCGTCCCGCCCCGCCGCCCTGCCGCCCCGCTTCGCCCCGCCGCCTCGTGCTGGCTGCGCGGGTCTTGCCGGCGGCTGTCGGTCAGGTTGATCCACTCGGTTCCTGAAGGGCGCGGTATCCGCCCGGCCCAGACACCGCCTTTTCAGGAAACCCGAGTGGACCAAGCGCCGTGCCGTGCCGGGGCGGCCCGTGCTGGCTTGGCAGGGGGTGGGGGATCGCCCGAAAGGGGGACCAGGTTGATCATTCGCGTAACTGGGCTTTCGCTGTGAGTATGGAAAACCCCCCGCCGCGGACTTGACGGCAGGAACCGGACGGCGCAAGATGCTCCGTGCGGGAGGGCATTTCGCCGAAGACTTTTGAAGTTCTTGCGACCCAACGCCGGAGGCGTTGTGCGAGTGTCCCTCCCGACCACGTCCGATCGGGCCAGCGAATAATTCGCTGGCCCGATCGCTTTCCCGGGGCGCACGCTCACCGCATGAGCATCACGATCGCGTCGTTCGACAGTGCCGACCGAGCCGCCGTCGACGCGGCGTACCTGATCGGGGCGGTGGCCCGAGACGTCGATCTGCCGGACCTTCCGCCCTTCTGCCGGCAACGCTTCGACGCGCTGTTCCACGCGCCGATGCCGGGCACCGAGTCGCTCTGGGCGCTGGCCCGGCTGGACGGGGTGCCCGCCGGTTACCTCCAGCTCGACCTGCCACATCTCGACAACACCGACAACTCCAGCGTCGAGCTGATGGTGCATCCCGAGTGGCGGCGGCGGGGCGTCGGCCGGGCACTGCACGAGTACGGGGTGCGCCTGCTACGGGAGCACGGCCGCAAGCGGGTGCTCGGGAGGACCGTCTCCGCGCTGCCCGAGGGACCAGCCCGAAGCGTGGCGGGCGACGCGTTCGCCGCCGCCACCGGAGCCCAGCCCGCCCTCGCCGAGGTGCGTCGGCGGCTCGACATCGGCGAGATCGACCGGATCGCGCTGCGCGCGGCGCTGGCCGAGGCCCGCCCGCTGGCCGAGGGCTACCGGTCGGTCTGCTGGCAGGGCGCGACCCCGCAGGAGCACGTCTCCGACATCGCCTACCTGGACGGCCGGTTGCTCATGGACGCGCCGCTGGGCGACGTGCAGTGGGAGCCGGAGCGGGTGGACGCCGAGCGCATCCGTGGCAACGACCGGGCGTTGGACGCCAGGGGCCGGCGGCGCTACCACCTCGCGATGCGCCACGAGGCGTCCGGTCGGCTGGTCGCCTGGACCCTGCTGGACGTGGGCGCCTCCGCCGACTGGCACGCGTTCCAGCAGATCACCATCGTCGACCCGGCCCACCGTGGGCACCGGCTGGGCCTGATCGCCAAGGCCGAGAACCTGCACCACCTGCTCACCCACGAGCCGGCTGTCCGTGTGATCGACACGATGAACGCGGCCAGCAACACCTACATGGTGGCGATCAACGAGCAGCTCGGCTTCCGTCCGATGGACTCCTGGACCGACTGGCAGCTCACGCTCTGACCGGCATTCGCGCTACTGCTCACGGACGTGACTCAGGCATGATGGCGGGCATGACGGAGACCCCGCATCCCCTGTACGACAGGCACGCCGACACCCTCACCCGTGCGCTGACCGCGATCACGGAGCGGGGCTACTGGTCCGCCTATCCCGAATCTCCCAGCCCCCGGGTGTACGGCGAGACCGCCGCCGCCGACGGCAAGGCCGCCTTCGAGGCGTACCTCGGCTGTGACTTTCCGCTCGACCAGCCGGGCAGCGGCGCTCGGGTCGCCACCGAGACGAGCCCGTTCGGGGTGGAGTTGGCGGTGCGGTATCCGCACGCCGGCCCCGGTGAGCTGGTCGACGCGGCCTCCGCGGCGCTGCCGGCCTGGCGTGACGCCGGCCCGCAGGCCCGCGTCGGTGTCTGCCTGGAGATCCTCGATCGGCTGCACAAGCACATCTTCGAGCTGGCCAACGCGGTGCAGTTCACCAGCGGGCAGGCGTTCGTGATGGCCTTCCAGGCCGGCGGTGCCCACGCGCTGGACCGGGCGTTGGAGGCGCTGGCGTACGCGTACGCGGAGATGACCCGGCACCCGGGCACGGCTGGCTGGGAGAAGGCCGCCGGCAAGGGTGACCCGCTGCGGATGACCAAGACGTTCCACGTGGTGCCGCGTGGGGTGGCGCTGGTGATCGGCTGCAACACCTTCCCGACCTGGAACTCGTACCCCGGGCTGTTCGCCTCACTGGTCACCGGCAACCCGGTGCTCGTCAAGCCGCACCCGCGCGCGGTGCTGCCGCTGGCCATCACCGTGAAGTACGCCCGGGAGGTGCTCGCCGAGGCCGGGTTCGACAGGAACCTGATCATGTTGGCGGCCGAGGCTCCCGGTGAGAAGCTCGCCAGCGACCTGGCCCTGCACCGCGCCGTGAAGATCGTCGACTTCACCGGCTCCACGGAGTACGGCGACTGGCTGGAGACGCACGCCCGGCAGGCCTCGGTCTACACCGAGAAGGCCGGCCTCAACACCGTTGTCATCGACTCCACCGACGACTTCGCCGGCATGTGCCGCAACCTCGGTTTCACGCTGACTCTGTACAGCGGTCAGATGTGCACCACCTCGCAGAACATCCTCATCCCGGCCGGTGGCATCGAGACCGACCAGGGTCACAAGAGCTTCGACGAGGTGGCCGGCGGGATCGCCGCCGCGGTCGGCAAGCTGACCGCCGACCCGGCGCGGGGCGTCGAGCTGACCGGCGCCATCGTCAACGACGGGGTGCTGGAACGGCTGGCCGAGGTCACCAAGGTGGGCGAGCCGGTGCTGGAGTCACGGGCCGTGACCCACCCGGCGTACGCGGACGCGGTGGTGCGTACCCCGACGATCGTGAAGCTGGCCGCGGACGACGCGGAGACGTACGGCCGGGAGTGGTTCGGGCCGATCTCGTTCGCCATCGCTACCGACTCCACCGCGCACAGCCTGGAGTTGCTGCGCCGGACGGTCGGCGAGAAGGGTGCGCTCACCGCAGGGGTCTACTCCACCGACGAGGCGGTGCTGGACGCCACCGAGGCGGTGGCTGTCGAGGTCGGTGTGCACCTGTCCTGCAACCTCACCGGCGGGGTCTTCGTGAACCAGTCGGCGGCGTTCTCCGACTTCCACGGCAGTGGCGCCAACGCGGCGGCGAACTCGGCGTTGACCGACGGGGCGTACGTGGCCAACCGGTTCCGGATCGTTCAGTCGCGGCGTCACGTGTAGTGGTTGCGGTTGGGGTTTCCGGGCAGCGCACCCCGCTCCGGGCGGTCAGGCTTGATCCCTGCGCGGGGCGGGCTGCCCCGGAAACCCTGCCGTGGGCACGACGGTGGCGTCACTGCCGGCTTTTCTAAGCCATCAGTTCTGCCTTGGGATGGGTTCTCTTGTTCTAGGCAGTTCGGCGCATTTGTAGCTCGGTCAGGGCTGGGATGGTGGGGTGGGGGACGCGTACGCCGGTGTCTTTGAAACCCAGGCGTTGGTAGGCGCGGTAGGCGCGGTCGTTGCCGACCACCACCTCCAGCAGCAGCTTCGGCCGGCCGCAGGCCCGTGACCAGGCGGCCACCCCCTCGACCAGCCCGCCGAGCAGCCCGCTGCCCCGCCAGGCCGGCGTGACGTACACGGCGTAGACCACGGTGAGCCCGGGTTCGTTCGGGGCGACAGTGCCACCGGCGTGTCCGAGCAGCCGACCACCCGGGTCGGCGACGAACTGCGCGTTGCCGGGGCCGGTCGAGGTGTACGCGACCCGGGCGGCGAACTCGGCGTGCGGTCGGGCCGCCGCGTCCGCCAGAGTCTCCAGGAAGGCCAACGGTGCGTCGGCGAGCATCTCCAGACGCAGTGCCCGCATCCGGGCGGCGTCCTCCGGTCGGACCCGGCGGATCTCTGCCCGCCGCAGGGCGGTCGCGCCCGCATCGGTGGTCATGCCCGCATGCCTACCACAGGGTCGGTGGCCGGCGCGGCCGAGCTGCGTGGGGCAGTCATCGACGTGGATCCGGTGGGATCGGAAACCCGGCCGACCGGCGCAGTCGGACCGCCCCGGAAGGTGTCAGATTTGTGGCCGTGCGCGGCCGTCACTCCTCGTGTAGCGTGCGATTTCGGTCACCTTATCCAATGGTCGCCATCGATCGCCGAGGTGGTGGCCGGTGGGCGTCCGGCCGTGCCGTGCGCCAGGTCAGGCGACACCGCGCAGAGTGAGGGAAGTGCACCGTGGCACAGGGCAGCGTGAAGTGGTTCAACGCCGAAAAGGGCTACGGCTTCATCGCCGTCGACGGCGGTCAGGACGTGTTCGTTCACTTCTCCGCGATCGAGATGGACGGCTACAAGGCGCTCGACGACGGCCAGCGGGTGGAGTTCGAGATCGCCCAGGGTCAGAAGGGCCCGCAGGCCGAGCACGTCCGCGTCGTCGGCTGAGTTTGTTTCCTCCTCGGTAGGCCCCGCGCGTCGGGGCTGGCGGCAGCGGCGTACGCGGAGCAGCGCGCCCATGAGGCGCCGGTGAACGCTGCCGGACTGGCGACGGAACTCGGCTGAGCGGGCCCATCGTGCTTGCACTCGGCAGGGGAGAGTGCTAAACAAGTCATTGGCACTCGCATACCGCGAGTGCCAATGGTCGGGACGGTGGGGCCAGGTTGCACCGGCGTGGAGACGCCGGGGCGGCACATGGCCGGTCGTCGCGGGCTATCCGGCCCGGCCGAAGGACGTCGTCGTCGCCAGGTGGCGACGTCCCAAGGTGCGTACACCAGGCGGCCCATCCGGGGCACACATCTCGGATGGCCCGTGAGTGTCCAGGAGGACAACGCCGTATGGCCAAGATGATCGCGTTCGACGAAGAGGCGCGCCGCGGCCTCGAGCGGGGCATGAACCAGCTCGCCGACGCCGTAAAGGTGACCCTCGGCCCCAAGGGCCGCAACGTCGTGCTCGAGAAGAAGTGGGGTGCCCCCACCATCACCAACGATGGTGTGAGCATCGCCAAGGAGATCGAGCTCGAGGACCCGTACGAGAAGATCGGCGCTGAGCTGGTCAAGGAGGTCGCCAAGAAGACCGACGACGTTGCCGGTGACGGCACGACGACGGCGACCGTCCTGGCCCAGGCCCTGGTTCGCGAGGGCCTGCGCAACGTGGCCGCCGGCGCCAACCCGATGGCCCTGAAGCGGGGCATCGAGGCCGCGGTCGCGAGCGTCTCGGAGGAGCTGTCCAAGCTCGCCAAGGACGTCGAGACCAAGGAGCAGATCGCCTCCACCGCCTCCATCTCCGCTGGCGACAGCACCGTCGGCGAGATCATCGCCGAGGCGATGGACAAGGTCGGCAAGGAAGGCGTCATCACCGTCGAGGAGAGCAACACCTTCGGGCTGGAGCTGGAGCTCACCGAGGGCATGCGCTTCGACAAGGGCTACATCTCGGCCTACTTCATGACCGACCCGGAGCGTATGGAGGCCGTCTTCGACGACCCGTACATCCTGATCGCCAACAGCAAGATCTCCTCGGTGAAGGACCTGCTCCCGATCCTGGAGAAGGTCATGCAGTCGGGCAAGCCGCTGCTGATCATCGCCGAGGACCTGGAGGGCGAGGCCCTCGCCACCCTGGTGGTCAACAAGGTCCGTGGCACCTTCAAGTCGGTCGCCGTCAAGGCGCCGGGCTTCGGTGACCGCCGCAAGGCCATGCTGACCGACATCGCCATCCTCGCCGGTGGCCAGGTCATCAGCGAGGAGGTCGGCCTCAAGCTCGACGCCGCCAGCCTCGACATGCTGGGCCGCGCCCGCAAGGTCGTGGTGACCAAGGACGAGACCACCATCGTCGACGGTGCCGGTGACGCCGAGCAGATCCAGGGCCGGGTCAACCAGATCCGGGCCGAGATCGACAAGAGCGACTCCGACTACGACCGGGAGAAGCTGCAGGAGCGGCTGGCCAAGCTGGCCGGCGGCGTTGCGGTCATCAAGGTCGGCGCGGCCACCGAGGTCGAGCTCAAGGAGCGCAAGCACCGCATCGAGGACGCCGTTCGCAACGCGAAGGCCGCCGTCGAGGAGGGCATCGTCCCGGGTGGTGGCGTCGCGCTGGTCCAGGCCGGCAAGACCGCTTTCGACAAGCTCGACCTGGTCGGCGACGAGGCGACCGGTGCGAACATCGTCAAGGTCGCGCTGGACGCCCCGCTGCGGCAGATCGCCGTCAACGCCGGCCTCGAGGGCGGCGTCGTGGTGGAGAAGGTCCGTAACCTCGAAGCGGGTCACGGCCTCAACGCCGCCAACGGCGAGTACGTCGACCTGCTGGCCGCGGGCATCATCGACCCGGCCAAGGTGACGCGCTCGGCGCTGCAGAACGCCGCTTCGATCGCGGCGCTGTTCCTCACCACCGAGGCCGTCGTCGCGGACAAGCCGGAGAAGACCCCGGCTGCCCCGGCTGGCCCGGGTGGCGGGGACATGGACTTCTGAGTCCAGTTCCGACACACCGAACGGGGCGGGCCGCTGACGCGGTCCGCCCCGTTCGTCGTCAGGTGGGCAGTGGGCGCTGGTTGCGCCGTTTGTGCGCCCGGTCGTACGGCGGGAGCAGTTGGATCGGCGCGTCCACCATCTCCTGCGGCTGCTCGACCACCGACGGCGAGTCGTCGGTGGTCATCTCGGCCAGTTGCTCGGCGTCGCCGTAGTCGAGCCGGTCGAACGGCAGTTGGCCGGGGAGTTCGCCGACCGGTTTCCAGGTGATCGGCGGGCCGTCCTCGGTCTGGTCGTCATCCGTGGTCATGGCTGCCTCCTCTACCAAGACGGTAGGGGGCGTCGATGGCCGGTGCGGGCGAATGGCTCTATGTCCCCGTTTGCCCCGGTTATGCGGACAGTGTCCGGCGGTACAGGAAGAAGACCCGCTCGATGCGCGCACCCGCGCTGCGCGAGTAGAACGGGACCGGCCCCACCCAGCCGATCTCCGCCCGGGTCAGCCCCGCTGCCCGCTGGTCGGCCAGGCAGCGTCGCAGCAGCACACCACCGATGCCCAGCCCCTCGGCGGCCGGCGCGGTGCCCGTCGGCCCGAACCAGCTCGGCCGGGACGACCCGTACGCGGCGAAGCCGAGCACCTCGCCGTCCCGCTCCGCCAGGTGGCAGCCAGCGCCGTCCCGACCCACCGAACCGGCCAACTCGCCGTCCCACGTGCCGCCGAAGGTGGACCTGGCGAACGCGGTGAGCGCCGGCAGGTCCGTCGACTCCGCCCGGCGTACGGTGACCCCCTGGTCGGCCAGCCGCCGCTCGGCGGTCTCGGTGGGCCGCAGCGCCGGCGACCCGTCGTACGACAGGTCGGCGGTCATGTTCCAGGCGGTCCGGTCCTGCTGGTAGCCCAGCGCGAGGGCGGCGCAGACCGCCGGGGTGTAGCGGACGTCGACGCCCGGCCACGCGTAGTACGGCGGGTTCCCGGCCAGCAACACCTCGGTCACCCCGTGCTCGGCCAGCACCCGCTCGGCCTGCCGCAGCAGTGCCCGGCCGACGCCCCGGCGGCGGTGCTCCGGGAGGACCGCGACCAGGTCCACGTGCCCGCCGTGCGGCTCGGTCGACGACACCGAGCAGAACAGCACCCCGACCAGCTCCACACCCCGGTACGCGCCCAGCCCGACCACCGGCCGGTGCGCGCTGGCTCGGGGCCAGAGCACGTCCACGAGGCAGGCGGCCTCGGCGGCGTCCTCGGGCAGGTCGAGGGCCTGCTCGCAGAGCCGCACCACGGTGGGGGTCAGCTCGGCGGTCAGCTCGGTGACGGTGATCTCGGCGTCCATGGTCGCGACCATAGATGACCGCCTGCCGGCCCGCGCTTCCGCCCGTCGTATCAGGAAGGAAACCTGCCTATTGTTGGGCGGCGCGGACGGCGGCGAAGGCGTCGACCTGACCGGCGCCTGTGACGTTCGCCGGAGCACCGCAGGCGTCGGACGGGCTGTCGGACCGGTAGGTGGGCGTCGCCGCCGTGGCGGTGTCCCGCAGGATCTGCCGGGTGCGGACCACGTCTCCGACAAGCGCCGGATTCGCCGACCACATCAGCGCGACCACCCCCGCCACCTGCGGGGTCGCCATCGAGGTGCCGTCCAGCGCCGCGTACGTGCCGCCCGGCATCGCCGACACCACACCCACACCCGGCGCCAACACGTCCGGCTTACCCGTGCCGCCCGACACCGGCCCGCGCGAGGAGAACTCGGCGACCCGCCGCTGCGCGTCCACCGCCCCCACTGTCAGCACGTCCGCGTACGGTGCCGGCGGGTCGTCGATCGACGCACACCAGGGGCCGGTGTTGCCGGCGGCGGCGACCACGAAGATCCCGGCGGCGTCCAACGCGGCGGTGGCCGGGAGCAGCACGCGCCTGTCGCACCCCTCGATGGGTGGGCAGCCCCACGAGTTGGTCAGCACCTGCGGGGCGCGCTCCGGACGGCCGTCGGTGAACGGGTCACCGCCGGCCGGGAAGGGCGCCAGCATGAACTGGAGGCAGTCCAGGTAGTGCCCCGGGCTGCCGAGGTTGCGGTCCAGGTTGACGCAGCCCACCCACTGCGCGTCCGGTGCCACCCCGATGCCGTCCCGCCCGACCGCGCTGCCCACCGTGTGGGTGCCGTGCCCGCCCGTGTCGGTCGGGCTGCGGCTGCCGTCCCACGGGTCGTACCAGGAGTCGTCCCCGCCACGGAACCCGGTTCGCAGCGCCGGATGGGTGCCGTCCACGCCCGAGTCCGAGCTGCCGACCACGATGCCCGTGCCGGTGACCCCGAGCTGGGACCACACCCGGTCCGCGCCGATCTGGCGGATGTTCCACTCCGGGCCGGTGGGCCTGGGCGCGGTGCCCCGGCTCTGCCCGGCGGGGGCCGGCAGCGGGCGCAGACGCTGACTGACCAGCACCCGGGCCACCTCCGGTCGACGGGCGAGCCAGGCCCGGACCGCCGGACCGCCGTCCACCTCGACCGCGTTGACCAGGTAGTACGACACCGGGTCGAGGCGCAGCCGGCGCAACCCCCGCAGCAGGTCACCCTGGCTCTGCTCGGCGGTCGTCACCAGCCGCCGGTAGACCTCCGCCGCGCGGGCGTCCCGCCCGGCCCGACCGGGCTGGCCGGCCGGAAGATTGCCCAGGTCGGCCTGTGCGCGCAGCACCACGAACAGCCGCTCGCCGTACAGGCCCGGCTGGCCGGGGCCGAGGTCGACAGCGCCGAACGCCACAAGCAGCACCACTGCCGCCACCGCGGCGACCCGCCGGTTCGGGGTAGGTGCCGTCGGGCGGGCGAGCAGCACCGCGTACCCGATGGCGAGCAGGACCGCGACGGCGAGCCCGACACCGGCGGCGGCCCCCACCCAGAACGGGATGTCCCGGGTGCCGACCAGCAGCAGGGTGATCTCTTCCGGGTCGGTGAAGGCCAGCGGGCCGAGTGCGGCAAGGCCCACCAGCCAGCGGGTCGCCGATCGGCCGGCCCGGGTGGCGTCGGCCGGGTCGACGGCGGGCCGCCAGACCGCCGCCCACAGCGCGGCCAGCGCGAAACCCACCGGCGGCAGGATCAGCAGCGCGGGCAACTGCGCGCCGGACTGGCCGGTGCCGGCCGCGAGCAGCAGCAGCGCCACCCCGGCGACCAGACCTCCGACAAGCACCAGCCGAGCCGGCCGGGGCGGTCGACCGCTCGCGAACCGGGACCAGAGGGTGTCGTCCAGCAGCGTCGCGGCCAGCACCCCGAGCGCGGCGGCGGCCAGGAGCGCGAGCGCCGTCTCCAGGAGCCCGCCGAGCGCGCCCAGCCAGGCCCACGGCAGCAGCAGCCCCACCCCGGCGGCGACGGCGAGGAGCGGCACCGCCGCGGGCCGCCGCAACCACCGCCGCCCCACCGGCTCCGCGTTCCCGGTGGTCTCGGGCCGCGTGGCGTGGCCGTGTCCGGTGGTCTCGGGTCGTGTGGCGTGGCCGTGTCCGGTGGTCTCGGGTCGTGTGGCGTCGCTGTCTCCGGCGGGTGCCGGGCCGCCGACCGCGCCGGCCGGTCCGGGGTACGCCCGCCGGCGCGCTGACCGGCGCACGGCGAGCGCGCTGAGCGACGCCACCCCGGCCAGCGCGGCGAGATATGCCTCGTGGTGTACCGGCGGCAGTGCCCGCAGCAGCGTGAGCACCCCGAGGGCGAGTGTGGCGGCCAGCCAGACCCGCCCGGTGCCCCGGACCGTCGTGGACCGGGGCAGCACGGCCAGCAGCAGGGCGGGTGTGCCCACCAGCACGACGGTGGCCAGGCCGAGCACCGGCCAGAGCCAGCCGACCCGGTCGCGTCCGAAGCCCAGCAGCACCTGATCGGTGAGCCAACCACCGGCCTGGGTGGCCACGGTGACGGCGACCGTCCAGCAGCCGACGAACACGGCCGCGACCACCGGCCACGGAGAACTGTGGTCGCTGGGTCCGGATTGCACAGGCTGACCTTGCATCCGAGAACCTTACGACTGCGGTGAACGGTTTTGGCGCGACCGTCGCGTTGCCGGTCCGCTGGCAAGTGGCACTTGAGCGGTGGGCAGTAGGCAGTACGGGGCGGCGGCGAATGTCGACATGCCGGCGCTGCGGTTACGGTGGACTGGTGCGTGACCCCAACATCTCCCGTGCCGTCGCCGGTCAGCTCTCGCCGATCCGCCGTGCGTCCGACCTGCGCCGACTGCGCGCCGAGCGCTTCGACGTGTTGGTCATCGGTGGCGGTGTGACAGGTGCGGGCGCCGCCCTGGACGCGGCGTCCCGGGGCCTGAAGGTGGCCCTGGTCGAGGCGCGCGATCTCGCCGCCGGGACGTCCAGCCGGTCCAGCAAACTCATCCACGGTGGCCTGCGCTACCTGGAGCAGTTGGAGTTCCACCTGGTCCACGAGGCGCTCACCGAGCGGGGGCTGTTGGCCACCCGACTCGCCCCGCACCTGGTGCGCCCGGTGCCGTTCCTGGTGCCGCTGCCCGCCGGGCGGGGCCTGCGGGACCTGCCGGCGCGGATCTTCCGCCGCTCGTACTACGGTGCCGGCGTGGCCGCCTACGACGCCTTCGCCGGCGTCTTCGGCGCTGGCCGGGGCATGCCACTGCACCGGCACCTGACCCGGGAGGGTGCCCGGCGGATCTTTCCGAGCCTGCGGGCCGACGCGGTGGCCGGGGCGATCCGCTACTACGACGGTCAGGTCGACGACGCCCGGCTGGTCGTCACCCTGGCCCGCACCGCGGCCAGCCTCGGCGCCACGGTGGTGAGCAGCGCCCGCGCCGTCGGGCTGATCCGGCAGGCGCGTGAGGTGACCGGCGTACGCGTCCGGGACCTGGAGGCACCGGCGGGCTCACCGGACGCGGAGTTCGAGGTGCAGGCCCGTACCGTCATCGCCGCCACCGGCGTGTGGAGCGACGACATGTCCCGGATGCTCAACGACGTGGGCCTGCGGCCCGGCGTCCGGGTGCGCGCCTCCAAGGGGGTGCACCTGGTGGTGCCCCGCTCGGCGATCACCGGCGAGACGGGGCTCATCCTGCGGACGGCGAAGTCGGTGCTCTTCGTCATCCCGTGGGGCGGGCACTGGATCATCGGTACGACGGACACCGACTGGCGACTGGACCGGTCCCACCCGGCGGCCTCGGCCCGCGACATCGACTACCTGTTGGAGCAGGTCAACACCGTGCTGGACCGCCCGTTGACCACCGCCGACATCGAGGGGGTGTACGCGGGGCTGCGACCACTGCTGGCCGGCGAGGCCGACTCGACCTCGAAACTCTCCCGTGAGCACGCGGTCTTCGAGCCGATGCTCGGGCTGCTGCTGGTGGCCGGTGGCAAGTACACGACGTACCGGGTGATGGCGTCCGACGTGGTCGACCGCGCCGTCCGCCGGCTCGGCGGCGCGCGCTCGTCGCGTACCGCCGATCTGCCTCTGCTGGGTGCGGACGGCTACCCGGCGATGTGGCGGGACCGGGCCGACCTGGCCCGGCGGCACGGCGTGCCGGTGGGCGTGGTGGAGCACCTGCTGGAGCGGTACGGCACCCTCACCCTGGACCTGTTGGCGCTTGTCGACGCCGATCCGCTGCTCGCCTCCCCGCTGGCCGGTGCCCCGGAATACCTGGCCGCGGAGGTCGCCTACGCGGCGCGGGCCGAGGGTGCGCTGCACCTGGAGGACGTGCTGACCCGGCGGACCCGGATCTCGTTCGAGACCAGCCATCGAGGGTTGGAGTCGGCCGAGCACACCGCCGAGTTGATGGGCGCGGTGCTCGGCTGGGACGCGGCGACCCGGGCCCGGGAGGTCGAGCACTACCGCGCCCGGGTGGAGGCGGAGCGGCAGTCGCAGTTGATGCCGGATGACGCCGCCGCGGACGCGGCCCGGCTGGGCGCTCCGGACGTCCGGGGTTACGCGGCCGACCGGGGTGGCGACGACCAGGTTGGGTTGCGTCCGTCCGCTCGGTGACGAATTGCGACGTTACCGAGGGGTAACCGGCGATACCGGCCCGGATGGTGGTTTCGAACGCTACCTACGGTGGGGTAGGTTTCCGCGCGTGCTACCCCGCGCGCACCGTCGTCTGCTCGTACCCCTCCTTGCCGTCGCGCTCGTCGGTGCCCTGGCCGGGTGTGCGCTCTTCGACCGGGACGAGCCGGGCACACCGCAGGCGCAGTCGACGGCCTCGGCCGGGGGCGGCGCACGGCTGGAGATCCCCACCACTGTCGCCGCCGGCCAGGTCAGCCTGATCCAGCGGCTCGGTGAGGACGGCCCACTGCGCACCCTGAGCGTCGAGCGCGACGGCGCGTGGCAGTGCGTCGACTGCGCCGGCGACGGGGTCACCTCCCGGGGCATGCTCGCCCCGGAGTTGACCGCACGGCTCCAGGTGCTGCTCGCGACCCCGGCGCTGGCCGACGAGACAGATCAGGCCCGGCGGTACCGGACCACCTGCATCGACGCGCTGACGTCCAGCCTCCTGACCTCCACCGGGCTGATCACCTCGCAGGACTGCCCCGGCGAGGAGCGCACGCCGGTCGCCGGCGAGATCCTGCTGCTGCTCACCCAGGCGACCCCGGCCGAGATCGAGGGCTGACGCCGGGCCGGCTCAGAGCACCTTGCCCGGGTTGAGCAGACCGGCCGGGTCCAACGCCGACTTGATCGCCTGGTGCACCCGCACGCCGACCGGCCCGATCTCCCGGGCCAGCCAGTCCCGCTTGAGCAGCCCCACCCCGTGCTCCCCGGTGCAGGTGCCGCCGAGGTCCAGGCCGAGCCGCATGATCTCGTCGAACGCCCGCCGGCCCCGCTGCACGCTCGCCGGGTCGGCCCGGTCCACCACGATGTTCGGGTGCATGTTGCCGTCCCCGGCGTGCCCCACCACACCGATCGGCACCTCGCACTCCGCCGCGATCCGGGCCACGCCGTCCAGCAGCGCGGCGAGCGAGCCGCGCGGCACCGCCACATCGTCGATCACCAGGCCGCCGTTGCCGCCCGGGTAGGTGTCGGCAGCGAACTTCTCCATCGCCGGGTGGGACAGTCGCCGAGCCTGCAACAGCGCCGCCGCCTCCACCGCGTCGGTGGCCGCGTACACCTCGTCGGCGCCGGCGGCGGTGCACACCTCGGCCAGGGTGGCCAGGTCGTCGGCGGCCCGGGTGCCGGTGTCCGTGGCGGCCAGCAGCAGGGCCTGCGCGTCGGTCCGCAACCCCATCGGCCGGTACGCCTCGATCGCCCGCAGGTGGGTCTGGTCGAGCAGTTCCAGCAGGCTGGGGGTGAGCCCACGGGCCGCGATCTCGGCCACCGCCGCACCGGCCGCCGCCGTGGACGCGAAGACCGCCACCATGGTCAGCGAGTCCGCCCGAGCGGGCCGCAGCGCCACTGTCACCTCGGTGATCACGCCGAGGGTGCCCTCCGAGCCGACGAAGAGCCGGGTCAGGTCGTAGCCGGCCACCCCCTTGGCGGTGCGCCGGCCGGTGCGCAGCACCTCACCCGAGGCGAGCACCACCTCCAGGCCGAGCACGTACTCGGTGGTCACGCCGTACTTCACGCAGCACATGCCGCCGGCGTTGGTGGCCACGTTGCCGCCGATCGTGGACGACTCCCAGGAGCCGGGGTCGGGCGGATACCACAGCCCCTGCTTGGCCACCGCCCCGGCCAGCGCCGCGTTGACCACCCCCGGCTGGACCACAGCGATCCGGCTCACCGGGTCGATCTCCCGGATCTCGTTCATCGCGACGGTGCTGAGCACCACCGCGCCGTCCACCGCGTTCGCCGCGCCGGCCAGCCCGGTCCGCGCGCCCTGCGGCACCACCGGTACGCCGTGTCGCGCCGCCGCCCGGACCACGGCGACCACCTGTTCGGTGCTGCGCGGGCGGGTCACCACCAGCGGGGTGCCGGCCGGGCACAGGTCGGCCTCGTCCCGCTGGTGCGTGCGCAGCAGGTCCGGGTCGGTGAGCACCGCGTCGGCACCGAGCGCGGCGCGCAGGTCGTCGAGGAGTGTGGTGGGGGCCATGCAGCCGAGGCTAGGTCGCCGACCGGCGATCATCAACATGATCAACTGCGCGGGATAACTTGGACGCCATGCTCTATCTGGACCGGCCGGCCTGGCCGTGGCGCGGTCGGCTCTGGTCGCACCTGATCAGCGACGTGTCGTACGCCGAGCTGCACGCCTTCGCCGAGGCGCTCGGCGCGTCCCGACGCGGCTTCGACCGGGACCACTACGACATCCCGGCCGACCGGTTCGCGGCGGCGGTGTGGCTCGGCGCCCAGGTGGTGCCGAGCCGGGAGCTGGTCCAGTTGCTCCGCGCCGCCGGTCTGCGCCGCCCGAAACACCTGGTCAGCCCGCGCCCGTCGGCGGCACCGCAGCGCTGAGCGTGGCCAGTTCGCGGCGCACGTTGCCCCGGGCGGCCTCCTCCCACCGGTCGGCAAGCGGCGGCAGCCGGAACAGCGCGGGCAGCGCCAGCAGGCCAGCCAGCACGGCGGCCCGTCCAGCCCGGAACGCGGGCTCCGGCACGTGCGCGTACTCCCGTCGGATCGCCGCCGCGTACCTGTCGTAGACGGCCGGGGGCGCGGCCAACACGGCCAGGTCCGCGTCGCAGAGCAGGGCGCCGTCCCGGTCGTCCGGGCCCACCGCGTGTCCGGCGGTGAGCAGCACCAGGCGGCGTACCTCGGCCGCCGTGGCCGTCGGCACCCCGAGCCCGGTGAGCACGCTCTCGGCCAGCGCGGCGCTGTCCTGTTCGTTGGCGTCACCCGCGGCCCGGGGGTCGTAGACCGCGTCGTGCCACCAGGCCGCCAGCCGCACCAGGTCGGCCCGGTCGGCCAGCCCGGCGTGCTTGTCCACCACGTCGAGCACCGCCGTCAGGTGGGCCACCGTGTGGTAGTGCCGGTGCGGCTCCCGCCACCGGTCCAGCAGTTGCTCCCCGACACGGGTCGACCCCGCGTCCGCCCTCGCACCAGCCCCCCGGGCTGCCACCCGCCACCGTTCCAGGAGATCGACCACCGCCCGAGTCTGCCATCCCGCCCAGGGCGCGCGCCGGGGCGGCAGGATTCAGCGGGCCGGTCAGGGCGCGCCGGGGCGGCAGGATTCAGCGGGCCTGTCCCGGGTAGTCGCGCCCATGGCCGTGGCCCGGGACAAGCGACCACCCGTGGTGCGACGCACCGCGCTGCGCGAGGGGCTGGTGGACGTCGACGGCGCACGCATCGCCGAGGCCACCCAGCAACTGCGCCATCGCGGCCGGGCCACCCTGCACGACCGGCTGCACCGGGTCCGGATGGCCGGTGGACTGGCAGTGCAGGCGGGACTGGCCGCCGGGCTCGCGTACCTGATCTCGCACAAGCTGCTCGGCAACCCGCAACCGGTCTTCGCGCCGATCTCCGCGGTCGGCACCCTGGCCGCGTCGGTCGGCCAGCGATTCCGCCGGACCGTGGAGCTGATCGTCGGGGTCGGGGTCGGGGTGGCCGTCGGCGACCTCCTGATCTACCTGCTCGGCACGGGGGCCTGGCAGCTCGGCCTGGTGGTCACTGTGGCGATCCTGCTCACCATCTTCGCGGGGGCGAGCGTCGCCATCGTCATCCAGGCGGCGGCCACGGCGGTGCTGATCGTCACGCTGAGCCCCTCCACGCAGAACCTGGAGATCCCACGCTTCGTCGACGCGTTCCTCGGCGGCGGGGTCGCACTGCTGGTGACCGCCGTGCTGCTGCCGCTGAACCCACTCCGGGTGATCAACCGGGCGGCCCGACCCGCCCTGGACCTGCTCGCCGCCCAGCTCGACGCCACCGCCGACGGGCTGCGCAGCCGGGATCGCGCCAGCATCCAACGGGCCCTGGACCGGCTGCGCAACAACAAGGACGAACTGGCCACGCTGGCCGAGGCCATCGAGGGCGCGAAGGAGACCGCCACCCTCTCCCCGGCCCGCTGGCACCGCCGCAGCGAGCTGACCCACTACGCGGAGGCGGCCGACCCGATCGACCGGGCGATGCGCAACAGCGGCACGCTGATCCGCCGGTCCGTCACGCTTGTCGAGGACGAGGAACCGGTGCCGGATCCGATGCCGGACGCGATCGGCCACCTCGCCGAGTCCGTCCGGCTGCTCAAACACGAGTTCGCCGTCGGCGAGGAACCGGCGAAGGCCCGGGAACGGTCGCTGCGGGCGGTCAGCGAGGCCGGCCGGGCGTACGGCGCCGGGGTGGGTTTCTCCGGCAGCGTGATCGTCGCCCAGATCCGGACCACCGCCAGCGACCTGCTGGTGGCCTCCGGCATCGAGCAGGAGGAGGCGAACCGGTGGATCCGCACCGCCTTCGGTGAGCAGGAGCGACCCGCCGGTGAGCCGGCCGAAGCGGGCGAGGCGCCGAAGCCGCCCACCGCGCCGCCGGTCGGCTGAGCGGCCCCGCCGCCCGTCGGCTGAGCGGCCCCCGTCACCGGCCGGGCCTCAGCCCAGCTCGGCGAGCGCCCCGAGGAGCCGGTCCACCTGGTCGACGGTGCTGCCCAGGCCGATGCTGGCGCGCAACGCGGTGGGCGGAAGGTCACGTCTGCCGCTGCGCCCCGCCGCCTCGGCGAGCAGCCGCCGGGCCAGCGGGTGGGCACAGAACAACCCGTCGCGTACACCGATCCGGTGCGCACTGGCCAACCGCGCGGCCACGTCGGCGGAGTCCCAGCCGGCCACCACGAACGAGACGATGCCGACGCGGGGCGCGTCCGGGGCGAAGGTGCGCAGCTCCACCACGTGCGGCAGGGCGGCGATGCCGCTGCGCAGTCGGGCCAGCAGTGCCTGCTCACGGGCGGCCAGCGCGACCCGGTCGGCCTCGCCGAGCGCGGTGCACACCGCCGCCAGCGCCACCGCGCCCAGCAGGTTCGGGGTGCCGCCCTCGTGCCGGGCCGGACCGGTCGCCCAGGTCACGTCGTGGGTGGCCGGCCCGACGTGGCTGGTGGCGCCCCCACCCGCCAGGTAGGGCGGGGCGGCGTCCAGCCAGTCCGCCCGGCCGATCAGCACGCCCGCGCCGAACGGCGCGTACAGCTTGTGGCCGGACACGGCCAGGTAGTCGACGTCGAGCGTGGACAGGTCGACCGGGGCGTGCGGGGCGAGTTGCGCGGCATCGAGCACGATCCGGGCACCGTGCCGGTGGGCCACCCGGGCCAGCTCGGTGACCGGCCACCGCTCACCTGTCACGTTGCTCGCACCGGTCACCGCGACGAGCACCGGCAGCGCCGGGCTGTTGCCCCGGCGCAACTCGGTGAGGGCGGCGGCGAGGTCGCGTACCGCCCCGGCGGGATCGCTGGGCACCGGCAGCCGCACCGAGCCGCGCGGCCAGGGCAGCAGGTTGGCGTGGTGCTCGCCCGCGAAGGTAACGACTGTCGTGCCGGCCGGCAGCGCCCGCGCCAGCAGGTTGAGCGCGTCCGTGGTGTTGCGGGTGAAGAGCACGTGGTCGTCGGCGCGGGCGCCGAAGAAGTCACCGATCGTCTGCCGGGCCTGCTCGTACGCGAGGGTGCAGCGCCGGGACAGCGCTCCCGCGCCGCGATGCACGCTGGCGTACCAGGGCAGCAGCTCGGCCACCGCGTCGGCGGCGGCCCGCGCGCACGGTGCGGTGGCCGCGTAGTCCAGGTTGGTCTCGCCCGGCACGCCGAGGACGTCGAGGGGCGCCGACGACGCGACAGTGGGCAGGGTGGGCAGCGAGGGAACGAGGGTGACGGGCACGCCGGAGCCTCCGGGGTCAGGGACCCCGGGTGCGGCATCGGGACGGGGTCCGCGCTTGCCCAGCACGCCGATCGGGCTGGGCCCGGTCATCACCCGGGGCACCCCACCGCGAACTCGACGAGGGTTGCCGGCCAGCAAGCCGGGGCTTGACGCTGGCGCTCGTGACCTGTCCGCAGCATAGCGCTGCCGATGCGACCGGACCAGCCGGCGGCGGATGGCTACGCTGACCGCATGGCCGACACCCCGCCCGGTTCACCGCTGCCGTCGCCGCCGCCCGTGCCCGCGGCCCAGTCCACCGGCGAGGCGCCTCCGATGCCGCAGCACAGCAAGGTCTGGCGGTTCCTGGCACTGGCCGGGGTGGCGGTGTTCATCGCCGCGTGCGCGTCGTTCATGGTCCTCAAGCTCGGCGAGTCGCTCGGGCTACAGGCGCTGCTGGTCGGCCTGCTCGCGGCCGTCCTGCCGGTGCCGGTGCTCGTCGCCTGCTTCCTCTGGCTGGACCGGTACGAGCCGGAGCCACTGAGGTATCTGGTCTTCTGCTTCACCTGGGGGGCGTTCGTCTCCACCGCCGCCTCACTCAAGGTGAACGAGTTCGCCGCCGGGCGGTTCGCCGACTGGGGGCTGCCGGACGCGCTCACCGGCGTGCTGGTGGCACCCTTCATCGAGGAGTTGACCAAGGCGCTGGGCCCGATCCTGCTGCTGGCGTTCCGCCGGCGGGAGTGGTCCGGGATCACCGACGGCCTTGTCTACTGCGGGCTGTCCGCGGTCGGCTTCGCGATGGTGGAGAACATCCTCTACCTGGGCGGTCTGGGCTACGCGGCGGGTGCCGAGCGCTATGGGCCGATCACCGGCATCCAGCAGGTCATCGGGATCTTCATCCTGCGGATCCTGTTGTTCGGGTTCGCCCACCCGCTCTTCACCTCGATGACCGGTGTGGGGCTCGGCATCGCGGCCCGGACGGCGGACCGCCGGGTCCGGGTGCTCGCCCCGATCGCCGGCCTGCTGCTGGCGATGATGTTGCACGGCACGTGGAACCTGCTGCCCACGCTGACCCAGGCCACCGGCGAGGCGTTGATCATGCTGTACGGCTTCCTGGGTCTGATGGTGCCGGTCTTCTTCGGCGTGGTGGGTCTCGCGATCTGGCTGCGCGCCTGGGAGGGACGGCTCACCGAGCGGACCCTGCCGGACTACGTACGCGCCGGCTGGTTGACCCCGCCCGAGGTGGCCGCGCTGAGCAGCCTCGGCAGGCGACACGCGGCCCGCAGTTGGGCGCGGCGGGTGGCCGGCGACGCCGGGGTGCGGGCGATGCGCGGCTACCAGTCCGCCGCCACCCGACTGGCCCTCCTGCGCGACGGGGCGCTGCGCGGCCTGGACCGCGAACCCGCCGACCAGGAGCGGACCGCGCGGGAGGAGCGGGAGTTGCTGGACGCGATAAGCGCGTACCGGTCGTTCTTCGTCGGTCGGGACCCGCAGGCCCCGGTGGGCGTCTGGGACGGCAGCCGCTACCACCTGCGCTTTCCCGACGGTACGCAGCGTGCGGTGGACGCGCCGGACGAGCCGGTGGTGCCGATCCCGGTGGTGCTGCTCCCCGCGCCAACGCGGCCGGTGGGCTACGCCCCGCCCGGCTGGCCCGGCCCGCACTCGGCGGCGCCGTGGCCGCCGGGTCACCCCTGACGGCTGGGGGCCGGCCGGCGGCCTCAGGTCATCAGGGTGGTGAGGAAGTCACCGAAGCCCTGGAACATCGCGATCAGCGCGCCCCCGATGGCCTTGAACATCTGCGCGGCGCCGTCCGGCCGGAAGGCCACGAAGTAGATCAGGAACGCGACACTGCCCCAGGTCAGCAGCTTCTTGACGAATACTGGCATCGTCCCTCCCCAGGGCCACGGTCGCCGGATGGCTTCCCGTCGTGCGGCCGGGCAAACGATGCGCGGCGCGGCCCGCCGGCCGGGGGAGGTGTGTCAGAGGTAGAGGCCGGTGGGGTCGTTCTCGATCCGCTCGGCGGCCACGGCGTGCACGTCGCGCTCCCGCAGCAGCACGTACCCGCGGCCGTGCAACTCGACCTCGGAGCGGTCGTCCGGGTCGAAGAGCACCCGGTCACCGGAGACGATGGCGCGGACGTTCGGCCCCACCCCGACGGCCGTGGCCCAGGCGAGGCGCTTGCCCACCGCGGCGGTCGCCGGGATGACGATGCCGGCGGTGGAGCGACGCTCGCCCTCGCTGCCCTCCATCCGCACCAGCACGCGGTCGTGCAGCAGGCGGATCGGCAGGCCGGCGTCGAGATCATTGTCGGCGGTCACGCCGCAGACGCTACCGTGTCGCCAACTGTGGTTACGCCGGTGGTGGTCGGGGCATTGTGTGGCGGAACTGCCCTACCGTGCCGGGAACGGACGTATGCTGTCCGACCTGTCGCCGTGGGCGGGCCGGTTTCGTTGCCAGGAGGTGCGCTTGAGCCGCTTCGAGCGGGTACGCGGGCGGCTCCGCCGCGCCTACCAGTCACGACGGGAGTCGGCCCGGGCCGACGAGAGCGTTCCGGCTGAGGCCGTGAGCGACGCGTCGGAGGCGGCTCGGGTGGCGTCGCCGGCCGCGCCGGGGCCTGTCGCGCCACCGACGGCCACCGTCGTCGGCGCGGAACCTCCGCTGGACCTGCACAGCTCGACCTCCAGCCGGGACGACGCGGACGTCCCGCACGGGCTGCGGATCGCCGCGGCCTGGTGCTGGCGGCTGATCGTGATCGGTGTGGTCGCCTGGGCACTGGTCAGGATCGTCAGCACCGTCAAGATCGTGATCATTCCGCTGGCCATCGCGTTGCTGCTCTCCGCGCTGCTCGCGCCGGCGGTGGGCTGGCTGCTGCGGGCCCGACTGCCCCGGTCGCTGGCGACGGCGGTGGTGCTCGTCGGTGGTCTCGCCGCGGTGATCGGCACGCTGACGCTCGTGGTCAACGAGTTCATCCGCGGCGTGCCGGAGCTGAGCGAGAAGTCCTCGGAGGGCGTCCGGCAGATCCAGAACTGGCTGAAGACCGGCCCGCTGCACCTCTCCGACACCCAACTCGACCGCTACATCAACGAGGCGCAGGACTGGATCAACAACAACACCTCACGGTTCACCAGCGGTGCCCTGAGCACCGCCGCGACACTGGCCGAGGTGCTGACCGGCACGCTCCTGGTGCTCTTCGCGACGTTCTTCTTCCTGCGCGACGGCAACCGGATCTGGCGCTTCCTGGTCCGGCTGTTGCCGGTGGCCGCCCGGTGGAAGGTCGACGACGCGGGCCGCGCCTCCTGGCAGACCCTCGTCGCCTACGTCCGCGCGACAGTCCTGGTGGCCTTCATCGACGCTGTCGGCATCGGCATCTTCCTTGTCGTCTTCGACATCCCGTTCGCCTTCCCGCTCGCCGCGCTCGTCTTCCTCGGCGCGTTCATCCCGATCGTCGGCGCGGCGCTCTCCGGTGGCGTGGCGGTGCTGGTGGCGCTCGTCGACAGCGGCCCGGTCACCGCGTTGATCATCCTGGGCGTGGTGATCGGTGTGCAGCAGGTGGAGGGGCACGTGCTGCAACCGCTGATCATGGGACGAGCGGTCGCCCTGCACCCGCTCGCGGTGATCATCGGCATCGCCGCCGGTGTCGTGCTCGCCGGCATCACCGGCGCGCTCGTCTCCGTGCCGCTCATCGCCGTGTTGAACACCGCGGTCCGCCGGCTCGCCGCCCGCCGGGTCCCGGACACCCCGCCCGACGCCGTGGTCGTCGCCTCCCAAGCACCCTGACCAACCGGCAGTCAGGACTTGGCGAGGCGTTCCAGGGCGCCGCGGGCCACCTCGGGGCGAGTCGTGTACCAGAAAGGCGGCAGCGAACGGCGCAGGAACGGCCCGTAGCCCCGGGCCGTCTCCAGCCGGGAGTCGAGCACCGCGACCACGCCCCGGTCGCCGGTCGCCCGGATCAGCCGGCCCACACCCTGCGCCAGCCGCACCGCCGCGATCGGCACGCTCACGGCGGAGAAGCCGGAACCGCCACCCGCGTCCACTGCCGCCGCGCGGGCCGCCGCCAACGGCTCGTCCGGCCGAGGGAAGGGCAGCCGGTCGATGACGACGAGCTGGCAGGCGTCACCCGGCACGTCCACCCCCTGCCAGAGCGACATCACCCCGAACAGGCAACTGGCGCGATCCTCCCGGAAGCGCCGGACCAGCAGCGGCAGCGCCTCCTCACCCTGCAACAACACCGGCAGGTCGGTCCGCGCGCGCAACAGCTCCGCCGCCTGCTGCGCGGCCCGCCGAGACGAGAAGAGCCCCAGAGTACGACCACCGAGCGCCTCGACGAGCGCCAGCAGCTCCTCCCCGGCGGCGTCGGGCAGCCCGGAGACACTGGGCCTGGGCAGGTGCGCGGCGACGTACAGGATGCCCTGGCGGGCGTAGTCGAACGGCGACCCGACGTCGAGCGACCGCCAACCGGGGCCCTCGGTCGCCGGGACGACGGCACTCGGGACGGCCTCGCTGGCAAGCCGACGGCCCGGCGCCTCGGCGGCCGGGCGCCCCGGACCGGTGCGGGCGGCCAGCGCCGCCGCGGCGGGAGACGGCGGTGCGGGTGGCGGCGCGTCCAGCCCGAGGGCGCGGGCCACAGTGTCGAACCGGCCGCCCAGCGCCAGAGTCGCCGAGGTGGCGACGACGGTGCGCTCGTCGTACAGGTGGGTGGCGAGGGTGCCCGCCACCGACAGTGGCGCGACGACCAGTGCCCGGCGGTTGCCGCTGTCGTTCTTCTCCACCCAGGCCACGTCGTGGTCGGCCTCCTCCAACAGCCGCTGCGCGGTGGTGGACAGCTCGTCCAGTGCTGCCTTGGCCTGCTGTTTGCGGACCGGGTCGGGATCATCGGCCTTGATGTCGCCGATCGCGTCAAGCGCGGAGCGGGTCGCCGCGTCGAGCAGCGTGCACGCCTCCCGCAACGGCGTCGGCAGCCCGGCGGTGAGCCGCCCGGCCGGCGTCTCGGCCAGCCCGACCGCGAGGGCGTCACCGGCCGCGGTGAGCGCCTCGGCGGTCTCCGGTCGCAGCAGCGTACGGGCCCGGCGGGTGGTCCGGTCGATCAGCTCGGGCACCAGCTCCGCCTGCGCGGCGGAGGAGACCCGGTCGGCCAGCTCGTGCGCCTCGTCGACGATGAGCAGCTTGTGCGGCGGCACGATGTGCCGGTCGGCGAGCATGTCGACAGCGAGCAGGCTGTGGTTGGTCACCACGATGTCGGCCTCCCGGGCCCGGGCCCGCGACGCCTCGGCGAAGCACTCCTGCCCGAACGGGCAGCGGGTCGCCCCGACGCACTCCCGGGCCGGCATCGACACCAGCCGCCAGGCCTGGTCGTCGACGCCTGGGTCCAGCTCGTCCCGGTCGCCGGTGGCGGTCTTCTCCGCCCAGTCGCGCAGCCGCTCGACCTGCTTGCCCAACCGGCCCGCCTCACCGAGCCACTTCGTCCCGCCGCCGGGGCGGGCCGCCGGAGCGTCGAAGAGCGTGTCCTCCGGCTCCTCCGCGGTGGAGTTGTCCAGTCGGGCGAGGCACAGGTAGTGGTGGCGACCCTTGAGCACCGCGAAGGTGGGCCGACGGCCGAGCAGCGGCTCGACCGCGTCGGCCAGCCGGGGCAGGTCGTGGTCGACAAGCTGGGACTGCAACGCCAGGGTGGCGGTGGAGACCACCACCGGGCCGTCCACGGTGAGCGCCGGCGCGAGGTAGGCAAGCGACTTGCCGGTGCCGGTGCCCGCCTGCACGAGCAGATGCTCCCGGTCGGCCACGCACTCCTCGATCGCCGTGGTCATCTGCAACTGGCCGGGGCGTTCCGCACCGCCGGGCACCGCGCCGACCGCCGCCGCCAGCAGCTCCGTGCCGCTGGGCCGGGCACCCCGGCGCCGACCCTTCGCACGGGCCGACGGGGTGGCGGAACCGGTGGCGGTGCGGGGCGGAGTCACCGTGCGACGGTACCCGCCGCCGCCGACACCGGCCGCGCCCATCCGCCGCGTGGCGCGCTGCCGGCCGGACCGGTCGTCGTGGTCACGTCGTCCCGTTACGGCCGCGCTACGACGCGTGGCCAGTATCGGTTAGGGTGCGAATCATGCCGAGCGACATGGTCCGAGTGATCTACCGCAAGTACGACGGCAGCGCCCACCGCGACTACCCGGCCCGCCGGCTCACCGAGGACGACCTCGGCATCTGGCTCGGCGTCCCCCAGGGCACCGAGTCGGTCTACCATGGCCGGCCGTCGGTGGAGAAGATCCCGTTCATCCTGCTGGTGCCACACCGCGCCTGGTGGACGGCGATGTTCAACCCGCCGCCGCGCACCAGCGAGGTCTACTGCGACATCACCACCCCGGCCCACTGGGAGTCCGGCGACACCGTCCACCTGATCGACCTGGACCTGGACGTCGTCCGCCGTCGCGCCACCGGCCTGGTGGAGCTGCTCGACGAGGACGAGTTCGCCGAGCACCGGGCGCGCTTCGGCTACCCGGACGACGTGGTCGCCGAGGCCGAAGCGGCGGCGCAACGGCTCTTCGGGGCGCTCGGTGACGGCACCGAGCCGTTCGCCACCTCGTACCGCAAGTGGTTGGCCCTGGTGGTCTGACACCGCACGCCCGGCCGGCTCACCAGCGCGGCGGCCAGCGGTCGTCGTCGCCAAGCGATGGCAGGTCGGCCAGTTTCTCCGGGTTGATCTGGTTGTAGATGGCGGTGATCCGACCCTGGTCCACGGCGAACACGGTGACCAGGCGGATCGGCCGACCGTCACTGTGCACTGTCTCCATCTGGAGACCGAGCACGCCGTCGACGAGCACCAGCCGGGCCCGCACCCGGCCGTCGTAGCGGCCGGCCCGGCCGAACAGGCCGAGCGTGAAGCGACCCACGGCGTCCGCGCCGACGACCGGTTGGCGGGCCGAGGGGTAGTGCCCACCCGAGTCACCGACGAAGACCACGTCCGCCGCGAGCACCTGAAGCAGCTGGTCCAGCTCGCCGGACTCGGTGGCGGCGACGAACGCCTGGAGCACCCGGCGCTGCTCCGTGAGGTCAGCGGTGTGCCGGGGGACGTCCGGCGCGGTGACCGCCCGGCGTGCCCGGTGGGCGAGCTGCCGGGCGGCCACCTCGGTGGTGCCGAGCACGTCGGCGACCCGGGCGAACGGCATCGCGAACACGTCGTGCGGCACGAGCGCGACCCGCTGCTCCGGCGCGAGCCGCTCCAACACCACGAGCAGCGCCGTGCCGACCTGGTCGGTGCGGACCGCCCGCTCGGCCGGGTCGGGGGCGTACCCGTCCGTCGGCGACGGCCGGCCGGCACGCGACAATGCCGACCCGACGCGTCGGCGGCCCCGCGCTTGGCGGCCGGCCGGTGCCGGGACCATGCCGACCGGTGGTGGTGGTCGGGGGCCTCGGCGGGCGGATCGCCTGCGGGTGGGCGATGATCCGTGGATGAGCGCACCCCAGCAAGGGCAGATCGTGGCACCGGACGGCGGCTCGGTACGGGAGCTGCTGCGGGTCGGCGCACCTGTGGATCTCAGCGCCATCGACCCGCGCTCCACGCCCGGCGTGCCGACGATGGCGGGGCGCGGCGAGCACCGTAAGGCCTGGGCGCGGGAGCAGGTGGAGTTGGTCGGCGGCGAGCTGGGCCGACAGCAGGAGATGCTCTTCGCGATGGCCAAGACCGGGTCGGACCGGCCGCCCCGCCGGGTGCTGCTGGTGCTCCAGGCGATGGACTGCGGTGGCAAGGACGGCACGATCAAGCGGGTGGCCGGCGCGATGAATCCGCTGGGCCTGCACATCCGCTCGTTCGGGCCGCCGACCCGCCAGGAGTTGCGGCACCACTTCCTGTGGCGGATCCGGCGGGAGTTGCCGCCGCCGGGGTACGTGGGGATGTTCAACCGTTCGCACTACGAGGACGTGTTGATCGCGCGGGTCGGTTCGCTGGTGCCGGAGGCGACCTGGCGGGCCCGGTACGACGAGATCAACGCGTTCGAGCGGGAGCTGACCGAGGACCGGGTGACCGTGATCAAGGTGATGCTGCACATCTCGTACGCCGAGCAGGGCAAGCGCCTGCTGGAACGACTCACCGACCCGCACAAGCACTGGAAGTACAACCCCTCCGACGTCGACTCCCGGGCGCACTGGGACGACTACCAGGCCGCGTACGCCGAGGCCCTCAGCCGGTGTGGCACGGACGCCGCGCCCTGGTTCGTGGTGCCGGCGGACCGCAAGTGGTACCGGGACTGGGCGGTGGCCCATCTGCTGCGTGAGACGTTCGACACCCTCGACCTGGGGTATCCGGCTGCCGATTTCGACGTCGAGCACGAGCGGGAGCGGTTGGTTGCTGGGGGAGCGGGTGCGGATGGGACTGTCGAGATGAACAGCAGATGAACGACCGATGAATGACGCCTGGCCAGGGGTGGGCCGGCGAATTCACGGTTCTGTCGTTTCCTAGCATTCACCGAGCGGGTGCCCGACGGGTGCCGCCACCCTTCCACCGACGCGACGAGGTCTGTGCTGTGAAGTTTTCCTTCCGCCCCACCGAGGGCGCCTTCTACGAGCTCTTCACCAGGGCCGCGCAGAACCTGGTCCGGGGCACCGCGCTGCTCAACGAGCTGGCCCTGCCCGGCGTGGACGTGCAGTCGGTCAGCGAGCGGTTGACCGAGGTCGAGCACGACAGTGACCAGATCACCCACGACCTGTACAAGAAGATCAACTCGACATTCATCACGCCGTTCGACAGGGAGGACATCTACCGGCTCGGCTCGCTGCTCGACGACGTGATGGACCATCTGGAAGCGGTCGGCGACCTGCTCTACCTGTACGGGCTGACCGAGCTGCCGGCGCTGCCCCGCGAGCTGCACGAGATGGTCAACGTGCTCGACCAGCAGGCCAAGCTGACCGCCGACGCGATGCCCCGGCTGAAGTCGATGAAGGATCTTGAGGACTACTGGATCGAGTGCAACCGGCTGGAGAACGAGGGTGACCGGATCAACAGGCAGTTGCTCGTGCGCCTCTTCTCCGGTGAGTACGACGCGTTGACGGTGCTGAAGATGAAGGAGGTCGCCGACGAGTTGGAGGCCGCCTGCGACGCCTTCGAGCACGTGGCCAACACCGTCGAGACCATCGCGGTCAAGGAGTCCTGATCCGGTGACTGTCACACCCGAACTCATCGCCGTCCTGGCGGTGATCGGGGTAGCCCTGGCGTTCGACTACACCAACGGCTTCCACGACGCCGCCAACGCGATCGCGACAAGCGTCTCCACCCGGGCGTTGACCCCCCGGATCGCCCTCGGCCTCGCCGCCGTCGGCAACTTCGTCGGCGCACACTTCGGTGCCGGCGTGGCCAAGACCGTCGGCGACGGCCTGGTCACCCTCCCGACCGGGGTGAACAGCCTCGGTGTGGTCTTCGCCGGGGTGCTCGGAGCGATCGCCTGGAACCTGATCACCTGGTACTTCGGTCTGCCCTCGTCGTCCTCGCACGCGCTCTTCGGTGGGCTGGTCGGCGCGACACTGCTGTCCACCGGCGGCATCGTGCAGTGGGGCAACATCGGCGAGAAGGTGCTGCTGCCGATGGTGCTCTCGCCGATCGTCGGCCTGACCCTCGGCTACCTGCTGATGCTGGCCATCCTCTGGCTGTTCCGCAAGGGACAGCCGGGCAAGCTCAACCGGGGCTTCCGGTGGGCGCAGACCGTCTCGGCCGCCGCCATGTCGGTGGGCCACGGCATGCAGGACGCCGCCAAGACCATGGGCATCGTGGTGCTGGCGCTCTACACCGGTGGTTTCCAGGAGAGCAAGACGCACATCCCGGGCTGGGTGTTCTGGACGTCGGCGACGATGCTGGCCCTCGGCACGTACGCCGGCGGCTGGCGGATCATCCGCACCCTCGGCCGCAAGATCATCGACCTGGGGCCGCCGGAGGGCTTCGCCGCCGAGACGGTCGCCAGCGCGGTGCTCTACTTCAACGCACTGGTGCTGAAGGCCCCGATCTCGACCACGCACACGATCACCTCGGCGATCATGGGTGTGGGTGCGACGAAGCGGCTCTCCGCGGTCCGCTGGAACGTCGCCGGCAACATCGTGCTCGCCTGGATCATCACGTTCCCGGCCGCCGCACTGATCGCCTGCGTCACCTACCTGCTGGTCCGGCCGCTCTTCGGCTGACCGTCGCGGAGAGAAGGGCCCCTCCGCGCGGAGGGGCCCTTCTCTTTCACGCGTACCGCACGCCGATCTGTTCCCGCACCGTGTCCAGCAGGGCCATCACCTCAAGCGTGGCCGCGTGCGGCACGAGTGGGCTCTCGGTCAGCCCGGCCGCCAGGCAGCGCTGCACCTCGATCGCCTCGTACTGGTAGCCGTTGCCGGCCCCGTCGGCGACGATCGTCTCCGGCTCCGCGCCGGCCCGGTGCAGGAGCACCGAACCCGGCCGGAAGAACGGCTCCGGCAGGTCGATCCGCCCGGTCGTGCCGGTGATCGAGGCGGTTAGCCCGCTCAACCCGACAATGCCGCAGCTCAGCGTCGCCAGCGCTCCGGTGTCGTAGCCGAACAACAGGCCGGTGTTCTCGTCCGTCCCCTCCGGGCCGAGCTGCGCCCAGGACCGGATGTGCTGCGGCACGCCGAGCAGCAGGTGGGCCAGGCTGATCGGGTAGATCCCCAGGTCGAGCAGGGCACCCCCACCCAGCGCCGCGTTGCGCATCCGGTGCTCCGGCGGAAACGGCCCGGCCACCCCGAAATCGGCCCGGACGCCGGTCACAGTGCCGATCGCCCCCTCCGCGATCAGCTCGACCACCCGGAGGATGAGCGGGTTGGTCCGCATCCACATGGCCTCCATCAGGAAGACCCCTGCGGCGCGGGCGGTGTCCACCAGCTCGGTGCTGGTGGCCAGATCGAGGGTGAACGGCTTCTCCAGCAGCACCGCCCGTCCGGCGGTCAGGCAGGTCATCGCCGCCTCGTAGTGCGCGGAGTGCGGAGTCGCCACGTAGATCGCATCGACCTCCGGGTCGGCGGCCAGCTCCACCCAGGAGCCGTACGCCCGCTTCGCGCCGTACGTGTCGGCGAAGCGGCGCGCGCTGTCGGCGGCGCGGGAACCGACAGCGACCAGTTCGGCGTCCGGCACCAGCCGGAGGTCTTCGGCGAAACGGCTGGCGATGTGGCCGGTGGCCAGGATGCCCCAACGAGTCATGCGCGAAACGCTAGTCGCCCCCACCCCACCCCCGCCCCGCCCCCACCTCGTCGATCATGGAGTTATTGCCCGGCGGCACGGCGTGTCGTGGCAATAACTCCATGGCCTGGATATGAATCGGCGGCACGCAGTCCAGGCAGTTACGCGTCCACGCACCAGCCGAAGCGTC